>NZ_JBTJEP020000006.1:0-176856 GCF_054456635.2 Leucobacter faecis
GCAGCCTCAGCCTTCGACGAAGCATTCGTCGACGCGTTCTGGTTCGCCGCCGCCTTCGCCGCCGCCTGAGCGTTCGCCGACGCCTTCGCAGACGCCTTCGACGACGCATCAGCCTGAGCCGCCGCCTGAGCCGCCGCCGTCGCCTGCCCATCAGCAGCAGCCGAAGCCGACGCCGACGCATTCGCGTTCGCATCAGCCTTCGCACTCGCCCCCGCGTTGCTGTTCGCACCGGCGTTTGCGCCGGTGCCCGCTGCCTCAACCTTGACGGTTGCAGTAGCGGTGCGCTTGCTGGTCACGCCGGTAGCCGTGAACTTCACGGAGCCAACAGCCTGCTTCGCGGGCACAGCCCACTCAGCGGTGAATGCGCCGCTCGCGTTGGTCTTAATGGTCTTGTCTGCGCCAAGCGCCGACTTGAGCGTTACGTTTTCAGTCGCACCGTAGCCGTCACCCTTAACAGTGACCTTGCCACCCTGCTTTACAGGGTTGGGGCTCACCGTCAGCGAGGTCACAATGTCGGCTGCCTTCACGCTCGCGTTGCCGAGTTCGAGGGTGACCGCGTTCTTACCGAGAGCGGGAAGAACCTTCACAGCGAGTGCGTTCGTCGTGTGACTGCCAGCACCCAGATCTCCCTGTGCGGGCTGATCGTTAATCGTCACCGTGGCCACCTGGGTGAGCACGGGTTCGAGGGTCTGCAGCAGCGGCGTAGTAAGGCCTGACACGAGGCCTGACACGAGGGGCTGTACCTGACCGATGACATCCTTGGTCACGGTGGTGAGCAGCGGGCCTGCAAGGTTGTTCACGAGAGCTTCGAGCAGCCCACCTACGATCGGATCGACAAGCGCGCCGAGCTTAATGCCGAGCAGATCAGCACCAATCTCAATGTTCTCGTCCTTCAGCTTCTGGCCATCGTAGCCAGCGAACTCAGCAAGCGAACCGTTGATTCCAACGTCAGCCTTCACGACATTCAGCAAGCCAAACAGCAGCGATGCCTGAACATTGATGTTGATGTTGAGCGTCACCGAGTTCCACAGGTGATCAGTGAGGATCGCGGTGAGCTTGTTCACGAGCGAGTTTGCATTGCCGTCGCCCAGGAGCGCCTCGGTAACACCGTTGGTGATCGCCGTGACGGTCTTATCGTTGAGCAGGCTCGTGTTCGCGGGCAGGTCATTGAGGTTTTCGTAACCGTTGCCCGACATGGCAAGAGCCGCGAGGTCGAGCGAGACCGTGCCGGCCTGCAGGTCGACGTTTACCGACCCATCCTTGTTGCTCAGCGGTGTGCGAATCAGCTCATCGAGCACTTTCTCCACGAATGAGTTCTTATCCTGAATAGAACCCAGTCCATTGACCTGTGCCTCAATACCAGTCGACTTGAGCTTTGCAATGCCCAGAATGTTGATGCTGTTGATGACCTTCGTCAGCGAGCCAAGCACACCGTCAACGACGCCACCCTTGCCCACAAGACCGTTCAGCGTGCCACCGAGCGCGCTCACGACACCGTCGAGCCCGTCGGTCACGCCGCCCACGAGCGGTGCGCCCACATTGGCTTCAAGCCCCGCCACCGCGTACTGCGAGGAGAGCTTCTCGTCGGTCTTCTCGACGCGCGCACTCGCGGCACCAAGCTCAAGGCTCAGCTCATCAATGATCCCGTCGGTAATACCCGAAAGACCCAGCTGGTCGAGCAGCGCCGTCAGGTCAACGCGTGCAGCGTTCAGCTCGTCATTGGGGGCACCCGCAAGGTTCAGCGCACCCTCATCGGTGATCAAACCAGACGAAGCCACTGCGCTCGTCTTCTTGCTCGCAGCCGAATAGCCGCGCAACAGGCTCGCATCACCAAGCTCAAGGAGGCCATTGCTGTTGGGGTTGTTCGGGTCCTTCAGCAGCGGCAGCGTAATCGTGCCGAGCTCAATCTCTTGCCCGAGCACTGACAGGTCAAGACCAGAAAGGCCTCCCTGCTGGCCGCCAAACTCGCTTGTCGAGCCGGCTGCGCCCAGGAGCGGCAAGCCCAGCCCGTCAAGCGCGAGCGCCTGGCCGTGTGCCGCCGAGGGTGCCTTCGAGTTATCGAGCGTCACGTCTGCGGCGTTTGCCGCGGGCGCGAGCATGAGCGATGCAATTGCTGTCGCTGCGGCCGTGCCGAGGGTGAGCCCCTTCGTCACGCCGCGGCGTAGCCGCTTCGCCTGTGTTTCGGTATGCAATCTGATTCCCCCAGATTTCTAGGACGGGTGCACGGCCGCACTCATTGAAAATGAGTTGCCGCGAGGAACGGTCTGCGTAGCGCACCGCACGGGTGCGCGCTCGCCGTGTCGAAGAGTAGGGGAATATTTACACCCACTCCACCAATCTGCGTACCAACTGACATCTGTAGCTTCTCTACGTACAGGCGAAAGGACTACCACCCCACTACGCACACGTGAACCCAAAAGTGCGCGGGTGACTACGCACAACTACCGATCAAATACGCACACATCCCAAGCCGTCTTCGAGCAAAGCCCCAGATTCAACGCACGCACTCAGCTAAGCTGACCTCCGTACAAGACACGCGTAGCTAGTCAACAGGGGGCAGCATGCCAAACAAGAGCATCAAGACGCGCGCCGCGCTCGTCGCGTATCTCGGTATTCAGCTTGAGCAGCCCGGCGGGATCCTCGCCGCGGGCCCCAGCGCTTCGGGCCGCACACACGCGCTCGAAGAAGTGGCATCGACTCTCAGCGAGGCAGGCCGCGCACACGTCACGATCTTCTGCCGCGACGACGAGCCCCTACCAACAGGCATTCCAGCTGACACTGTTTTGCTTGTCGATGATTTCGAGGCTGCGAGCGACGAGGTACTACACCTTCTTGCACAGCACTGGGAGCACGGTGGCAGCTCGCTGTGCATGATCGCCGAGCAAACCACAGGCGACACCTACGACGCTGTACTTATGCGCGCGCTGCAGGCTGCCCCCGCGCTACGCCACTCGCTCGACACGGTACGACACGTGCAGCTGCCCGCACTCAGTGACAAAGAAATCGCACGTCTGCTGCACGACTCAAGCCCGCGCAGCCTCGACACAGCGACGATCACCGCGATTCAGTCGCTTGCGTGGGGTCGCCCAGGCTGGGCGCTCGACCTCCTGCAGATCTCGCTTTCTGAACGCATCACGCTCACTCCGTCACCCTCGATCTCGAGTGTGCGCCTCAGCGACTTCGCCCTCCCCCACCTGCGGGCCGCTGAATCGCTCACGAGCCCGCTCACACTGGAGGTCGCCGCCGCCGGGTGGATCCTCTCAGAGGTTGACCCACTCACTCTCACTGGCGCACGTGACCTCGTGGGTTCCGCCGCCGTCGACACCCTGCTGCAGCACGCCGTACTGATCCAAACGAAGTGCCGCACCGGACTCTACAGCGTACCCCGCATCTACTCGGCGGCGCTGCCCCGGGTATCAGCCGACATCATTGATCCGGTGCGTGAGCGTGCGGCCCGGCACTTACTTGCGCAGGAGGAACTGGGCCTGCCGCTGTCTCCGCACGACGCGTACTTTTGCGCGCGGGCGCTCAATCACACAGAAGACATGGAGCGCGACGATACGCGCGTCGCGCACGCCGAGGTGCTGCACCGCATCGCTGGTGACCTGATCGCTTTTGGGGAGGGCGGCGAGGCCCGCGCGCTGCTGCTGCGCGCGGGCACCGGCCCCGGATCGCTCAACCCCCTGTTGAAGGCGCGCACCGCCGCTGTCTTGAGCTCGCCCCTCGCAGGCCTGAACGTGCTCGCGAAGCACCGCAAGCCCGAGGCCGTCACGAGCGCAGAACGCAACCAACTGCTCGGCGAGCTGTATCTGCAGGCGCGTCTCGCCGCCGAGGTGGGTTTGAGCACCGACAACCCGCTGTATCCGTGCGCGAGCACGCTGAGCGACCCCGCCGCGCGCGCGGCCCTCGAGGTGTTCACGATGTGGAACGATACGCAGGCTACCGAGATTGATACCGAGCGCCTGCACGAAATTTCGGTCACTCATGAGGTGCCCGAGATCGCCCTGGCGGCCGAGCTGCTGCTCGAATTCGAGCTGGTGCGCCGCGGGTTTCTGCCGCGGCGCGACCTGACACTCGCCGAGCTCACGTCACGCATCGCGAACTCGACTATGCACTCGACGGTCGAGTTGCGTGACATCGTCGCGACCGTCGTACTCGCCGAGGGACTGATCGTGTTCTTCCTCGCGCAGCACGCCCGCCTCGCCGATCAGCTGCGCGAGATTATTTCGCGTATGCCTGCACCGCACCGCCAGATCATCTGGGCCAACCACATGCTGGCGGCGGCCGAGGCCCTGGCTTGCGGTGACACCGACCGTGCACTTACCGAGTGGGCTCATTTTGAACGTCGCGTACCCCGGTTCATCCCGGCCAGGTTACAGAAGACGATCGCTCAGGTAGGCGCTCGCCTTCGCGCACCTCACGCGCCCGTCGCCGGCTCACTGTCGATACACGAGCAGGTACTCGCGTACTTCGCGGGGCGCCACGACCTCGTTGCGCCAGCACCGCAGCAGATCGCGCCGCTCGGACGCCAAAGCCCAGGTGTCGCCACTAATCTCGACGCTGACTGGATCCCCATGCTCACACTCGTGCAGCGGCACCTGAAAGCCGAGGCCGACGAGAACCCCGCCGAGCTATTGCGCGTCGCTGAGTCACTCGAAAAGCGCGAGCTCTGGGGGCCCGCGCTCGCTGCCACGGCAAGCGCGCACGACATTTACGCGCGTAGACGCGCGAGCGCCAACATCACGCGCTGCGAAGAGCTGCAGCGCCGAATTACCTCTGCTGCGAAAAAGCGTCTGGCCTGGTTTACGCCGCCAAACACCGCAACGAGCCAGCGCGCAGAGCTTACGCCACGCGAGCTCGACGCCGCTCAGCTTGCGGCCGACGGACTCAGCAATAAAGACATCGCAGATCAGATGCAGTGCAGCGTGCGCACTGCCGAGTCGCACGTTGCGCGCGCACGAGCAAAGCTCGGCGCACGCAACCGGCACGACCTCGCGAGCCTGCTCGCTACTTCGTAACCCTCGTACGCGGGCCCTGAAGGTAGCGCTCGCGTGAGTCGTCGAACTCTTCGAGCCACGGGGTGTGGTGGAGCGCGGCCATTGTGCCCGTCATAACTGACGGGTAGGTGCGGTCGCGGTAGGTGAGAATGTTGACCTGTTTGTCACCCTGCCACGACAGGAAGGTACGCACCACCTCGTCGAGATCGAACATCGGGTAGTCGGTCGCTTCGATCAGGTCGCGAATATAGTCGGCCTGAAACTTCACCGCCGCAGCGTCGGTCTTGATTGCTGTGAAGCGGTCGTGCCACGCCTTCTCATGCTGCTTACGCTCTGCCTCACTGGGCAACTGTGCGCGCCCAAGAATCAGGTCACGCACGTACCAGGCCTGCGCATCAAACATGTTGAACGTGAACCACTGATCCTGCGCGCCCAGGTAGAAGAGCTTGGGGTTCTTCTGCCAGACCACACCGCGGTAGAGGTCTTCTGGGTAGAGGTTGTTGGGCGAGTCGATGTGCATCTCGCGCGGCAGGAACGGGTAGTGGTGTAGGTAGCCGGTGCAGAGAATGACCGTGTCGAACTCGCGCGTCTGACCGTCTACGAAGGTTGCGATCTGACCGTCGAAGCCGACGATCTCGGGCACCTCTTCCATGCCCTGTGGCCATGCGAAACCCTGCGGCTGTGAGCGGTAGCTCATCGTGACCGACTTTGCGCCCATCTTGTGTGATTGCACGCCGATGTCTTCTGCCGAGTATGAGCCTCCGATGAGCAGTACCCGCTTGCCTTCGAGACGCTCAGCCCCACGAAACTCGTGCGCGTGGATCACTTCGCCGGGAAACGACTCCATGCCCTTAAAGTGGGGCACGTTAGGGAAGGCGAAGTGACCTGTCGCGACGATGACCTCGTCGAAGACCTCGCGCTTTGACTGCTTCGCGCGCAGGTTGTCGACGACGACGGTGAACTTCTCGGTCTCTTCGTTGTAGTCAACCCATCGCACGGCGTGGGCAAAACGTACGCGATCTTTCACGCCCGACTGCATGGCTCGGCCGTTGATGTAGTCCCACAGCACCTCGCGCGGAGGGTAGGACGAGATTGGCCTGCCGAAGTGGTCGTCGAAGGTGTACTCTGCGAACTCGAGCGCTTCCTTGGGCCCGTTCGACCAGAGATTGCGGTACATGCTTGAGTGGACCGGCTCACCGTAGTGGTCGGTGCCTGTGCGCCACGAGAAGTTCCACTGGCCACCCCAGTCGTCTTGCTTCTCATAGCAAATGATTTCAGGGTTCGTGTCTCCCTGGGCCTCCGCTGCCGCGAACGCACGCAGTGCCGCCATCCCACTGGGGCCTGCTCCGATAATCGCAATTCTTTTTCGCTGCTGCACATCATCCTTTCTGGCCGGTGGGATCTCCCCCGGGCACTTTGCACTCGAAAAACCCCTCTGTCGGGCGCTCACACACGCCACGCTTCATTGCGCTGGCAGAAAAGTTCACCTATTTACTCTCTCATACTCGCGAGAAATAGCAACCCCTGCGGGTTTTTTGGGAATTCTCGCGATTTTTCGCGCGAGGCACTAGGCCGCGCGCGGCGACATAGTCGACGCGAACTTAGGCGCCTCGGAGCACGGCGCGTGCGTGTGCATACTTCTTGGCGAGGCGCACGCGGGTGTGCTCGTCAAGCTGGGCCGTGCGCGCGGGGTCCGTGTTGTCGTCAATGTCGGCAAGTTTCACGTGCAACGCGACCGGGTCACGGCGAATCACGCGGTAATAGTCGTCTGCCGCCACGCCCTGGCGACGCGTCAGGAGTATCACCACGTCGACCACCACGTCGGGTATGCCAGCATCACGCAGGTCGTCGGGCAAAACGTCGCAGTCCTCAACGGTGTCGTGCAGCCACGCGGCCGCGTGCGCGAACGGTTCGGTGTACGGGTCGAAGCGCGCCGCCACCCTGCGCGGATGTTCGATGTAGTCGTCGCCGTTTTTGTCGGCCTGACCGCGGTGCAAGATCGTCGCGATCGCCTCTGCCCTGGCGGCGAGCGCCACCGCGTCATCGTGTGTGAGTTGTGCTTTGCCGGTCATGCCTTGATCATGTCACGGTGTGGCCCGGGCGGCACGGCCCCTTTCGGTACGCGACACCCGCACCGCCCTAACGAGCACCGCGCATTCGCCTACGCCCGCGGGTTCACAATAATTTTCACGTGCCTGTCGTTGTGGTTGATGAGCTGATCGAAGCCCTCACCGATGAGCCCGCCCAGCCCGATCCGGCCCGTAATAAAGGGAGCGAGCGAGAGAGCACCGCTGCGCACCAGCTCGATGGTGGCGGGGTGATCGTTCGCGTAGCCGATCGTGCCGCGCAGGTCGAGCTCCTTGAGTACGAGCCGCGGCATATCGACCTCGGGCTTGTGGCCCCAGATTGAGACGTTCACGAGCACGCCAGCGGGGCGTACCGCGTCGATGAGCATGTCGAGCACGACGGGCACCGACGAGCACTCGAAGCCGACATCGGCGCCGCGGCCGCCGGTGAGGGCACGTACCCGTTCGGCGACGTCGCCGTCACGCGGGTCAAATACATCGTCTGCGACGCCGGTGGACCGCGCCTTTTCTTTGCGCGCTTCAGACAGTTCAGAAATATAGACGGTGAGACCTTTGGCTTTGAGCACCGCCGCGGTGAGCAATCCGATGGGGCCCGCGCCGCCAACAATCGCGACCTGGCCTGCCTGCGCGCCCGAGCGCACGAATGCGTGGTGGGCCACCGAGAGCGGTTCGATCAGCGCAGCCTCGTCGAGCGGCATGTCACCGATGGGGTGCACCCAGCGCCTATCGACGACGATCTTCTCGGCGAGCCCGCCGCCGCGCCCGCCCAGGCCAATGAAGTTCATGTCTTTCGAGAGCTGGTACTCCTGCCCCGGCCCCGTGTCGACGCCGTCGGCGATGATGTAGGGCTCGACGACCACGCGGTCACCCACGGCGAGGCCGTCAGGGCCTTCGTTGAGTCCGTCACCGAGCGCGGTGACGGTGCCCGAGAACTCGTGGCCGAGGGTGATGGGTGCACTCTCCCCCGAAATGGGGTGCGGGTGGCCAGCGGGCGGCACAAAAATGGGGCCCTCGAGGTACTCGTGTAGGTCCGTGCCGCAGATTCCGCACCAGGCCACGTCAATGGCGACTGCCCCCGGCCGTAGCTCGGGCTCGGGCACATCCTCGATACGAATATCTTTTCTGTCGTAGTAGCGTGCTGCGCGCATGGTCCACTCCTCACCTCGTGACAGGCGCACGGTGGCCCCGCGGCCCTCACCTCCACTCCACTCTCATTGAGCGGATTGCGCAACCCCTTGGTATGGGCTGGATGCTTCAGGTGAGGGCCAGTGAGGGAGCGATCACGGGATCGCGATATCCGCAGCGCTGCTAGCGGGCCGCCTCAACCTTGCCGCTGCGATCGAACGTGAGCTCTTCGAGGTCGGTGCCACCGCGCGCCCGGCGCACTGCCTCGGCGACCACGAGCACGATGAGGTTAGGAGCGAGGGCGATGAGCCCCGAGTCCCAACTGCCGATGTGAATGTCGGCGAACGTGATGACTGCGACGGTGACCGAGCCTGCCACAATGCTCAAGCCCACCGGCCAGGCCCCCACACGCACCCGATCTGCCAGTGCGATAGCAATGGCGGGCGCGAACTGTGTCGTACAGCCGTAGGTGAGCAGCAGCAGTGCCCCAATGTCAGAGCGCACAAGACCGAAAGCGAGCGCAAGTCCAATTGCTGCGACGATGACGACGTAATTGAGCATCATCTGGCGCTCGGGCCGCTGCTCGCGCACGACATTGCGGGTAACGAGCGTCGAGATGCCCATGACGATACCCGAGGCGGGAACCATGGCTGCCGATGCGCCCGCGATGGCGACAACGCCGACGAGCCACTCGGGCAGCATCACCCCAGACATCGACAGCAGCACGGCGTTACCAACGGTGTCTTCAGGCAGTACCAGCACGGCGGCGAGACCTGCGGTGATCGGCAAGAAGAGTACGAGCTGGTAGATCGGCAACCACTTTGCATTGCTACGTAGCACCTCGCCGCTCTTGGCTGCGAGCACCGGCGGCCACAGGTGTGGCAGGGTGTTGAAGCTTGAGCCGATCACGGTAACGAGCGTCGCGGTTACAAAGAACAGCGGGTCATAGCCGTCGACGCGCATTGTCAACAGCACCGGGGCGTCGCGCGCGATCTGGCTGAAGATCTCAGGGATCCCTGAGAACGAGATCGCGAGGCCGCCGGCAATGACGACCATCGCGACCACCATCAGCACATCCTTCAAGATCGCGACCCGGGCGATGCCCTTGAGTCCCGACCATGCAACGAAGATCGCGACGAGCACGCTCGCGACGACCATACTGAGGCCGCGCGCGCCCGAACTGCCTGTGGCAAGCTCGACGATCATGCCGAGCCCTGTGATCTGCAGCTGCAGGTACGGGATCAGTGCGAGTGCTCCGATGAGCGAGACTACGCGGGCGAGCCCGCGGCTGCGAAAGCGGTCTTCAAAGAAGTCACCCATGGTGAGGTACCCGCGACGCTGCCCAAACTCGCGAATGCGCGGGGCCACGAAGTACAGCCCGAGCCACGAAATCGTGAGGTAGGCGACGGCAAACGTTGAGCTGACACCGCCGCCGAACGCGAGGCCCGCGAGGCCCAGAAAACTGAAGGTCGTGAGCGACTCACCGGCCTGCAAGAACCACGAGGTCCACTTGGGATTGCTGCGGTTGCCGACCGTCCAGTTGCTCATGCTCGACTGGCGGCGACGGCTCGCGAGCCCCAGCGCACCAATCGCGACGATGCCCGCCACGATCATGATGGAGAGTGTCATCGCTGCCCCTCCTGCTCTTCAAGCGCGAGTCGGTGCGCGCGAATCAGTTCGATCTGCTCGGTCGCAAAGCGCTCTGCCTCACGAGCATCGGCCTCACGGCCACCCGCACGCTGGTAGAGCAGTTCAACGATCTGTAGTGCGACGACCGAAAGCACGACCATCGCCGCGCTCCAGACGAGAACCGCCGGCAGCCCAAACCACAGGGTGGGCGTCGTCGCGAACGGCAGAAAGGGTATAACCAGAAACCCGAGGGCGGGCAGGCAAACGATGCCAAACCTCCCGGGGGTGAACAGTCGGGGTCTCATAATGCTCCTATGCATCGAGGTTGTTGAATGTTGAAGAAAATATGCGAGGTGAGCGTGAACGCAGGGTGCCCAAGAGCCACCGCGCCTACAAGCCACCGCGCCTACGCGAAGCGCGGGGCCTGCCCGGCGTAGCCCGTCAGTGATTCAAAGCTGCGCGCCATGCCAAGCAGCCGCGCGTCTTCGCCGTACGGTGCGATCATCTGCAGACCGATCGGCAGGCCATCAGACGTGAAACCCGCCGGTACTGACAGCGCGGGCACACCCAGCATCGTGACGATGGTTGCGGCGCGCATCCACCCGAGGTAACTATCTTGCGCCTCACCCGCCACATCGCGTGGGTAGTCCCACTCCCCAGGAAACGGCGCGACCATTGACGCGGGTGCAAGAATCACGTCAAACTCGTCGAAGAAGCGCGCGGCCGCACGCATCAAAAGGGTCTGGTGTTCTTGCGCGCGCATGATCTGGTGCCCCGAGAGATCTTGCCCGCGACGAATGTTCCAGGTGATGCGCTCATTGAAGTCTTCGGGGTCAGCGGCGAGCGCAGCGCCCCACTCGGCATCAAACTCGGCCGAGCGCAGGTCGACAAACGACTGCGCAGCGCCCGTAACCGCTGGAAACGCTTCGATGACCTCGGCTCCGTGTTCGGCAAACACCGCGACGGCGCGCTCGAGCACGGCGAGCACCTCGCGCTCAACGGGCACATTGCCGCCGAGTGTCGGTGCCCACGCGACCCGCAGGCCGCGCAGCGGCACGGCCTGGCCGAACGCACCTAGACGCGGTGCGGCGACCGGGCTGTGCGGGTCTGGCTGTCCGATGACCTGCAGCAGCAGCTCAACATCGTCGACCGTGCGGCCCATCGGGCCCGCGGTCGATAGCGGCGTGAGCAGGTTGCCCGTTTCGGCGTTCGGCACGACGCCCGGCGAGGGACGAAGGCCCACGATGTTGCAAAACGACGCGGGGTTGCGCAGTGAGCCTCCCATGTCGCTCCCGTCTGCGAGCGCGACCTGGCGTGCGGCAAGAGCGGCCGCCGCGCCGCCGCTGCTACCACCCGCCGATCGGCTCAGGTCGTAGGGGTTGTGGGTCGCGCCAAATACCCGGTTCACCGAGTGTGAGCCCGCCGCGTACTCTGGCACATTGGTCTTGCCGATCACGATCGCACCGGCGTCGCGCATGCGACGCACGTGCAGTGCATCACGCTCGGGCACGTGATCAGCGTGCCGGATCGAGCCGTACGTGGTGCGCATCTGCGCCGTGTCGTGCGTGTCTTTGATGCCGACGGGCAACCCAAAGAGCGGTTGCTCGAGTGTGGGGCCCTGGCGGTCAAGCTCGGCGGCACGCGCGAGCGCACCCTCGGCGTCGAGCGTCACGATCGCGTTGACCTCGGTCGTGCGCTCGAGCTGGGCGAGGTGTTCGGTGACCGCCTCAACCGCGCTTATTTCTCGGTGCGCGAGGCGCGCGCGCAGCTGCGTCGCACTGAGCTCTACCAAACTTCCCATGACATCCCATCGCCGTTGACTTATTGTTACAGTCACACAGTCAATCAGCTTTTTGGGTTATTGCCAAATAATTAACTATTCTTTTAGTTTTATGCCACGTGCGTTGAGGAAAGTCGACCTCCGCGCTTGAGTACCTTCGTCACCAGTGACGCGTGCACGGTGCGCACCCGGGCGATCCACTCCTCGGCGAGTATCGCGCGCACGTGCGGCAGGTCCCTCGCGTTAAAGTGCGCCACAATCGAATGCTCCCCGAGCACCTGGGCGGCGTATCGACACTCGGGCACTGCTGCGAGCGCGAGCCCTACCGCCTCAGCATCTTGCGGTGAACAGTACAGTTTGACGCTCACCTCAACCGGATACCCCAGGTCGACCGGGTCAGCGAGCACTCGAATTGCGAATGCACCGCGCGCCTGTAGTTCGGCCAGCCGCTTGCGCGCGGTCGGTTCGGTTACTCCCGCGACATCAGCTAGCTCGGCAACGCCCACACGCCCATCGCGTTCGAGCGCTGCCACGATCGCGCGATCCGGAGCATCGAGTGTCTCGGGCGGCGCCGTAGATTCTTCGTGTCCCAGGGCCAGATTCGGGCGTGACGCATCGTCACCCGCGACCAGCACGGGGTTCCAGTGGGCGTTCGTCTTGAAGTAGCGCAGCACGGGGGTCGCCGACACTTCGAGCACGCCGTCGAACTCGGGAATCACGGTGAGCGTCATGGTCGCCAGGTCGAACGTCTGCTCGTGCACCTCGATGAGCAGGCTCGTGGGGCTCGCCAGCACGAAGACGTAGACAACGCCGGGGTGTTCGGCGAGCTCCTGCGCGAGCGACTGCAACCGGGCGGGCCGGCACGTGATCTCGATCACGCAGGTCGGCCCGAGGTTCGCGAGTCCCACGACCCGCACGCGCCCAGACTCCAGCAGCTCCTTGCCTCGACGGGCGACCGTGCGCAACGGCTCCCCCAGCGCCTTTGCGACCGTGTTCCAAGACGCACGCCCGTCAATCTGCAGCGCACTAACGATCCGTCGGTCCATTTCAGAGAGCACGTCGGTAATTCTCCTTGCCGCCTCGATCTGCCTGATCGCTCCATCGTAACGGCGCGGCAATGTAGCGCGGGCCGATCGGGCGCGGTCGCGGGCCGATCGCGGCTCGGCTTCGCGCACGCGAGCTCCGGATCAGCAAGAATGGTGGCATGACTGAACCGACCACAGGGCTGCAGGGCGACGCCCTAGAGTTTGCACACCGCCTCTTCGACGGAGCACGCGGCGGCGATACCGTTTTTGTAGCGACCGCCATCGACCAGGGCGTGCCCGCAGACCTCACTGACGAAAAGGGCAACACGCTGCTCATGCTCGCCGCGTACCACGGCCACGTTGGCCTCGTGACCGAGCTGGTGCAGCGCGGCGCCGATGTTGACAGGCTTAACGATCGCGGCCAAACCCCTATCGCGGGGGCGATCTTTAAGCGCCACACCGAGGTCATCACGGCACTCATCGCGGCGGGGGCCGACCTCGACGCGGGCACGCCGTCGGCCCGCGCCACCGCCGAGATGTTTGGCGTCGCGCTGGGCTAAGCGCTGGGCTAGGCGTGCAGCGCCTCGGCGATTGCAGTGTCGCCGTCGTTGAACCTGATTGTGCGACCGATCGTCGTCGCATCACTCAGGGTGGCCGCGACCACGCGGGCCACTGTTTCACGGGAAACATGCCCAGCACGCTCGGCCTGCACATCGATTCCGGCACTCGCCGGCTCCTGCGTGAGCGTGCTTGGCCCCAGCACCGTCCAGTCCAGGTCAGTGGCCCGCAAATACTCGTCTGCCGCTGCCTTCGCCTCGGCATAGGTCCAAAACGAGTGAGCCGCATCGATTCCGTGGTTCTTTGACGCACCGAAGTACGAGACCATAACGTAGCGCTTTACGCCCGCCCGCGCCGCCGCGTCCATGCTACGTATCGCGGCGTCACGGTCGACCGCAAGTGTTCGCGCGGGGTTACCCCCGCCCGCCCCGGCCGACCACACGACCGCGTCATGACCCGCCATCAGCTCAGCCAGCGCGGCCGTGTCGAGCGTCTCAACGTCTGCCACGAGCGGCACGGCACCCGCCGCCCGCACGGCTGCGGCGTGATCCGGATTGCGAATGATCGCGGTCACCTCGTCGCCGCGGCCCGCGAGCAGCGGCTCAGTAAGTAGCGCGATCTTGCCGTGTCCACCAAAGAGAATCACTCGAGTCATACCGGCAGCGTAGCCTCACGGCAGCAAAAAGTCAGCCACTCGCGGCACCACCCGCGCTGCGTGCGCGCACATCGTGAATGATCGCCGAGAAGTCGAGCCCCTCGCCCGCCCCGTCTGCAAAGGCCCGGTAGAGCGTGCTCGCGAGCCGCCCGAGCTGCGCGTCGACACCCACGTGGTCGAGCGCAGCCTCGGCTAAGCCCAGATCCTTCGCCATCAGCGCGGCCGCAAATCCCGGTTCATAGTGGTGATTCGCCGGGCTCGACGGCACCGGCCCGGGCACCGGGCAGTTCGTGGTGAGCGCCCAGCACTGGCCCGAAGCGTTCGACGCCACCTCGTACAGCGCCTCGTGAGTGAGCCCCAGCTTTTCGCCCAGCACAAACGCCTCGCTCACGGCGATCATCGACGCGCCCAGAATGAGGTTGTTGCACACCTTCGCGGCCTGCCCGAGACCCGGGCCGCCGCAGTGCACGATGCGCTGCCCCATCGCCTCAAGCACCGGCAGCGCCGCTGCATAGTCCTCAGCGGAACCGCCCACCATAAAAGCGAGGGTTGCAGCCTCGGCCCCCACGACGCCGCCAGACACCGGCGCGTCAATGCTGCGGTGCCCGCCGGCGAGCGCGAGCGCGTGGGCTGCGCGGGCGTCTTCAACCGAGATGGTCGATGCCTCGATAAACAGCGTGTTGGGCGGCGCCGCGTCAAGCACGCCGCCCTCAAACAGTGCGATCACGCTGCGCCCCGTCTGCAGCATCGTGAGCACAACGTCGGCGCCGATCACCGCCTCGCGCGCCGACTGCGCCGCACGCACCCCGCGGGCGTGCGCGGCGGCGAGCGCGGCGGGCGCCAGGTCGAAGCCCGTCACCTCGTACCCCGCGGTCACGAGGTTTGCGGCCATCGGCGCCCCCATGTGCCCAAGCCCAATCACAGCAATATTCGTCATGGCGTTACTCCTCTTTGTCTATTCGTCAAGCAGGGAGCGGCCGATGATCACGCTCATGATCTCGTTGGTTCCCTCGAGGATCTGGTGCACGCGCAGGTCACGCACCACCCGTTCGATGCCGTACTCGGCGAGGTATCCGTACCCGCCGTGCAGCTGCAGCGCCGAGTTAGCCGCGGTGAACGCGGCGTCGGTGACAAAGCGTTTCGCCATGGCGCACACGGCGGCCACCTGAGGGTGCCCGGCATCGAGCGCTTCGGCCGCGCGGGCGAGCATCAAACGTGCAGCCTGTAACTCGGTCTCCATGTCTGCGAGCCTAAAAATGAGCGCTTGCTTCGTGGCGAGCGGCGCACCAAACGCTTCGCGTGCACTCAGGTACCGGATCGACTGTTCAAGCGCCCACTGTGCACCGCCGAGTGCGCAGGCGGCGATGTTGAGCCGCCCACCGTTGAGCCCCTGCATCGCCATCGAGAACCCCTGGCCCTCTTCGCCGAGGCGGTTGGTGACGGGCACGCGCACACCGTCGAAGTTGACGGCGCGGGTGGGCTGCGCGTTCCATCCCATCTTCTTTTCTAGCGCACCAAAACTCAGCCCCGGGGTGCCCTCTGGCACGAGAATCGCGCTCACGCCCTGCGCTCCCGGGCCACCGGTGCGCGCCATCACCACGTAGAGCTGGGCGGCGCCCGCGCCTGAGATGAACTGTTTTGCCCCGTTCAGAACGTAGTCGTCGCCGTCGCGGTGCGCGGTCGTGGTGAGTGCCGCCGCGTCAGAGCCGGCGCCCGGTTCGGTGAGGCAGTAGCTCGAAAGTTCGCGCATCGGTGCGAGCCGGGGAATCCACTGGGCGCGCTGTGCGTCGTCACCAAACGTGTCGATCATCCACACGACCATGTTGTGAATGGAGATGTAGGCGGCCACTGAGGGGTCCCCTCGCCCCAACTCTTCGAAGATGATCGCCGTGTCTGCGCGGGTGAGACCTGATCCGCCGTACTCTTCTCGCGTGTAGATGCCGCCGAGCCCAATCTCACCGGCCGCGGCAAACACGTCGAGCGGAAAAATCTTCTGCTGGTCACGCTCGTTCGCATACGGCGCGAGCGCTGTGTCAGAGAAGTGGCGCACCGTATCACGCAGCGCCTGCTGCTCTTCGGTGAGACGGCGAAGGTCGATCATCACGCACCCCCATCTTTGGGTGAGCGCCGCCGCATCGGCGTGAGTGCTGAGCTTCGTCGCTCTGAGTGCCTCCATCGTATCGAGGTGGTGGGAGCTTGACCAGCAGCTGGCAGCAGGCAGCACACAGACAAACACCGGGGCCGCGATCAGCGCGCGCCGGTACACTCGCTGTCATGCGTGATGCCCAGCACTCCAGCTCCCGTTCCTCTTCTGCTCCCATTCGCGTTGACCTGGGTGGCCCCGAGCTGCTGCCCGATGTGCAGCCTGTGTGGGAGGCCGTGCTCGACACGTTGCCCACCGCAGGCGCTGCGGGGCTCTCACTGCAACCGGTGCGAGAGAGCTGGCCGCTGCGGCTCGCACGCTACGAGCGCGTGTTCGAACGCCAGCCGGCGTTTGTGCTGGTGGCGCGCCAGGGCGAGCAGGTCATCGGCTACGCTCTCGCCTACGCCGACGATCCCATTGACGAGGTGAGCGATGGCCCCGTCGTCACCCTCGAGAGCCTGGCCGTTCTACCCGAGATGCGCGGGCAGGGCCTCGGCGGCTGGTTGCTCGAAGAAGCCGAGTCCGAGGGCATCGAGCAGTGGGGCGCCCAGGCGAGCGCGCTCGAGGTGCTCGCTGGCACCGAGTCAGCCGACGATTTCTATGCGCGTGCCGGATTCGTGGAGGTGGGCGAAACGTGGCTGCGCCCTGATCCGGCATCGAATGCAGCGACCGGGGCGGCATCGAACGCTCGCGAGATCGATGATGATCGCCTCGGTGATCTGCTCGACGAGGGGTCAGAGCTCTTCGCGATTGGGCTTGAAGAGGGGCCCGATGACATTTGGGTGACCTCTGAGGTGCTCGTAGGCCTGCAGCCCGAGCCCGACTATGCGGCCGACGGTGCCGCGCTCGAGGCAGCGCTCGCGCCGTTCGCGGCGGCGGGCGCGTCTTCGGTGCTCGTGGCGCTCGATGCGTCGTGTGATCCGGCGTGGCGCGAGACCCTCGCGGGCCTCGGTTTCAGGCGGGTGCTGCGGCTGCTGACGCGCTCGCTCGTGATCGAATAGGCGCAGTCGCCCTCGCCCTGCGTCTCAGTCTGAACTGAGCTTGAGCACCAGTGCGAGGGCCTGCGCCGGGTCGTACAGCGCGGCTCGCGCGCCCGGTGTGCCCAGAAAGTAGCTGACGATCTCGGCTGCGAGGTAGGCGTCCGAGCCAAAATGCTGCGGCAGCACCCGCACCTCATGGCCGCGCCTCAGATGCACCTCGAGGGAGGCAATATTGCCGTCGAGATGGGTCGTAACCCGTTCGATGTCGTGCCACGCGAGCAGGTGCGCAGTGAAGTGCCGCTGCAGCCAGAGGCCGTGCTCGTCGAGCCTCAGACCCGGGGGCTCCACGGCCTGAAACGCGGCGATGCCCGCAACCAGCAGCGCAAGCAGGGTGAGCACGATCGCGCTCGCGGGCGACCCAAACACCCCCATCACCTCGGGCACACCCGGCACCAGCAGTGGCCTCGCGACCAGCGCCGCGGCGCCCCCAAAACATGCGGCCGCGGCGAGCTGCAGGCGCCCGCCATAGCCTCGGCTCACGAGCCGAAGCGGCCCGCTGCGTGCAGCGCGTACCGCGCCTCGGCGTACGCTCCGGATCGGGGCCAACCCCCCGATTAGCGTCAGCAGCACGCCCGTCAGCGCCACAGCGAACACGACCAGCACCGGCCGCCGCGTTTCGTCGGCGGCGGCGTAGCCTGCCGCGACAGCGATCACGGCCACGAGCGGTGTGAGGGCCAACACCAGACCGCCCCAGCGTATGTTCGCTTCGTCATAGCCGCGCGGTACCCGCACCCGCGGGTCTCGCACCTTGGTGACGGTAAAGCGCGTGCTGCGCGAGAAACGAGGCACGAGCACTCTTGATTAACTGCGGGGTGAGCGTGCGCGCAACGCGTCGATGCTCTGCTGAGCGGCGCGACGCACCTCGACCTGTGAGTCCTTCAGCAGCGGCCGAACGTCTTCGACGTTGTCGAGCTTGCCCACGGCGCCGAGCGCGCGCGCCGCGGCGATGCGCACGCGCGGGGTGTCGTCACCCAGCAGCTCGGTGAGTTCGGTCGCGGCGGGAAGCTCGCGGGCGGCGATCACTCGGGCAGCCATCTCGCGCACGCGCCAGGCAGTGTTGTGCAGGGCGTTGACCACGGCGGGCGTCGCCTTGTCGTGCCACACGTAGAGCAGCGCACGCAGCCCCCACAGTTCGGGCCAGTACAGCACAGGTGCGCCATCGAGAATGCCCTGCGCATGCTCACCACCCACAAACAGCAGAAAGTCTTCGCCCTCGTTGTTGCCGTCCATCAGTGACAGTGCACGGTCGATCACTTCGGCTTCGCCGTAGTACTTCACGGCCACTTCCATACGAAGTTTGGGTGAGATGCTTACGGGAACGGCGGGATGCGATGAGTCTGCAGCTGATTGATGAGGCACCCCCTCAGCCTACGTGCTCCGACTGAATGGCGGCCACCGCTGCCTATACTGAGCCCATGGATTCCTCTGGTGTTGCACCGTATTCGCTGCCCCGCACCGCGCTGAGCGTCACGGCCACCGACGATGCGTCACCGCTCGCGCGCGCCGTACGCAGCGTTTGCTCGGCGCTCACGCTGGGCCGTAGCGGCCACCGAAGCCGCGCGCTGCGCATCGATATCGGTTACGAGCCGTTTTTCATCGACTTTGCTGAGCGCACCGGCCTTGCCCTCATTGGCGGCAACGCGCCACGGGTTGACCCCGACCATATGCCAGCGGTGTGCCCGCCGATTGGCGCGCGCGCCGTGAGCATGCTGGGAGTGGCTGGCCTGCTGCACGACACCCCCACTGGCCTCGAACTGTGGCAGACCCACACGCCCCGCGCGGTGAGCCCCACTGGGCTGCGCACCGACTTAGTGTTTCGCATTCATGCGCCCGCTTCGCTGCAGCCGCTGGTGCGCACGGTGAACTGCCCAGCAGCCGACAGCGCAGCCGACAGCGCGGCCGACAGCGCAGCCGACAGCGCAGCCGACAGCGCAGCCGACAGCGCGCCGCTTTACGCTACGCCTGGCGCCGATCCCGGTAGGACCACCCGCACCCTCACGGTCGAGACGGTCGGCCAAGACCTCTACGTTTCGACGCCCGCTCCCGCTAACATCACCGCCGCCGAACTCAACGCGTTTCTCGACGTGTGTGAGTCAGCGAGCCGCGAGGTGCTCGACGCCGTGACGCCGTAGGCTAGCGGTACACCTGTCACTGTCGAGGGGATCCAACTGTGCACGTCAACGGCCTTCACCTGCTGGGTATCGCCCTCGCCATCCTCTCGGCTGGCGTGCTCTCGTATGGAAACATTTGGCAGAGCCGCGGCGTAGCCCTCGCATCTGAGCAGCCCAAGGACCGCGGATTCTTCCTGCGGCTTGTGCGCACCCCCGTGTGGTTGCTCGGCACCGCCGCGTTTGGCGTGGCGATTTTGCTGCAAATGGGCAGCCTCGCGTTCGCCCCCATCATGCTGGTGCAGCCGATCGGCGTGCTCGCGCTCGTGTTTGCGGTGTTCTTGAACGCGCGCATCTCGGGCAAGAAGCCGTCGCGCGCGGTGATAAATGCGATCATCGTCACGCTCATCGGCGTGGTCGGCTATGTCGCGGTTGCCGCAAAGATTAGCGGCCAGAGCACCATTACCGACGGCCAGCTGGTCGCGGTGCTGTCGACGCTCGGTGGTGTGCTGCTTGTCTCGGCACTGATTCGCATCTTCGCGCACAGCGCCACCTCGCGGTTTCCGGTGCTGTACGTGGTCATTGGCGGCGTGTTCTCGGCGTTCGTCGCGACCCTCGGCAAGACCGTGCTGCTGCGCATTCAGGCGCTATTGGGTGGCCACCACTTCAAGCTCGACTACGAGGGATACCTCACGCTCGCCTGCGTAGTGGGCATTGCGGTCGCCTCGGTGCTCTCAACGTACTTCGTGCAGACCGCATACACCTGCAACTCGTCTGACGTCGTGGTCGCGGGCCTCACGGTGATCGACCCCGCCATCGCGGTGCTGCTGGGCATCGTCATTCTGCACGAGGCCGCGAACGCGCCGCTGTGGTCGCTCGGCGCGATCGCTGCGACCGGCGCAATCGCAATGTACGGTGTGCTGAGACTCTCGCGCGCCGAAGACGCACCGCCCGCTCAGCCGGCCACGACTGGTGCAGCACCAGGTCAGGGCACCGCCCAGGTCGCTCCGGATCAAAACCCCGCTCAGTAAGACGTCTCGGGGCCCGCATCTGTGCGGGCTGATTGTCTGCTGGATCCTGCGACTCCTACGTCGCGCAGGATGACGAGAAGGAACGCGCGGGGCAGGGAGGCTGGGGCCGCCGATTGGTTGGGTCTGGCAGGAGCGGCGGCGAAGCCGACGCGACCGGAGAGCGGCGGCCCCTGGCTCCCTGCCCCGCGCACGCCGACGCGTTGAGACGACAAAAGCGGCGGGGGCGCCTTCACGCTCCCCCGCCGCCTCGTCAACTCAGTTAGGCGTTTGCCTTAGCCTTGGCTTTGCCGATGCCGAGTGCGCCAAGCATCTTGCCGAGCTCCTTGAACTCGTCTTGCTTCTTCGCCACGAACTCGAGCGCCTCGACGCCCGCAGTGATGACACCCATGCCCAGGTCGTCGACCTCGTGGAACTTGTGGCTCACGTTGCCCGCAAGACCACCCTCGAGCGACAGTTTGCTCACCAGGTCGAGCTTGAGAATCTTCGACCCCTCAGCAAAGCTCATCTCGTTGAAGTCGACCCACACAATGTTGGGGCGTGTGGTCGACTCGAACGCGTAGCGCTTGTTCGTCATGTCGGCGACGACCTGCCAGATCGTCTGCGAGGCGTCGGGCTTACCGGCCTCGGGCGTACGGAACGGCTGCGCAGCGTTACGAATAATGCTGAACATCGCCGCCATCGCCTGCAGCTGAGTCTTCGGCTGCACCTGGTGCTCGACGTAGTACGAGGCACGCGCGAAACGGTCGCTCGCGAGCGTTGAGCCCGGCAGCGGCTTGTCGCCCCCCAGACCCTCAATCTCCTTGACGAGCTCGAGCTGCTTGTCGAAAGTGGGTGAGTTCGTCATCACCTTGTACTCGCGGCTGTGGTACACGGTGGGCTTGCCGCTCGTGTACTCGATGATCGCCGAGTCGCCCGTCGCGTCGTTGAGTGCGAGGTGCAGCGTGGGCACCAGGTGACCGGTCGGGTCGAACAGCTGGGTCACCTGCACCTCAGAACTGTTCGTCCATTCGACGGCCTCAGCAACGGTTGCAAAGTTATCGAGGTAATACTGCAGCCATACTGCCTGGCTCAGCTGCGCATCTGAGGCGCCGGGCTTGCCATAGTCGGACTCAGCGAGCCACAGAATGTGACCTGCGAGCCCCTCTTCGTTCATGCCGTCGGTGGCGATGAGGTCGAACGCGGTCGCGATGACGCTGCCGTACTTGGCCTTCCAGTTCAGGTTGCCGTTCGCGCCGTCCTTGCGTTCGATGCCGCGCGGCATCTTCCACAGGTTCGACAGTAGGTCCATGTGAAAGTCCATGTTGCGGCCAACAATGACGGCGCCGTTAGCGTCGGGCCAGAGAACTCGTGTGCACATGTGTGTGGGTCCTTTCGTTTACAACAGCTTGTGTGAGAACAACTTGTGTTTAGTGGGCTGAGTTGCCGGGGTGGGCACTCTCAGAGCGCCGATTCCACGGCAGGCTCGGCAGTGCGATTGCCGACGCAAGGAAGAAGCAGATCGCACCGATGAAGGTGCCCCAGTTGGCGAGGCCCGCGTCCTTGCTCGTTCCGTCGTTCATGACGAACGCGCCGACGGCCGAGACCGCGAATGCGATACAACCGATCATGTTGATGTGCGCACCCCACCAGCCAGAGTCGCGTGGCGCCCACAGCGTGTGGTGCTCACGCGAGTACGCAACGTAGACAAAGTAGGCACTGATCAAGAACGCGACTGAACCGCCGGCGTCGGGGTTCCAGACGTAGTGCTTCTCGTCGTTCACCGAGCGGGCCGTGATCGCCGCTGTCGTACTCACGTTGAACATGATGGTGCCGACGGTTTGGGTGGCGGCTGCGAGCCATTCGGCCCGAAACATCTTGCCGCCACCGTAGTTCACCTTGACCGTCGCATCGCCGCTCAGAATCGTCTGAAACAGGCCGGCGGTGGTGAAGAACCAGGCGCCAATGAAGCACAACCAGTTCGTCACGCTTGCGCCGCCGAGGTTCCAAATACCCACGGCCGTGCCGATTGCAAACAGGGCCGACCCGATCATAAAGAACGAGCACTGGCGCGTAAGCGTCGGCACGAGAATCGACCCTCGTGACATGGTCTGGGTAGTCATACAGCTTGACCTATCTGATGGAGCGGTGGCGGGCTGCGCCCTCGCGGGTTAGTGTGCGAAACCACCGCTTGCGGCCTCGCGCGGCAGCGGCGTCTTCAACGCTTCAAGGAACTCAACCTCTTCGCGAATCGCGGTGAGCAGGTAGCCCGCGAGGTCGCGGCTGAGGCCCACCCGCACAACGATGCGCTGCACGACGAGATCAGAGATGTCGTCGGGCATCGGGTAGGCCGGCACGAGCCAGCCACGCATGCGCAGCCGGTCTGCGAGGTCGTACAGATCCCAGTTGCGCTCGGCACCCTTCTTGAGCCGCCATGCGAACACGGGAATCGTGTCACCCTTGCTGATCAGGTCGAAGGGACCCATCTCGGCAATCGCGCTCGAGAGGTACTGCGCCACGTCGAGCGAGTCCTGCTGCAGGCGGCGGTAGCCGTCGAAGCCGAGGCGCAAGAACTGGTAGTACTGCAGCAGTACCTGCGAGCCGGGGCGTGAGAAGTTGAGTGCCAGTGTGGGCATGTCGCCGCCCAGGTAGCTGACGTGAAAGATGAGACTCTCGGGGCAGACTGCCTTGTTGCGCCACACAACCCAGCCGACGCCGGGGTAGACGAGACCGTACTTGTGGCCCGAGGTGCTAATCGAGTTGACGCGGTCGATCTGAAAGTCCCACTTGAGCTCGGGCTGGCAGAACGGCGCCACCATCGCGCCCGAGGCACCATCGACGTGAATCTTTACGTCAACGCCGGTGTTCTTTTCGATCTCGTCGAGCTTCTTCGCGATCTCGAGCACGGGCTCGTACATGCCGGTATAGGTCTGGCCCAGAATCGCGACGACACCGATCGTGTTCTCGTCGACATACTTCTCGAGCTCAAAACCGTCGAGCACGAGGTGGTCCTCGGTGACGGGCACGTAGCGTGCCTCAACATCCCAGTAGTTGCAGAACTTCTCCCACACGACCTGCACGCCTGCCGACAGCACGAGGTTGGGCTGGCCGCCCGTCTTACCTTCGGCCTTGCGCTTCTCTTGCCACAGGCGCTTGAGCGCCAGGCCGCCGAGCATGCACGCCTCAGACGAGCCGATCGTCGAGGTGCCGATCGTGTCGTCTGCGTTGGGCACGTGCCACAGGTCGGCGAGCATGCGCCAGCAGCGGTCTTCGAGCTCGGCGGTCGCCGGGTACTCGTCCTTGTCGATCATGTTTTTGTCGGCCGACTCGAGGTAGATCTTTTGCGCGTTGTCGTCCATCCACGTCGACACGAACGTGGCCAGGTTCATGCGCGAGTTGCCGTCGAGCATCGCCGAATCGTGCACGATTTGGTAGGCGGTGTCTGAGTCCATCATGTCGGCCGGAAACTGGTATTTCGAGATCGAGCTGGCCTCGCCCGGATGGGTGAAAACGGGGCTGATGTTCAGTTCAGCCTCTGCGTGCTTGTGGCCTTCGGGCTTCCTGAAAAGGTGAGACATCGTCGTACTTCCTTACTGTTTGGGATTGTTCTTGACGTGCAAAAATCGCGTCACGGTGACCGGCGGCGCTTCGAAACGCGCACGGAAGGCGCTAGGGAGGGTCTCGGCTCACGGGATCAACCGTTGCTTTCGCGCGCCGAGGTTCGCGCCAGACACCGCACCGCAGCAGCTGCGGCAGCCTCGCGGCAAACCCACGCAGCGGCAATCGGTCGAGGCGCCCGGCGACCGCGGGCAGCCCGCTCTGCCGCGACGCTTCAAGCCACTTCAGCGCGTTCAAGAGCGCGACCGGCTGCGTGTCAAGGGCGCTGTGCCCGGTCTTAAGCGGCACGAGCGTTGCCTGCGGCGCGCGCGCCGCGACACGCTCAGCGATCGCGGCCGGCGTGCGCAGGTCGCGCTCGCCCGCGAGCAGCACGAGCGGCCAATCGAACTCGCGCACGGCATGCGCGAGGTCGAACGGTTCGCCCGCAAACGGCTCAAATCTGTGCACGAGCGGCGCGTACGTTCGTGCCGGATCCAGCGGCAACCCGTCTGGCTCACCGCCGTAGCCGAGCTCGCGAAATCCGATCGTGCCGACCAGATCGAACTCATAAATACCGGGAATACGGGTAATGGAGGCGTCACGCGTCGCGTAGCTTTCGAGCGCGCGCCAGGTCGCACGGGCGCCGCGGCTTCCACGCAGCTTGCCGCGCAATAGCGGCAGCAGCAGATCGTCGCCGCCCAGCTCGTACGCTGCCCGCACCACATCAAGCAGCACCCGGTCATCGATGCCGCGCTCATACAACGCACGCACGGCAGTCTGCCGTTCACCGTCACCGTCCCACAGCAGCGCACGCACGCAGCTCCGTTCAAGCTCCAGATGCTCGGCTGATTGTAGCGCCGAGTCGAGCAGCATTCCGGCCACTCGGTGGGGGTAGGCGGCGCCGAAGCACGTGGCGAGATAGCTGCCGTATGAGGAGCCGACGATGCGCGCCCGCGAGACCCCCTCGCGGTCGAGTACCGCGTCAATGTCGGCGAGCACATCGGTGATGCGCATCGCGCTCGCCGGCAGGTCGCGCCCGTCAAGGTCGTGCCGCGAGAACCCAACGCCGCGGTGTTCGACCATGATCAGGTCGAGCCCCCCGCGTACGGCCAGTCTGCGCAGGGTGCGATACGGCAGCACCGAACCGAGCCCCGGCCCGCCGGGTATCACGACCGCGGGCACAGCCCCGGGGTCCCGGTCGTGCTGCGCACGGCATCGCACATAGGCAAGGTCGAACGCGGGCGACGTGGCCGTCGCCTCACGCCGCACAAACTGTACGCCGGGAATGAGACCGGCGATCCGGAGCCCTGGTGACGAACGGCCACAGGGGCCCTCGCGCGCGCTTCGATCGCTCATGCCGTTCCCCCGCGCGCTATGCGCGCGCCGCGCTTTCTTCGGCGGTGTGCAGCACGATGCCGGCCCGATGCCTGATCACGAGGTGCACGGTGAGCGCGATGAGCATCGCGAGGCAGGCGCCCACGACGGTGAAGCCGAAGCGTTCGGCGTTGAGTAGTAGGGTGCTGACCCCGCTGGAGTTCATCGCGATCACCGAGACGGTGAGAAAGAAACTGTACTGCCAGTAGGGGCGTTTGAGCACCAGAAAGAAGAGGCAGAGCCAGACCGCGGGGATCGCGAGTAGCTGCAGCAGCGGGTCTGGTAGCCCCGCGAGCGCCAACAGTCCGATGAACGCGAAGCCCGCGAACGTGCCACCGACGCGGCCCAGCATTTGTTTGGGTGTGAGCAGGTGTGTGGGGTCTGCGAGTACATAGAGCGTCAGAATGACCCACACCCAGTGCGATTTGAGTTCGGTTGTCGTGCCGAGCAGCATGACGGTCGCTGAGATCACTCCGAGCAGCGTGCCAAACATGAGCGGCACCCGCCGGTCGGGCACCTCGATCGGTTTGAGCGCACGAGCGCCTGTCGCCAGATGCAAAACGGCTATCGCCCACAGACCCGTCACGTTCATGATGACGATGAGTCCTACAAAATAGCCCGCCTCGAGCACCGGCGGATTATTGAACAGCGCCGGCGGCGACATCATGAAGTACGGGGTCAAGATGGGCAGCTGCAGCACCGCCTTGCCCACGCCCCGGCTCGCGCCGTAACCGTACGCGACACCGAGCAGCACGAGCAGCGCGGCCAGCACCCAGTGATAGTCGCGCAGCAAGATCGCCGCGGCGCCGAGCACCGAAAGCGACGCGACCACGGTGGCCCCAATCTTGGGGCCGCCGCTGATCCAGCCAAACGTGGCCGCTAGCACGCCAAAGAAGGCCACACTGAAGACCCCCGGTACGAACAAAGACGTCACGTACACGGGCGCCGCGATGACGATCATCCCGGCGAGAATCTTGAGCCCGAGCTTGCCGTGACCGCGCAAACTCGTCGAGCTCCCCTGCTGCACCAGCTGCACTTTGCCCCCTCAGCTTGTCTGGTGTTCTACGCTGTGCTTGGCGCTATACGCGCTGGGCGTGCACCTCTTCGAGTGACTCCCGGTCGACCTCACTCATGCCCGCGATCTCTTCGCCGTTCCAGACGATGTCGTCGCCCAGCGCGCCGAGCAGCTCCTTGCGCTTGCCGTGGCTGAGCTTCGCGCCGTGAATGAGCGTGGCCGGGCTCCACATCATGGCGATGCCGTCGTGCCAGCCCGCGCCAATGTCTTTCACGTTGAAGATGTCGTGCAGCGATGTTTTGAGGTGCGACAGCGGCTGCGCGAACGCGTCTGCGATAACCGCGATGGTGACCTGCTTTTCGACCCCCGGCGGCACGACGATCGGCTCGTCGATCTCGCCGAAGAACGCGCGCTCCACCTCTTCTGCTTCGAGCAGCATGACACCGTTCGTGGGGCGCGGGTTGCACTCGATCGCGTACAGATTGCCGTCGTTATTGACGAAGTCGAACGACAGTTGGCCGGTGAAGTTCGGGTCGAGCGTGCTCACGATGCGCTGCGTGTACTCGAGCGTCTCGGTGCTGTCGACGGCGAGAAACGTGATGCCCGTGCTGTGCGCCCACTGCTCGGGCACGCTGTAGGTGCAGTGCGCGGTGACCTTGCCGTTCACGATGATGCTGTAGGTGCACAGCATCGGGCCGTCCACGAAGGGCTGCACGAGCCACGGCTGCTCGGGCGTCGGGTGGCAGTCCGCGACCTCCATCTTGCCTGCGAGCGGGCCCGTGTTGGTGAGCAGCCCCACACCGCCGCGCGAGAACGCCGCGCGTGCGAAGAACTTGGGGTACGTTTCGATGGCTTCGTGCAGCTCGGCCTCGCTGCCCACCACAATCGTCTCGGGCACGGGCACGTCTGCCTCGATGACCAACCGCTTAAAGCTCGCCTTGTCGTGCAGGCGCGCAAGCTTGTCGAATCGGCCCGAGAACAGCTGCACGTTGGCGGGCAGGTCGGCCACGCGTGCTGCGAGGTAGAAGGCCTCCTCGAAGGTCGGAATAATGACCTCGATGTCGTGCTTCTCGACGTAGTCGGCGATGTCTGCGATGAACTGATCAGTCTCGAATCGCGGCGATGCGGTGGTCGTGTGCCCCTCAAGGTATCGCGAGTGGCTACCCGTCACGCCGTGATACGTATCGCTCGCAAATACGGTGTGCCCGGTGCTGCCGAGCTTACGAATGATGTCGAGGGCAAACGTGTTTCGAGAACTTGTAACCAGTACGCGCATTGAAACTGCCTTTCTCACTACTGTGTGATGTTGTGGTGAGTCTATCCAGGAAGCTAGGTCTTGTGGAAGAGTAATCGCACAAGTGTCCACCAGCTTTTCGCTAGAGGTTTGTATTCCATTCAAGGAGAGCTTGTGCAAGATGTTGTGAGCTGGTTAAGCGGCATTCCTGTGCTCATTGGTTTTGCCCTGAGCATGGGCACCCACCCCGCCACCTACGGTGCGACAACAGACATGCTGGCGCGCAAAACCCGCTGGCTCCCCCGGCTGTGTTTCATGTCGGCGGGGCTGATGGTTGGCGCCACGCTGCTGTTCACGCTGTTTCAGTTCATCAACCCCGACAGCTTCGTGCACAGGGTCGAGGGTGCGCTCGATCGCTCGATTCACAATCACTCGGTCGACGTCTTCGTGGGCGTGTCGTGCTTCGCGGCGGCAGCGGGAGTGTTGGTGTGGCGGTACGTGCAGCCGGTGCTGCCCGCCACACCTGCCAAGACGAGTGAGCCGAAGTCGCACTTGCTGAGTTATTTTGTCATCGGTTTAAGCAGCGCCATCGTTGGGTTTACGACCCTGCCCGTGATGTATCTCACCGGCCAGGTCGTCACAAAGCTCAGCCCGCACCTCGTGCCACGGGCTGTCGCCTACGGCATCTTCCTCTTCTTCTTGGTCGCCCCGTTCTTCGCGATGGCCATCATCTGGGCGCGCATGCCAGCGCTCGCGATCAAGATCAGCGCAATCTACCAGCGCCTACTGCGCTGGGACTATCGCATTCTGGTCGCTGTGATCTTGGCGCTCGCGGGCATTGCCGCCCTCGCGTTCGCGCACTTCGCTCACCGGTGACAGTGGCGTGGTGGAGCATCAGGTACCTGGTGACAAATTAGAAAAGGGCCCGGATCAATGATCCGGGCCCTAACTCGTGGGGAGTGTCACGAAATCCCGGAGCGCGACTCTTATGTCATCGACATCGACGAAATAACTCTCGAAACACAAGATCTCTCGTGCTCAGGTCCACGTGACGATTCACACTTTACGATATAGAATTGCATATGTGCAATCGGGAAGGAGATGAACATGGATGCAGCAACTATCGTGAGACGCGTGCGCGCACTGAGCGGTATTACACGCAAGGAACTCGCAGAGCTCGCCGACCTTTCGCCATCAACTGTAGGGCGTATCGAGCGGGGCGAAGTGGATCCCACGTGGGGGACGCTGTCACGCATCCTTTCAGCTACCGGACACCAGATCAGTGGCGGCACGATCGTTTCGGCTGGCGATACCTCTGCAGTCGCAGCAGCTCGACCCTGGATTAGCGCAGCATTGGAGGCGCTTGAAGCAAGCACGCATGCATTCACGCCAGCACTCTTGTCGTCTGGGCAGGAGATGGCTGCGGCCGCAGTCAGCAACAACGTCAAGAATTGGTCCGAGATCTGGGGTTCCGTACTAGAGAACTTCACGGTATCTTTGCCTGCTCTCCCGAGCGTAACGACTGACTGGTGGGAACGCTGGCAGCGTGCAGGCTGGCTGAAAGATGGGGCCGCTGCGGACGACCTGGTGACGCTTGCGATATCTGCTGGGAACGCTGCGAAGATCAGCCGACGAAGCGGTCTTCAGCGGGCGGTCGATGCGCCAGACGGATGGCAGTCGCTGGCGCGTGCTCTGAGCGAGGCGGGGGTCGACTATGCGGTGTCTGGCTTTGCCGCGACTCGGGATGATCGCGGTGTGGCCGAAGCGAACTTGCCTGTGTTCTACGTTGAAGACCCGGTAGATATCGAGTCCCGATTCTCACTTTCACCGGCAGCTCCTGGCCGAGGCGTCCTGCTTGTCGAGGGAAGTGGCGGCGAATTTGACGACGTCGAGGTTGAAGCAGGGATTCGGTTTGTGCCGCGTGCTCAGGCCATTCTTGATGCGCTCGCGGGGTCCGGTCGCGAGCCGGACAAGGCGGAGAATGAACTGCGGAAGCTGCTGGCTGCGGCATGAATAAACAGTTTCGAAAACCGTTCGACTCTGGCCGCGTGCCGCTCGAACCTGAGATCATCACCTCACGTCGCGCACTGATCGACGTCATTATCGGCCTCTCCGACCATCGTGATGCGCTGACAGTCCTCGGTGGTCACGCAGTGATCGAAATAACACAGCATGTCCCGGCGCTGCCGCCGGACGACACGACACGTGACGGTGATCTTGGAGTGATTCCGCAATTGCTCGGCGCGGATCCAGTCCTCGAGGAACGTATGAAGGAACTCGGCTATGAGACGGCGCGCGCTGAGCGTCCGGGGGTATGGTCACCAGTCTCGCAGCGAGATCGCGATATCCACGATCGAGACAGCGTGGACTTGATCGCGCCAATGAGCTTGTCTCGCGACGGAGTCACCTCGCAGCGGAAGATCCGGGCGGCACGTGTCGGTGGGCACGGGAGCAAGGTCGTGTCGGCGACCGAAGGCACTGAACTCAGCCTCATCGACCGACACGTTCGCGCCCTCCGCGCTTTTGATGCTGGACCTGAGGTTGATGTCTATGTTGCGGGTCCCACTGCACTGCTATGCGCGAAAGCCTACAAATTGCACGACCGCATGGACCCGAAGCAGTTAGGGCGCAACCCTGACCGGCTCCGCGTCAAAGATTTTGCTGACCTCTATCGCCTCCTACTCGCCGTCACACCGGAAGAAGCTGCTGCGGTCTTCGCGAAGGGGACCGAGAATGCGAAGATTCGCGATGCCGTGCAGCTGGGTGAAACATACTTGTTAGAGATCATCGACGACGCTGCGAACGTCGCGGCGATGGTTGCCGATGCGTGGGGAGATACGACACGAGAACCAGAGTTCCGCGCAGTAGTGGCCCGCTGGCACCGCCAGTACCCGAGCAGATGACCGCCCATTGCTAGGCACCAAAGCGCGAGAAGACTCAGCGAGATGCGTCTTCAGCTTCGACAGAAGGCTGTCGGAAGATGTTGCGCGGCGCGTTGGTTGGTGACGAGGTGGCATCTCTGGTGACAATCCAGATCGGTCTCGACAAAGCCAAGAGCCGCGCCGGCCGAGGGTTCGCCTACATCTACCTAATCGCTACCCTCGCCGTGGTCGCGACAAACATTCAACGCGTCATCACCGGCATCAAGAACATCGCAACCAAAGCCTCGGGCAAGAAACGACGCATGAGCAGGCGCAAGAACAGTCAGTGGTAACCCCTGAGACACCCTTTTGAGCACGACCTCGATACCGAGTCACCACCGGGCGACACCGGCTGAGAAATCAGCTAAACCCGGGACTTCACACATGACCAACACGATCCCCGAAAAGGGCTACACGTGCTTCAGCGACGCGCTGAGACCCTGCCTACGCGCAGAATGACAGGGCCTATCGGTCCAAGATGACAGGGCCAACCCTTGGTCCGACGCCCTCGCGCTCGCGCATGTCACGCACGGGTAACGGTGGCGTGGCGGGGCATCAGGTACCTGGTGACAAAGCAAAAGGGCCCGGATCAATGATCCGGGCCCTAACTCGTGCGCGAAGGGGGACTTGAACCCCCACGCCCTTGCGGGCACTGGCACCTGAAGCCAGCGCGTCTGCCATTCCGCCACTCGCGCGAGTTTGTCTTCTTCACCGTCTCCGGTTCAGGCAACTCCCCCAGCTTAGCAGAACATTACGCCTCACACCAAAGCGGGCTAAACTGCAAAGACACCACGAGATATTTCGTAGAGAGCGAGGAGGGCACGTGGGTTTTCTAGACAGCGTAGAACGCAGCCTCGAACGGGCCGTCAACGGCGCTTTTGCGCGCACCTTCCGCTCGGGCGTGCAGCCCGTAGAGATCGCCTCAGCCATCAAGCGCGAGCTCGATATTGGTGCGGTAGTTGTTGACCGCGACCGCGTGTTGGCCCCCAACAAGTTTGTTGTGCGAGTGTCAGACAAAGACGCCGCCCGCCTCCAGGCCCTCGGGTCGACCCTCGAACAAGAGCTGCGCGGCGTCGTCATGAAGCACGCGAAGCGGCAGAGCTACCAACTCCTCGGCGAAGCCGATGTCGAGGTGCGGGCCGACCACGCACTCACGCAGGGCGTGCTCGAGGTCGACGCCACCCGCGTCGAGGGGGCAGTCGACTGGGTCGCGGCGATCGACGTCGACGGTGTGCGCCACGAACTGAAACGCGGCACCACGACCGTCGGCCGCGGCAGCGACTGCGGCATTCAGATCGGTGACAGTGCGGCCTCACGCCAGCATCTGCAGCTGATCTGGGACGGCACGGCCGGCCTCGCCCGTGACCTTGGCTCAACCAACGGTTCGAAGATTAACGGCGAGCGCTTCCGCGAAGCCGCCCTCTCCCCCGGTATTGTGATCACGATCGGGCAAACGGCGCTCCAGTTTCAACTGGTGCCCGGGCGCACGAGCGGGAGCACCGCCGCACCTCGCCCAGCGAGCGCGGTCGGTGGGCAGGCAAGTGCGCCTCGCCCCACGAGCACCCCCGCACCAGAACCTCGAAGCACCAGGCCCGCTACCGGGACCGCAGGCGATAAGCCGGGCATCGACCAAGACTTTTGGAGTGGCCTGTGAGCGATCTCACCCTCTTAATACTGCGTATTGGCCTGCTGCTCGTGTTGTGGGCGTTCATCTTTGCGATCGTGTACGCACTGCGCAGCGACCTCTTTGGTGCCCCCGTGCGCAAGCTCAAGGGCGACACTGGCCCGCACGTGCAGCCGATCGTGTCGCCGAGCCCTGCCGGCCAGGCCCCCGTGGCGGCCGCACCCATCATGGCCGCAGCCGCTTCGCCGGGCGCCGCGACCGGCCTCGCGCTCACCGGCCCGCTCGGCGCCCCGACGGCTCCCGCCGCAGGCTCCCCCGGGTTCCCCGGCGGCCCCGTGGTCACGCCCAGCGGCGGTGCCCTGCCCTCTGCGGGCGGATCCGGCGCGCCCAAGAACCTCGTGATCACGACGGGCGTGGCAGCGGGCACATCGATTCCCCTCGACGAGCAGATCTTCACGATTGGCCGTTCGAGCGACTCCACCCTCGTCATTGTTGACGAGTACACCTCGACGTACCACGCGCGCCTCGCACTCACCGGCGGCGAGTGGATTCTCACCGACCTCGACTCGACCAACGGCACGCGCCTCGACGGTGCCCGCGTGACGAAGCCTGTGCCCGTGCCGCCGTTCACCCCGGTGACGATCGGCACGACGACCTTCGAGCTGAGGCCATAGGCGTGACGGTTAGTTTCGACAGCGCCATCGGCTCACACGTGGGCATGGTGCGCTCCAACAACCAGGACTCTGGCTTCGCTGGCGGGCAACTGTTTCTCGTCGCCGACGGCATGGGCGGCCACGCGGGTGGCGACGTCGCCTCGGCCATCACCACGAAGGCGATGGCGGCGCTCGACACCGAGCCGGCAGGCGCCCCGGCTGCCGCGGCCTCGCGCATGCGCCACGCGCTGCTCGAAACGAACGCGAAGCTGCGCGCGACAGTGCGCGACCGACCCGAGCTCGCCGGCATGGGCACCACCTTCGTCGGGTTTCTCACGATCGACGACAAGCTCGCGCTCGCGCACATTGGCGACTCACGGCTCTACCTGCTGCGCGACAACACGCTGCGGCAGATCACGCACGACCACACGTTTGTGCAGCGCCTCGTCGACAGCGGCAAGATCACTGAAGAAGAAGCCAAGACGCACCCGCGCCGCTCGGTGCTGATGCGCGTGCTCGGTGACGTCGACTCTTCACCGCAGATCGACACCGAGGTGCTCGACACCCGGCCCGGCGATGTCTGGCTACTGTGCTCAGACGGCCTCTGTGGCTACGTCGAAGACCCCGATATCGAAAAGATTTTGCGCCGCCGCACCTCGCTGCAAGACGGCGTCGACCGGCTCATCGACAAGAGCCTCGCGCACGGCGCCCCCGACAACGTCACCGTCGTGCTCGTCGAAACGACCGAGGCGCCCGCGTTCGACCCCAATTCGACTACCGAGCTCCCTCGCGGCGAGCAGCGCTTCGCCGGCTCTGCCGCAAGCTCGCCCGAGCCCCGCGACGGCACCATGTCGACCGCGCGCACGCGGCTCATGGGCCGCCGCTCGATTCGCCGCGCCCCCGTCGTCGAGGAGAGCCACTTCGAGCCCCGGGTCGACGAGTATCTCGCCGAGCTCATCGCCGAGACACGCCGGCGCAACCGCAACCGCAGGCTGCTGTGGGCGGTCGGCGGTCTGTGTGTGCTGCTTGCGATCGGCGGCGCGCTGCTGTTTGGCTACCAGTGGACCCAAACCCGCTATTTTGTGGGTACCGACGGCCAAAACGTCATCATCTACCGCGGCGTGCAGCAAGACCTCGGATCGTTCTCGCTGCACTCTGAAGCCGAAGACACGGGCATTCCGCTCGACCAGCTCGACGGGCTCGAGCAGCGCCAGGTCGAACGCACCCTGAGCGCGGGCTCGATCGACGAGGCGCGCGAGATTGTGCTGCGATTGGGGCCCATCAATGAGTAGCAAAGAACCACGCTCATTCGAGAAGACGCGCACGAGTGAAACAGTGCTGCACCGGATCACCGCGCTGCGCGCGCCCCGGCTGCTGCTCGGTCTCGAGCTTTCGCTGCTGATCTTCGCGATCGCGATCGGCGTGGGCGCCGTCATGATCATCGACCTCACCATCAAGGGTGAACTGTCGACCGACCTGGTGCCAGCGGGCGCCCTGTTCGTTGCGAGCCTCTTTGCGCTGCACATCGTGATCCGGCGCGTTGCGCCAGATGCCGACTCGCTCATCATGCCGATTGCGGCCTTTTTGAACATGCTGGGCATCGCGATGATCTATCGCATCGACCTCGCCCGCGGCGCGGTCGACTGGAACTCAACCTCGGTACGTCAGCTCGTGTGGTCGTCGGTCGCGGTCGTCGCCGCGATCATCGTGCTGCTGGTGATTCGCAATCACATCGTGCTGTTTCGCTACACCTATCTCACTGGCTTGGGCGCCGTGATCTTGCTGCTCATGCCGATGCTGCCCATCGTGGGGCAAGAAATCAACGGCGCACGCGTCTGGATTCACATCGGCGGGTTCTCGTTTCAGCCCGGTGAGATCGCCAAGATCTTGCTGGCGATTTTCTTCGCGGGCTACCTCGTGCAGAGTCGCGACTCGCTCGCGATGGTGGGCAAGAAGATTCTTGGGATCCGGTTTCCGCGCGCCCGCGACCTCGGCCCGCTGCTCGTGTTCTGGCTCGCCGCGATGAGCGTGCTCGTGTTTCAGCGCGACCTGGGCACCTCGCTGCTCTACTTCGGCCTGTTTCTGTCGATGCTGTACCTCGCCACGGGCCGGGTGGGCTGGGTCATCTTGGGCGTGGGGCTGTTTCTCGCGGGCGGCATCTTCGCGAGCCAGACCCTCGACTACGTCACCAACCGGTTTAACAACTGGCTCAACCCGTTTGCCGACCCGTTTGGGGGCGGCCACCAGATGGTCAACGGCCTCTTTGGGCTCGCCAATGGCGGCATGACCGGCACGGGCCTTGGCCAGGGGTACCCCGAGCTGACGACGTTCGCACAGAGCGACTACATTTTTGCGAGCCTCGGCGAAGAGCTCGGCCTGGTGGGCCTGTTCGTGGTCCTTGCAGCGTATCTGCTGCTCATTGGCCGCGGCCTGCGCATTGGTTTTGCTGGCCAGGACGACTTTGGCAAACTGCTGGCGGCTGGCCTCGCGTTCTCGCTCGCGCTGCAGGTCTTCATCGTCGTCGGTGGCATCACCCGCGTGATTCCGCTCACCGGCCTGACGGCGCCGTTTCTCGCGGCCGGTGGTTCGTCACTCGTCTCGAACTGGATCATCATCGCACTGCTGATCTTGCTCTCGGGCTCTATTCGTAACCGACCGAAGCTGGTGATCCGCGCATGAACAAGCAGTTGAAGGCGCTCACACGCACCATTTTCGCGATGTTCCTCGTGCTGTTTTTTGCGGTCACGATGATTCAGGTGGTGCAGGCAGACGATCTGCGCGCAAACGAGATCAACACCCGCACGCTCAAGAACAGTTACCTGATCGAGCGCGGCTCGATTCTGGTGGGCGGCGACCCAGTCGCGTATTCGACGCCCACCGGCGACGACTACCGCTATGTGCGGCAGTACTCGGCGGGCGACCTGTACGCGCCGATTACGGGCTATTTCTCGCACACCCAGGGCATGAGCGGGCTCGAGCAGGCGATGAACCAGGATCTGACGGGCACGAGCGGTGCGCAGTTCTTTAGTCGTCTCTTGAACACCATCAACGGTGTTGCCCCGCAGGGCAGCTCGGTGCAGACCACGATTGAGGCGAAGGTGCAAGAGGCCGCCGCCGCCGCAATGGCCGAGCTGGGTGTCGAGGGCGCGGTCGTCGCGATTAAACCCGCGACCGGCCAGATTCTCGCGATGACGTCGACGCCCAGCTTCGACCCCAACGTGCTGTCGGGCAACAACGACGCCGAGATCATCACCAACTACCGCCAGCTCGAAGAAGACCCGGCGCGGCCGCTCTCAAACCGGGCGATCGCGGGCGACATGTACCACCCCGGATCGGTGTACAAGCTGCTCGTCGCGGCCGAAGCCATCGAGTCTGGCGAGGCGACCCCGACAACGACCTTCGACAACCCGGCCGAGTTGAAGCTGCCCGGGTCGACCGCGGTCATGCAGAACGCGTCACGCACCACCTGTGGATCAGACAAGAAGGCGACCCTCGAGCAGGCGATCGTGATGTCGTGCAATATTCCCATCGCTGAGCTTGCGATGAGCATGGACCCAGACGCTGTGCCCAACATGGCGAAGGCGTTTGGTTTCGAACAAGAGGTGCAGATCCCGTTGAAGGTGACGCCGAGCGTGTCGCCCGTGCCCGAAGATAAGGCACAGACCGCGCTCGCGTCGATCGGCCAGCTCGATGTGCGCTCGACCCCCCTGCAGATCGCTCTTGTTTCTGCGGGCATCGCGAACGGTGGCACGGTGATGAAGCCCCAGCTCGTCGATAAGGTGATCACGCCCGACCTGCGCGTCGAACGCGAGTTTGCCCCCGAAGAGCTCTCGAAGCCCATCTCAAAGAAGACTGCCGAGGCCGTTGCTGGGATGATGGAGAAGGGCGTGTCTGACCCGCAGGGACTCGCACAGAAGGCGGGCATCGACGGGGTGCGGGTGGCCGGTAAGACGGGCACCGCCGAGAACGGTGTAGACGCCGACGGGAATGACCTGCCGTTTACGCTGTGGTTCACGGGCTTCGCGCCGGTGGACGACCCCGAGGTCGCGGTAGCCGTAGTCATCGAGAACGGTGGCGGCGCAAACTTTAATTTTGAGGGCGGATCATTCGATCTCCCCACAGCTGTCGGAAAACGAGTAATGGAAGCGGTGTTGAGCGAATGAGGCCATCGGCTGGGATCACATTCGGCGGGCGCTACGAGCTGAGCTCACGGGTCGCTGTAGGCGGCATGGGCGAGGTTTGGAAGGCGAGCGACAGCATTATCGGGCGCACCGTCGCCATCAAGATCCTCAAGGACGAATATATGGGGGACCCCGGGTTCCTCGAACGCTTCCGCGCCGAGGCGCGCCACGCGGCCCTCGTCAACCACGAGGGCATCGCGAACGTCTTTGACTACGGCGAAGAGCAGGGCTCGGCCTACATCGTGATGGAGCTCGTGCCCGGCGAGCCGCTGTCTGCGATCATCGAACGCGAGGGCCGGATCCCTGCCAACCGCGTACTCGGTATCGTTGCGCAGACGGCCACCTCGCTGCAGGCGGCCCACGATGCGGGTCTCGTACACCGTGACATCAAGCCCGGCAATCTGCTGATCACGCCCGAGGGCCGCGTCAAAATCACCGACTTCGGGATCGCGCGCATCGCCGACCAGGTGCCCCTCACCGCCACCGGTCAGGTCATGGGCACGGTGCAGTACCTCGCGCCCGAGCAGGCGAGCGGTCACACGGCGACGCCGGCGACCGACGTGTACTCGCTCGGTATCGTCGCGTACGAGTGTCTCGCGGGCAAGCGCCCCTTCACCGGCGAATCGCAAGTGGCGATCGCGATGGCGCAGATCAATGACACCCCGCCCGAGCTGCCCGCCGATGTGCCCGAGCACGTGCGCAACCTCGTCTACGCGTGCCTCGCGAAAGACGCGAGTGGCCGCCCTGCAACCGCCGCGAAGCTCGCGCAGGCTGCCACCGCGCTGCACCGCGGTGACGTGCAGCTCGCGGCCAGCTATGTGCCGCAGGTGATGGGGGCGCAGGATCCGGCCACGATGGTCATGCCGAGCATGCCGGGCGATGACGCGCCCACGACCGCCCTGCCACAGACGAGCGCACTGCCGGGGCAGGCTGCCGCTGGCAGCCCGCTCGGAGGCGACCTCACCGATTTGCCCGAAGACGGCGAAGAGCCCGCGAAGAAGAAGCGCAGTCCCTGGACCTGGCCGCTGATCACGCTGCTCGCGCTGCTGCTCGTCGTGGGCGGCGGCACCGTGTACGCGCTCATGTCTGGCGGCGATAAGGAGCCGGTCGATTCGTCTGAGACGACGAAACCAAAGCCGAAGCCCGAAGATAAGAAGCCCACGACGGCCGAGGTTGACGCGGCCGTGCTCGAGGGCATGAACGTTGACGAGGCTGTGGCCTACCTGACCGAGCTGGGTTTCACCGATGTGCGCACGGTAGCTGGCGAGGCTGTGCCCTCGGAGCAGGCGAACAGGGTCACAAAGGTGAACCCCACCGGCAAGAAGGTGCCGTTCTCGCAGACGATCACGCTTACGTATTCGGTGCCGTTTGGCGTGATTTCGGCCCCCGCTACGCCCTCGGGCCCGGCGACCGTCAAGGTGGGCGAGACGTTTACGGTGCAGAACATTTCGGGTTCGTGCCCGACGCCGCTGCAGGTGAACAACTACGTCATCACCACCAACGAGAATGGCCAGCGCGAAGGTGATGTTGCGGGCGGCAGCGTACAGGTGAAGGCGACGGCCGCAGGCACACTCACCCTGACCTACACGTTTGACTGCACCGACGGTTCGTTCCGTGCGACATCGCCCGTGTCTGAGACGCTCTCGATCACGGTTGAGTCGGCAGACGATTCCAAGTCGGACTCCGACGCCGACGCAGACTCGTCGGGCAGCTCGAATAATGCTTCGGACAGCGGCTCGAGCGGCACCGGTACCACCGCAGGCGGTAGCAGCGGTGCCGACAGCGATAACTAACCCGTGACACAACAGGCCGCGCGACCCGCGCGGCCTGTTGTAGGTGTCGCCCAGCGCCAGCCCACTACACTTAGAGCAGTCCAATGAGCACAGAAGAGGTGGATATGGCTGAGACGACCGACGCCGGCGGGCAGCGGATCCTCGCTGGGCGCTACGCCATCGGTGAGTTCATCGGCCAGGGTGGCATGGCCACCGTCTACCGCGGCACGGACACGAAGCTCGGTCGCCAGGTAGCGATCAAGATCATGAAGGCCGATCTGGCACATGATGAACAGTTTCGCTCACGCTTTCGCCAGGAGGCTCGCTCGGCCTCACGCATGGCCCACCCAACCGTCGTGCGCGTCTTCGACGCCGGCGCCGACCTGATTCAGACGGCCGACGGCCCCAAGCAGTTGCCCTTCATTGTGATGGAGTACGTCGAGGGCACCAACCTACGCCAGCTCGCCGCAGAGTCAGAGCTGACGCAGGCCGAGATCTGCCGCGTCGTCGACTCGGTGTTGACGGCGCTCGAATACTCACACCGTGCCGGCATCGTGCACCGCGACATCAAGCCCGCCAACATCATGATCACCACGACCGGCCAGGTCAAGGTGATGGATTTTGGTATTGCCCGCGCCGTCTCAGAGACGTCGTCGACGCTGCAGCAGACGACCGCCATTTTGGGTACCGCGGCGTACTTTTCGCCCGAGCAGGCCAAGGGCGAGTCGATCGACGCTCGCACCGACCTGTATTCCACGGCGATCTTGCTGTACGAACTGCTCGCGGGCGAAGTGCCCTTCCGCGGTGACACCGCGGTGGCCGTCGCCTACCAGCATGTCAGCGAGCGGCCCACACCACCCAGCGAGATCAACGCTAACGTGCCCCCTGAACTCGACCGGGTAGTGCTCTACGGTCTTGCAAAGGACCGCGCAAAGCGGTTTCAGACCGCCGCTGAGTTTCGTGACGCACTGCGCACCGCCGCGAGCGGCGAAATGCCTAAGCTCACCGTACCCGGTCAAGACGCGCTGCTCTTTTCAGGCGGCGAGGAGGTCTCTGAGTCAGACCTTGCGCTGCGCCAGCTGGCAGAGGGTGGCGGCACCCGCACCCAGAGCCGCCCGCCGGTCATGTGGACCTGGGCGGGGATCCTCACCGTCGGTGCCGTCATTATCGCCGTCGTGTTTTGGCTCGTAACACTCGCGCCACAGCAGTTTCTGCCAGACACCTCACGCGAGGTGCCCGTGCTCGAAGATGTGCCGCGCACGACGGCGCTCGACACGCTCAAAGCGCAAGACCTCAAACCGATTCAGGTTGAAAAGACGAACGAAGAGATCGCCGCGGGCCACGTCATTGGCACCGACCCGAAACCGGGCACGATGCTCAACGTGGGCGACACGATTCAGGTGTTCATTTCGACCGGCCCGGTGACCGCCACTGTGCCCGAGATCGACCGCATGTCAGTGACCGAGTACACGAAGGCCATCGAAGACCTGGGGCTCACTGTGGGCTTGGTGACGACGGTCGATGATCCGGTGCAAAAGAAAGACCGCGTGCTGGGTGTCGTGCCCGAGCCCGGTACGAAGCTCGAGTCGGGCTCGAGCGTCGAGATTCGCGTCTCGAGCGGGTTCATTCAGATTCCCGATGTGCAGGGCCAGCCGCTCGACTTCACGAAGTCGACGCTCGACGGCCTGGGCATCGAGGTGACCTACACCGATGAGCCGTGCCCCATGGAGCCGAGCTTTCCGATCATCTCGCAGTCAGTTGTGGGTACGCAGGAGCAGGGCACCAAGCTCGAGCTCAAGTACTGCTCGGGCTAACAGCCGCCCGCAGACTCATAAAGAAGCCTTGCACGCTACCTCGTTGATAGCGTGCAGGGCTTCTTTACGTGGGCGACCGCGCTACTGGGCGGTAATGAGCGGCGAGAGCGCCTTGGCGCGCTCCGCTGCGCCCTTCACGCCCACAATCTCAAGCCAGTTGCCAAACTGCTGGTAGCCGCCCTCGGTGAGCACCGACTCGGGGTGGTACTGCACGCCAAAAATGGGCCGCTCGCGGTGCCGCAACGCCATCACGATGCCGTTCTCGGTTTCAGCGGTAATCTCCAGCACCTCGGGCACAGTGTCGCGCACGACAGCGAGCGAGTGGTACCGGGTCGCGTCAAACCAGTCGGGCACGCCCGCAAAGAACACGTCGCCCGTGTGGTGCACGCGCGACACCTTGCCGTGCATCAGCTCTTCGGCGTGCGTCACCGTCGCACCGAGCGCCTCGGCGATCGCCTGGTGCCCCAGGCAGACCCCCAGAAGTGGCACGCCGGTGCGCAGCGCGATCTCGATCATGGGAATCGACAGACCAGCCTCAGCGGGCGTGCCCGGCCCGGGCGACACAAGCACCCCATCGAACTCGGCGAGCGAGTGCTCAAGCTCGCCCACGCTCAGGTCGTCGTTACGAATCACGTGCACGCTCGCGCCAAGCTGCTGCAGGTACCCCGCGATCGTATAGACGAAGCTGTCGTAGTTATCGATCACCAAAATGCGTGTCATGTTCCGACCGTCACTTCTTCTTCAGGGAGCTGCAGCGCAACCCACGGGTACACATATTCAATAAGGGCGTACACGACCGCCGCGAGGGCCACCAGCAGCACGATCACGCGCAGCCACGCGGGCCCGGGAAAAAATCGCCACAGCATCGAGAACATTACTCTTGGTCACCTCTCTTGGCCTGCGTCGCCTCCATGGTCGGGTTCAGCGCGACAAGCTCGGCCGGCGGGCCTTGGCTGCGCGGCTGAAAACCCTCGAACACCGAATACGCGATCGCGCGCTCATCGCTGCCCGCCATCTTGGGATGGCACGTCGTGAGGGTCAGAATCTGGTCGTCGCCCACGGCCGCCTCGAGACGCGGAAATGGGTTGAGCACATCAACCTCGTCGGGCAGCACATACTCGGTCGACCGGTAGCGGTACGTGTACCAGCCCTCGGCGGTCTCGACGAACAGGGGGTCACCCACGCGCAGGTTCATCACCTCGCGAAACGAGTTAATGAGAGGGCCGGATCGGTGCCCCGCGAGCACGAAATTGCCCGGCTCACCGGGCATCTGCGTCATCTCGTAGTGACCGATGCCCTTCTCGTCGAGGTTGAGCACCGTCCACCAGTCTGTGGTCTCGGCGACGCGGTTGGCGTAGGTCGTACCGAACGCGGGCACGTGCAGCACCGCGAACACCTCTGAGGCGGCGGGAGCGGTAGCGACGGGCACGACGCCGTCCCACTCGCTCACGGGAGCCTCGTCCCACTTCGCCGAGTCGCTGGCAGACAGTTCGGTCTGCTTCGCGGTCACGGTGACGCCCGTGTGCCATGGCTGCCACACGATGTAGCCGAAAACGGCGAGGCCCGCCACCAGCAGCAGCTCGCCGATCACCGTTAGCGGGCTTAACCTCGCACGGCGCACGCGGCCCTCACGCTTCTGTTTCACCCCTCCAGTCTAGGGCGCTGGCGCGTATCTTAAGCTCCGTTCCGGGTAGACTCAGAGCATGTCAGCTGCTGGAAAAAACGTAGACAAGCACAAGTCGGGCGACCTTGCTAAGGCGCAGGCCCGCCTCGAACGCCAGGAGGCCCGCAAAGACGCGCCCAACCCGGTGTGGTTCAAGCCGGTAATGTTCGGCTTCATGCTGCTTGGGCTTGTCTGGATCGTGCTCTACTACGTCACGAGCGCGATGCCTACTCCCCTGCCTATTCCCATGCTGGGCGAGGGCAACATCTTTGTCGGCTTCGGCCTCGTGCTCGTGGGCTTTCTCATGACCCCGTGGTGGAAGTAATCTTCACCGCTCAAGTCTTCTAAATCACACGGCTGTAATTCCTCCCCAGGTGGGGACAAACCTGTGGATAACACTGAAGGGCCCGGAGTTTCCTCCGGGCCCTTCAGTGTTTTGTGCGTGCTTGCTGCGCACCCCAGGGATCCGGCGCTAGAGCACCGGCACCACAAAGAACGCGAAGCTCGCGAGTACGAGCGCCGCAGCGATGCCGCCGAGCGCGAGGCCGCGGCTACGCGCCGAGCGGCCGCGCATGTTGAGCAGCACCCACATGGTCGCAGCGCCCGCAATCAGGCCGCCCAGGTGTGCCTGCCACGAGATGTTGGCGCCGGGAATCAGCCCGATGCCAAAGTTGATCGCAACGAGCACGAGGAGCGACGTGATGTTGACGCGCGCCGCGCGGTAGGCCACGAGCGTGGCGCCCAGCACACCGAAGATGGCGCCCGAGGCGCCCACCGTTGGCATGGATAGGGCCTGAGGGTCTGCGTACGACCACAACATCACGCCGAGCGACCCGCCGAGCCCCGCAATGAGGTAGAGCGCGGCGAACCGCGCCTTGCCCAGCATCTCCTCGAGATTGCGGCCAAACAGCCACAGCGCGTACATATTAAACAGGATGTGAAATATGAAGCCGGTCGAGTGCGTGAACGTCGAGGTCAGCATGCGCCAGGGCTCAAAGCCCAGGCCGGGCGGTAGTTCAGCCGGCGGCAGTGAGTACAGCGGCGCGTACCACAGCGCTCGCGTTACCTCGTCTGAGCCGAAGTAGTGGGTCGCGAGCTGCGCAAGGTACACGAGCACGCACAGCGCCATGATCGCGTACGTCACCGGGGTGTCGAGTGCCGCGATGCGGCGGCCCGCTACCCGTGCCTTACGCGTGGCCCGCTGCTTGCCCGAGGGCTGCATCTGGCGCGTGCACTCGGGGCACAGCACCCCCACGGCCGACACCACCTGGCAGTTCGCGCAGATGGTGCGGCCGCAGCGCTGGCACAGCGTGAAACTGTGAGCGCCGGGGTGCCGATAGCAGACGTCGTTCGGTCCGTAAGCTACGCGCTCACCATAGGTCGGTTCGCCTGCCAAGGGTGTGCCTTAGGCCTCGACGATGTCGATGCTTGAGATCACGACATCTTCGACGGGGCGGTCCATGGCGCCGGTGGGTACGGCCGAGATCGTCTCGACGACGGCCTTCGACGCCTCGTCTGCAACCTCACCGAAGATGGTGTGCTTGCCGGTGAGCCACTCGGGTGCGGTGGTCGTGATGAAGAACTGTGAACCGTTGGTGCCTGCGAGGCGGCCGGTCATGTCGGGGCGCTTACCTGCGTTCGCCATGGCGAGCTGGTACTTGCGGTCGAACACGAGCTCGGGGTGAATCTCGTCGTCGAAGTTGTAGCCGGGGCCGCCGGTGCCGGTGCCGGTGGGGTCGCCGCCCTGGATCATGAAGTCCTTGATGATGCGGTGGAAGATGACGCCGTTGTAGAAATCCTTGCCAGCGAGGTCGACAAAGTTCTTGACGGTCTTGGGGGCGTGGTCACCGAAAAGGTTGATGACGATGTCGCCGTGGTTGGTGTGAATAGTTGCAACAGAGGTGTGATTGGTCATTCCCCTAGTGTATGCGGCCCACCCTTCGGTGTAGCGTGGAGTTTACGGAGCGAACTCGCTCGTGGAACAGCCCTGCCAATCGAGGAGGACAGGTATGAAACTCTCACGGAAGCGCCGCCGCGAGCTGCGTCGACTCAAAGGAACGACTCAGGAGCTGCTCGATCAGCAGCGGGTCGTTCTGGGTCACGCTACTGATGTGCTGCAGGAGGCCGGCCGTCAGGCGAAGCACCTGAGCGATGAGCACCTCGCTCCTCGTGTCGATGAGACGCTCGAGAAGGTGCGCCCCGCGGTGAACTGCGGTGTCGCATCGGCGCGTCGCGCGGCAGATAGCGTGCGCCGCGTGTCGACCCCGATCATTGCAGACGCACTCGCGCGCACTATTCGCACGCTTGACGAGCTTGATAACCCCAAGGCCGCCAAGCAGGTACGTGGCTTTGGTGAGCGCAGCGGCTACCTGAAGCCGCAGAAGAAGAAGTCTCGCGCCGGCGGCATCATCGCGATCGGCCTGGGCGTTGCCGCTGCTGCTGGCGTGGGCTACGCGCTGTGGCAGGCGCTGCGCACCGACGACGAGCTGTGGATCGCACCCGAGAACTAGCGGAGTGAGTCGTGGGTACCCAGCCACGACGACAATAAAATATGCGCGACGAATTCCGTTTATGAGCCAGTTATAAGCGGAACTCGCCGCGCATATTTTTTGGAGCCCCTTGAAAACGGGTCAGCGTGCGAGCGCTAGCACCGCTTGAGCGCGGCGCTATTCGCCGGCGGGCCGACTGGCGCGGCGTGATCTGGGTCGCCGCGGGCGCTGCTGAGCCTGTTGTTGGGCCTGCTGGGCCTGCTGGGGTCGCTGCGACGACTGCTGGGCAGTTGTAGTTGTAGGCCCGGTGCCCGGCTGCTGCCCCTGTTTGGCGGGCGGCTTCTGCTTCGCGCCAGGTCGATCTTTAGCCCCAGGTCGATCTTTAGCCCCGGATCTATCTCTCGCTCGCTGTTTTGCGCCCGGTTTTTGACCCTGCTTACCCTCAGACTTTGCGGCCTGCTTAGCGCCCGGCTTCGCAGCGGGTTTAGCCCCCTGCTTAGCGCCTGCTGCACTAGCGCCCGGCTTTGACGCTGGCTTCGCACCCGGCCTGCGCAGGCTAATACCCGCCATGCGCAGGCTCGTCTGCACGAGCGACAGCGTGCGCAGCCCCTTGATTTCGCCAAGTGGCACCCACCGGGCCTCATCAGAGGAGCCCCCGATTTCGTTGCGCAGCGGGCCATCTTTCACGGTCGCACGGTACACAATGCGTATCGTGTGCAGCTCGGGGTCAGTGCCCTCGGGCACCTCTTCGCGCACCATCACGCGCGAGTCGACGCCCAGCAGCTTGCCAACCTTGGCCTCAAGTCCGGTCTCTTCAAATACTTCTCGCACGACGGCATCGCGCGGGTCTTCTCCCGCGTCGAGGCCACCGCCCGGCAGCGTCCATCCGTGCAGGTGGCCACGTCGCCAGTGGGTAAGCAGGATCTTGCCGCGCCGTTCTACCACCGCGTAGGCGGCCACTCGAAGATCCATGGTCTGAGCTTATCTGGTCGCGCCCGCTTAGCGGTCGGGCCGCGCGCGGGCGCTTGGCATTGATCCGGATCAATCGTGGCGAGCTGCCGCAGCAGCCTCGCGCGCCGCCCAGCCGGTGAGCCAGTGTTCGAGGGCGGCGTAGGCGGCCGCGCGAGGGGCCGCCGCAGAGAGGAACGTGTCGTGCAGTGCGCCGTCGATGCGCAGCATCGTCATTTCGGCGCCGAGCCTGAGGGACGCTTTCGCGACCTCATCGACGTCGAGCACGGTGTCGACGTGCGTGAGTTCGTCGCTCCAGCGCAGTGTGAGGTGCGACTTCGTCGACAGCAGCACAGCGATGGGTTCGGCGATGAAGAGGCCCTGGCTCACCTGCTCGTGCCCATCCAGCACCGCCCGCAACCAGCCCGCGAGCACGGGGTGGCTACGGTCGGGGCGCCACTGCGTGTTGAGGGCCGCGTACTCGTCGCCCATCATTACGGCACGCTGGGCGCGCGAGTAGAACCCCGAGTCGATCTGTGGCGCAATGTCGCGCGCGTTGACTCGGGCGCCCAGGTTCACGAGCGGCCGTAGCAGTTGCCGGCCCGCCGACGTGAGTTGAAACTCGAGCCACGGGCTGTTGAGCACGAGCGCGTCGCAGCCGCCGGGGTGCTTGCTCGCCCACAGGCTGAGCACGAGCCCGCCCGTGGAGTGACCGAGCAAGATCAGCTTGCCGTCGCGGTGCCGCTCCCCCGCGTCGGCGCGCATGATCTCGAGGGCCTGGTCGATTTCTTCGTGATAGTCGTCGAGGTCTTCGATGTAACCGGGCGTTTGGCCCTCGCGCAGGCTGCGGCCGTACTTGCGCAGGTCGAGCGCGTAGAAGCTGGCGCCGCGGCTCGTCCAGAAGGCAGCCAGCTCGCGCTGAAAGAAGTAGTCGGACCAGCCGTGCACGTAGAGTACGCGCGTGCTTTCGAGCAAACGTTTCCCGTGAAACATTTGGGTGAACCAGCCGTGTTTAGCTGGCAGAGCCCGCACGAGCGTTGCTACGAGCGGGCCCTCACTGTCGGCGCCGAGATCGAGGTCGGTGCATTCAAACCCTGCACCCAGAACATCTTCGCGCCACACCGTCATGCCGACAGCATATTGGGTGGCTGGGCGCAGGGGGAAGGCTCGAGCCCCACCCGGTCATCCTGCGCACGCCCCTCCCGGTCATCCTGCGTGCGCGGATTGCAAAGGAAAAATGCGTCAGCGTTTTTCGCAATCCGCGCTGGCGCTACAGCGCCAGACGAGTCGCAGGATCCACAGCGCATGGATTCTGCGACTCGCTACGCTCGCGCAGAATGACGGGATGTACCGGTTGCAGAATGACGAGGTGTACCGACTGCGCGACTGCGCGACTGGCGCCGTCGCGAAGTGCCCTACTTGAGTACGACGTCAGCGAGCGAGGCTTCGACGGTCACCAGGTATGTCGAGTCCTTACTCACCTTGAGACGATTGTCGACGCCACCGAGCTCGGCGTTCGTCTCGACGCGATAGGTTTCAGTCGGCAGCTGCAGGGTCACGCTGCCCATTTCTGCCTCCACCTCGGTGCTTACGGGTGCCGTCCCGGTGAGCTTCACGGTCGCTTCTCCCGTTGCGACCGTCACCGTCGCCGCTTCGACGTCGGTGACCTCTGCGCGGGCAGTGCCCACCTCGACATCGACGTCTATTGAGCGGGCGTCTCCCGTAAATGTGAGCTCCCCCGCGTTCAGCTCGAGGTCGAGTTCATCAAACGAACCGGTGCCCGTGAACGAGCCGGCTTCGACGGTCACATCGAGGCTTGCTGCACGTTCGAGCCCCAGGTCTTTCGGCAGCGTCAGCGTGACGATCTGGCTCTCACCCGGGCGGGTGCTACAGCCAAACAGACAGCCGTCTGCGCCCCAACCGCCGCCGTTGCGGGCGATGTTGAGCTCGTCGCCGTCGCGCTCCATGGTCCAGCCATTCACAACATCGGCGTCAACCTGCTGCGCGTGCTGCACTGTGAGCATGGCTTCTTCTGTATCGTCGGCGTACTTGATTCTAAAGTCACTCGCGGCGGCCTCGATGTTGATGCTGGTGACGTCGAACGCGTCTGCGTATAGTTCGGCCGAAGACCCCGCGTCTGGGTCGGCATAGGTGGTCGAATAGCTCGAGTCGATCTGCTCACCCCACGAGTCGGCGACCCGCAGCCCAAACGCGGCCGACGCTGCCGCGCCCAGTAGCGCGAAGCCACCCACCACTGCGGTCGTGACAAGAATCGCGGTGCTCGCAGTGGAGCGTTTCGCTCTGCCGGCGCCGGGCTGCCCTGCGCCGGGCTGCTGTGCCCCAGGCTGCTGTGCTGTGCCGTTGTGGGGCGTTTCACGGGGCGTGAAGTTGTGTGTAGTCATCGTGCTGATCCACTCTGTGAGGACTGTGAGGTCTGCGAAGTCGGTGAAGTCGGTGAGGGTTGCGGGTGGCCGCCCGTGTTTTCGATGTGGGCGATCGCGGCGAGCACGCGACGGTTGCCGCCGTCTGCTTCGAGCCCGAGCTTCTGAAAGATCGCGGTGATGTGTTTTTCGACGCTCGCCTCAGACAGAAACAGCAGCGCCGCGATCGACTGGTTCGAGCGCCCCTCGGCGAGCGCGGCGAGCACCGTGCGCTCACGTTCGGTGAGCTGCCGCATGCGGTCATCACGCCCACGCCGCGTGAGTAGCTGCGCGACCACCTCGGGGTCGAGCACCGTCGCACCCTGCGCGATGCGCTCGACCGACTCGATGAACTCCCCCACGTCGGCAACGCGGTCCTTGAGCAGGTACCCAAACGCGGCCCCCTGCCCTGCGATCATCTCGCTCGCATACCGCTCCTCGACGTACTGCGACAAGACGAGCACCGGCAGCGCGGGCCGTGTGCGGCGCAGCTCGTGCGCGGCCCGGATCCCCTCATCGGTGTAACTCGGCGGTAGGCGTACATCCAGGATGCAAAGATCCGGATCATGCGTCTCGACCGCGCTCATCACCTCGAGTGCGTCGGGCAGTGCGGCGACGACCTCATGGCCGCCGTGCTCGAGCAGGCGAACGAGCCCCTCACGCAGCAGAACAGAGTCTTCGCAGATCAAGATGCGCATGGCACGCTCACTTCCAGGGTTGTGGGCCCGCCTTGCGGGCTGTCGAGGCGCGACGTGCCGCCGGCGGCGAGCACGCGGTTCATGACGCCGTCGAGGCCGCCGCCGGGCACGACGCGCGAGCCGCCGATGCCGTTGTCTTCGACGCGCGCCCACAGCATGCCCTCGTCGCGCACGCGCACGACGACCCGGCACTCGCTCGCTCGCGAGTGCTTGGCGGCGTTGGTGAGCGACTCTGCGATCGCAAAGTAGATCGCGGCCTCGGCGGTGCGCGAGCAGCGCTCGTTCACGCGGACGTCAAGCTGTACGGGTATGTGGGAGCGGGCCGCGAGCGCCGAGAGCGCCGCGTCGAGCCCGCGGTCGTCGAGCACCGAGGCGTAGATGCCGCGGGCGAGCTGGCGCAGTTCGGTGATGGCGGCCTTCGTTGAGGTGTGTGCCTCGGCGACGAGCGCCTTGGCGGCCTCGGGCTCGCTGTCGATCTTCTGCTGCGCGAGCCCCAGCGTCATCGCCACCGACACGAGGCGTGGCTGTACCCCATCGTGCAGGTCGCGCTCGATGCGGGTGCGCTCGACGTCGGCGGCGCGCACGGCGCCCTCACGCTGTTGCGTGGTGACGAGCACCTGAGCCTCGAGCTGTTCTTCGGCGATCCCCGACCCAATGATCGCAACTGCGATGATGCGGTGCAGCAGGGCGACGCCGACGACCCCGACCGCGCTCAGCAACACGCCGATGATGCCGGGCTGCCACCACACGCTCGTCGTCGTGAAGATCGACGCCGTCGCGGTGATGAACCACTGCACGAGGCCGAGGAGGGCAACACCGAGCACGCTTGTGACGACGAAGTTAGCGATCGCGCGCCACATGCGGCCATCGACACTCTGCCGCAGCAGCGCCTTGAGCCAGGCTTTGAAACCGTGACCAGTGCTGCGCTGCCACTTCAATGAAGGTGCGCCGAGCTCGTAGAGTCCGCTGACGCGCTCGGTCTCGAACCAGGCGAGACCGTACAGAGCGTAGACGAGGCCCACCAAGATGACGAGCCCGAGGCCGAGCAAGAACGTGAGCCCCACGCCAGCGCTGAGCATGCCAAACAACATGCCGAGCACCGCGAATCCAACGATGCCCACGGCGGCGAGCTGCAAGATCGAGAGCACAATGCGAAACGGGGCGCCGGGGCGCTTAGTCTGCTGCGTTGGGGCCTCGAGTGGCGGCTGCTGCGATGTTGGGGTCAGGGGCGGTGCTTGCCATGTTTGCTGCGCTTGCTGCTGCGGTGGCTGTGGCTGTGGCTGTGCAGGATCGGGCCAAGCTGCGCTCGCTCCCCCGGCGGCCGCCTGCGGCAGCGGCGTTTCTGGCAGCGGCGTTTCTGGCAGCGGCGTTTCTGGCAGCGGCGTTTCTGGCAGCGGCACCGTCGCTTGGTGATCGGCTGAAGATGTCATGCTTCTAAGCTATGCCCGCGGGCGCGAGCGCGACACCGAGGCAGCCAGATCAATCGATTCGGGTTTTCCCTACCGAAGATCATCAAGCTCGACTGCAACAAAAAAGCCCCGCTCGTGAGCGGGGCTAATTTCTTTGGTGGATCCTGCGAGAATCGAACTCGCGACCTCCTGCTTGCAAAGCAGGCGCTCTACCAATTGAGCTAAGGACCCGTACTCATTTGTTACTGCAAGAAACTCAACTGAGATTTCGTTGGGTTTCGGTGGGGCTACCTGGACTTGAACCAGGGACCTCTTCATTATCAGTGAAGCGCTCTAACCGCCTGAGCTATAGCCCCTTAACCAAGAGTAAACATTACCGGAGCGAATTGAAAAATGAAAATCAAACGCGTATTCCGGGCGCGTTCACCTTGGCGCTGCCGCCGAGAGCGACCTTAGTTGCTGGTGAAACCGAGCTGGAATCCGCCCAGCACGCGCACCAGCAGATTGTAAATGAGCGATGCGATCGCACCGAGGGCGGTGCCCACGATCGTGTTGAGAATGCCCACCACGACGGCGAAGCCGGCGACCTGCGAGAAGCCGATCAGCTTCATGAGGCTGTTGTCTTCGCCCACGATGTCCATGAACACCTGGTCGACGTTCTCGAGCACGTTCGTCTGCATCAGCACCGTGTAAATCAAGATGACCGAGACGACGCTCACGATCGCCATACAGATGGAGACCAAGAACGAGAACTTCACGGCCGACCAAAAGTCGACGTACACGAGCTTCAGGCGCACCTGCTTTGAGGGTGCCTTCTTGCGTGTCTTCTTGGCCAGCTTGTCAGCGACGGTGTTACTCATTCAGGTTTTCCTCGTTCTCAGCGGTCTCGGCTGCTGGGCTTACGGGCTCTTCTTCCTCAAGCCCACGCTCCGAATTTCGCGCGATGCCAATGATACGGTCACCCTCTGGGAATCGCGCAAACACGACCCCCATAGTATTGCGACCCTTCGCCGGCACCTCTGCGACGTCAGACCGAACTACCTTACCGCTCGCGAGCACGACAAGCACCTCGTCGCCCTCGTCCACGATCAACGCGCCGACGAGATCGCCACGGTTTTCGTCGAGCTTGGCGACCTTGATGCCATAGCCGCCACGGTTCTGCACACGGTACTCTCCCACGTGCGTGCGCTTCGCATAGCCACCCTCGGTGACTACGAACACAAACTCTTCGTTGTCACCCACGCGGGCCGCAGACAGCAGCGTGTCGCCGTCCCTAAAGTTCATGCCGCGCACACCGCTCGTCGAGCGCCCCATGGGGCGAAGGGCCTGGTCAGAGGCCGTAAAGCGTACCGACATGCCCTGGTGTGATACGAGCAGCACATCGTCATCAGACTCGGCAATCAGGGCCGAAACGAGCTCATCGCCCTCGCGCAGCTTGATCGCAATGATGCCGCCGGTGCGGTTCGTGTCGTACTCCGCGAGCGCTGTCTTCTTAACGAGTCCGTCACGCGTCGCGAGCACGAGAAATCCACCGTCGTAGTCGCGCACATCGAGAATCTGTGTAACGCTCTCGTCTGGCGCGAGCGCCAGCAGGTTCGCGAGGTGTTGCCCCTTCGCGTCGCGCCCGCCCTCGGGAATCTCGTACGTCTTCGCGCGATACACCCGGCCCGTGTTCGTGAAGAACATCAGCCAGTGGTGCGTCGTCGTGACAAAGAAGTGCTCGACAATGTCGTCGGCGCGCAGCTGCGCACCCTTCACGCCTTTACCGCCGCGATGCTGCGACCGGTAGTTATCGATGCGCGTACGCTTCACGTATCCACCGCGCGTGACGGTGACGACCATTTCTTCCTCTGGAATCAGGTCTTCCATCGACATGTCGCCATCGAATCCGTGCAGGATCGTGCTGCGGCGCTCGTCACCGAACTTGTGCACGACCTCCCCCAGCTCTTCGACGACGATCCCACGCTGCTGTGCAGGCGATGCGAGAATTGCTTCGTACTCGGCGATCTGTGCTTCGAGCTTCGCTGCGAGGTCGAGGATCTTCTGCCGTTCGAGCGCCGCGAGGCGACGCAGCTGCAGGCCGAGAATCGCGTCGGCCTGAATCTGGTCAACGGCAAGCAGCGCCATCAGGCCCTCGCGAGCTTCGTCGACTGTGGGCGAGCGCCGGATCAGTGCGATGACCTCGTCGAGCGCATCGAGGGCCTTGAGGTAGCCGCGCTGAATGTGTGCCTCAGCCTCGGCCTTCCTGAGCCGGTATTCGGTGCGGCGTACGATGACCTCGATCTGGTGCTTCGCCCAGTAGGTGATGAAGCCGTCGAGGGGCAATGTGCGGGGCACACCGTCGACGATGGCGAGCATGTTTGCGCCAAAGTTCTCTTGCAGTTGGGTGTGCTTGTACAGGTTGTTCAACACGACCTTGGCGATCGCGTCACGCTTCAGCACGATGACGAGGCGTTGGCCGGTACGACCGCTCGTCTCGTCGCGAATGTCAGCGATGCCCTGTACGCGGCCTTCCTTGACGAGGTCTGCGATCTTGACTGCAAGGTTGTCTGGGTTGACCTGGTACGGCAGCTCGGTTACAACGAGGCAGGTGCGGCCTTGCAACTCTTCAATGTTGACAACAGCGCGCATCGTGATCGAGCCGCGGCCGGTTTGGTACGCGTCACGAATCCCCTTGGTGCCGAGGATCTGCCCACCGGTCGGAAAATCGGGGCCTTTGACGCGCTCCATGAGCGCTTCGAGTAGTTCTTCACGGGTCGCTTCGGGGTGCTCAAGGTGCCAGATGGCAGCTTCAGAGACCTCGCGCAGGTTGTGCGGCGGAATGTTGGTCGCCATGCCCACTGCGATACCGACGGAGCCGTTGACGAGCAGGTTCGGAAACCGGCTCGTAAGCACGGTGGGCTCCTGCGTGCGACCGTCATAGTTGTCTTGAAAGTCGACAGTGTCTTCGTCGATGTCGCGTACCATCTCCATGGCGAGCTGCGACATTTTGGTCTCGGTGTAACGATGTGCTGCCGCGCCGTCGTTACCGGGTGAGCCGAAGTTGCCCTGACCGAGCGCGAGCGGGTAACGCATCGCCCAGGGCTGCACCAGACGCACGAGAGAGTCGTACACTGCCGTGTCGCCGTGGGGGTGAAACTGGCCCATCACGTCGCCGATAACGCGCGTGCACTTTGAGAACGCCTTGTCGGGGCGGTATCCCCCGTCGTACATCGTGTAGATCACACGGCGGTGCACGGGCTTCAAGCCGTCGCGTACATCAGGGAGTGCGCGGCCCACGATCACGCTCATCGCGTAGTCGAGGTACGAGCGCTGCATCTCGGTCTTGAGTTCGACCTGGTTGATGCGGCCGTGGTTCGCTTCTTCTGCGTACTCCCCCGCTGGGTTAGCCGCGCCCTCTGGTGCGTTGGTTGTTGTGTCGTCGCTCATAGAGTTTCTGCTTTCAACTTTGCTGTCGGTTCGATGTTCTGCCGGTGCGGGCTAGATATCGAGGAACCGAACATCCTTCGCGTTCTGCTGAATAAAGGTGCGTCGAGCTTCGACGTCTTCACCCATGAGCGTTGCGAAAATCTCGTCTGCAATCGCCGCGTCGTCCATGGTGACCTGCAGCAGTGTGCGCGTCTCGGGGTTCATGGTGGTATCCCACAGCTCTTCGTGGTTCATCTCACCGAGGCCCTTGTAGCGCTGAACGCCGCTCTCCTTCATGAGGCGGCGGCCGTTGGCAGCGCCTGCTTCAAGGCGTTCATCTCGCTCTGCATCGCTGTACACGTATTCGTGCTCTGCGTTCGCCCACTTGATCCGGTACAGCGGCGGCTGAGCGAGATAGACATACCCCATGTCGATCAGGGGGCGCATGTAACGGAAGAGCAGGGTGAGAAGCAGCGTCGTGATGTGCTGTCCATCGACATCAGCGTCCGCCATCAGCACGATCTTGTGGTAGCGCGCCTTCTCAGCGTTGAAGTCTTCACCGATGCCGGCACCAAATGCAGTGATCATTGCTTGGACTTCAGCGTTGTTCAGCGAACGGTCCAGGCGCGCCTTTTCAACATTCAGAATTTTGCCTCGCAGTGGCAAAATCGCCTGGGTGTGCGGGTTGCGGCCGGTCTTAGCTGATCCACCTGCCGAGTCGCCCTCCACAATGAAGATCTCTGAGACCACAGGGTCCTTACTCGTGCAATCAGAGAGCTTACCGGGCATGCCACCAGACTCGAGCAAGCCCTTGCGTCGAGCGGTCTCGCGCGCCTTGCGTGCTGCGAGGCGGGCTGTGGCAGCCTGAATAGCCTTGCGAATCACATCTTTCGCAGGCCCGGGGTTGCGCTCAAGCCAGTCCCCCAATTCAGCGGTGACGACTTTTTGCACGAATGCTTTCGCCTCAGTGTTACCGAGCTTGGTCTTTGTCTGGCCCTCGAATTGGGGCTCGCCGAGCTTGATGGACACGACAGCAGTGAGGCCCTCGCGCACGTCATCGCCAGACAGGTTGTCGTCTTTCTCGCGAATAATGTTCTTCTCGCGAGCGTACTTATTCATGAGGGTCGTGAGCGCGGCGCGGAACCCTTCTTCGTGGGTTCCTCCCTCGTGCGTGTTGATCGTGTTGGCGTAGGTGTGCACACTCTCGGAGTATGCGGTCGTCCACTGCATCGCAATTTCAACAGCGATCTTGCGTTCGCTGTCCTCGTGCTCGAACGAAATGATGTCGTTGTTGACCAGCTCGGCGCGACGTGTCGAGTTGAGGTGGTGCACGTAGTCCTCGATGCCCCGCTCGTAGCAGAACACATCGCTAGGAGCTGCCGGTGTGACGAGGTTGCCGTCGGCGTCTTCGGTTGGCTCCTGGGCGCGCAGATCGGTGACGCTAATAGTGAGGCCCTTGTTCAAGAAGGCCATCTGCTGAAAGCGAGTGCGCAGTGTCTGGTAGTCGAACTCGATCGTTTCAAATATCTCGGCGCTTGGCCAGAACGTGATCGTCGTGCCCGTCTCCTCGCTCGGCTCCCCCTTGGCGAGCGGAGCGTTGGGCACGCTGTCGGTGAACGACATGTTCCACGTGAAACCTTCGCGCTTCACCGAAACGTCGAAGCGGCTCGACAGGGCGTTTACGACTGACGAGCCAACGCCGTGCAGGCCGCCCGAGACGGCGTAACCGCCACCGCCGAACTTGCCGCCGGCGTGAAGGACAGTGAGTACGACCTCGACCGTGGAGCGTCCCTCCGTCGGGTGCTCTGCTACAGGAATGCCGCGGCCGTTGTCGACAACGCGCACGGCCCCATCCTCGAGAATCGTGACGTCGATCGTGTCGCAGTAGCCTGCGAGTGCCTCATCAACGGAGTTGTCGACGATTTCATACACCAGGTGGTGCAAACCACGTGGTCCGGTAGATCCGATGTACATGCCCGGACGCTTGCGTACCGCTTCAAGGCCTTCAAGTACCTGGATCGCGCCAGCACCGTAACTTTCCGCGGCAGCGGCCTGTTCTGAGTTCATACGTTGAATAATCCTTTTCTGGCCGTTTCAGAGCGTTTTTCGACCCGGAACACTTCCGCACACCAGCTTATCAACTTACGGGCGAGAAACCCCGGTTAGCGCGCGCGTGAGGGCAATATTTTCGAGTCTGCGCTGGGGATATCCCGAGCGTCACACCCGGGGTTGCAGCAACCAGGCAATTCCGCACGATGCGCGGAGTGTGCCAAATGTCATAGTGCCAATGCCCTGGCGCTGCTGGCGTCCCGTTTCACGTGAAACATGAATGGCTCCATTCACCTCGATGCATGTTCTTGTGGGCTCGCGGATTACAGGGTTCGGTGCCGGTTTCACGTTGCCTGGCATGGACACCAGTGAAGCTGCGTGCCCCCTCCCCACGCACCGACTGCCACCTGTGCGGCCTGTTTCCTGCATCGACCTGTGCAACTCATTTCCCGGCTGCCCTGTACGCCTTCCCACGCGCGCCCTCCTGTGCAGCTACCTCCGTGCGTCAACCTGGACGGCCCTTTCCGCGCGTCATTCTGCGCGACGAAGTCGTTGCAGAATCCAGGATCACGATCTTGGGTCAGCAGAACCCGTCGTTTCACGTGAAACAACGCAGGAGCCATTCCCCTGGTGTCAATCATGTGGGCCGCGCGCTAGTCGGTCACTGCACCTCATGTGACATCGTGGGGACAGCAAGGTGTTTGTTTCACGTGAAACAGGGGGGGGGATCTGCTGACCTAGATCCTCTGATTCGCTTGGCGTCATGGCGCCAACGTGAATTGCGAAAAACGATGGCGCGTTTCTTCTAAGCAATGCACGCACTCAGGATGACCTCAATCGGGCAACCAGCGGAATGCCTCTAAGCGGGCCACCCGCGAGCCACGACTAAGCGAGCCGCCCGAACGGTGGCCATGAGTCGAGCTCGCACACGGTAATGTGACGAAGCACCACCAATGGCGATGATTACCCGTAAGTATCGCGGGGCCCACGGCCCTTGACAGTGCGGGGTCCATGACGCCAGGTTGGCGCACCGGGTGCCAGAAACCGGATGTCTTTAATGCCGGCGTCGGGGTATTCATTCAACATGCGAGAGACAATCTCTGCACGCAATCGGCGTAGCTCGGTCGCCCAGGTCGTTGAATCGCACTGGATCTGCAGCACGTCGTTAGTGATGCCGACTACTACGGTGTGTTCTGCGGTGGTCTCGCCCGCAAACTCCGCCCACTCCCCCAGCAGTCGTGCTCGTTCAAGCTCGATGCTCCATCCCATATCACCCGAAACGATCGACAACACGTCACCGAGCGCCCTTGGGTCACGTCCTTTGCTGAACGGAGTGCCGCCTGGTTCCTTGCCCGAGCGCTTCTTGCGAATGTACGCGGGCACCCCACGCCAAACGGACTTAGCGCGCAGGTATGATTCCGTCGCAAACCCAGCGCTCCCGGTGCCCTTACCGCGGGGCCGACCAGGCGTTCGAGCCGCCGGCTGATCAGTCACGATCCACCAGTTCGAGCTCACCGGCACGCACACGCACCCGGTTCCAGTTCACATCGTCAGGCACGTCTTCTTCTACAGCCGCCGTTACGATCACCTGTTCAAACTCGTTCACCGAGGCCATCAACCGCGCGCGGCGAGCACCATCGAGCTCTGCGAACACGTCATCGAGAATAATCACGGGATCGCCCGCCGACGATTGTTCACGCAGCACCATCGCGAGTGACAGCTTCACGGCCAAAGCAAACGACCAGGATTCCCCGTGGCTGGCATATCCCTTTACCGGTAGCCCGTTCAACGTCATGGTGACATCATCACGGTGCGGGCCCGCAAGCGTCACACCCCGGTCTACCTCACGAGAACGCACTGCCGTAAGCGTTTGATAAAAGGCCTCAGCCAGCGTTTCACGTGAAACGTTCTCCTGTTGCAGTCGCTCGCGCATCTCGGGAGACACGTCAGACAGTGCTGACTCAACCAAGCTCCAGCTCGGCCCGTGGTCCTCCCCCACGAGCGCTGCGTAGGCTTCAGAAAGATATGGGCCAGCGTCGGCGATGTAATCGCGACGAGCCAACATGATCTGCGAACCAAGCCCCACGAGCTGTTCGTCCCACACTTCTAAACTCGACTGAATCTGCTGCAGGCGACCGCGAGCCGATTTCAGCAGTGCAGTGCGCTGCCGAAGCACTCTTTCGTAGTCCAACAGGACGCCACCGGCTGCCGGATGCCGCGCCGTGAGTGCATCGTCGAGAAACCGGCGACGAACAGAGGGCTCTCCACGAACGATACTGAGGTCTTCTGGCACAAAAGCGACCGCCGCAAACCACCTGGTGAGCTCCCGCGGCGGCGCAGCGTTGCCGTTCACCTGAGCCCGGTTCGGTCCTTCTTTGTTGATCTGCAGGTCGAGCAACACTGTTCGGCTATTCGCTTCGACCTTCATCTTCAAAAACGCCGAGCGCTCACCGAATCGCACAAGCGGTGCATCAGACGAGACCCGGTGTGATTTGAGGCTCGCGAAATACCCGATCGCTTCGGCAAGGTTGGTCTTGCCCTGTCCGTTACGCCCGACGAGCAGGTTCGCGCCGGGCTCGAGTGGTAGCTCGGCCGACGCGTAGTTGCGAAAATCTCGAAGGGAGAGATGCGCGACCCGCATGTCGGTCTACCGCAACAAAAGGTTAGGCTGCAACAGGTAGCGGTAGCTCGTGTCGTCTGCGTCTTCTTTGCTGCGCTGGCTCGTGATCAACACGGGGCCGGGCTTCGCGGGGTTCTCGGTGCGTGTAAACGCGATCCGAGTGAACTCCGAGTGGGTCGACCGCAGAGCATCAAGCAGGTACTGCGGATTCAGCGACACGGTCATGTCTTCGCCCACGAGGTGCACGTCAACCTTCTCGACGGCCTTCGCTGATTCTGATCCGGCGGCTTCGAGAGTCACCGAACCGTCAGTGAACGTGAACCGCAGGGCTGCTCCGCGTTCGAGCACCAGGCTGACGCGACCGACAGCCTCGATGAGCTCGTTAGTGCTCATAACTGCGTGATTCTCGACGTTCGTGGGGAACAGGCGCCCGACAGGCGGGTAGTTGCCCTTGATCAGCAACGACGTCACGGTCTTGCTGCCGCCCGTGAACGCGATGAGCTCGCGTTCGGCATCCTTGATGATCGTTACCTTGACGGTGCCCTCGTTGCCAAAGGTCTTACCCACTTCGGTGACGATCTTGGCGGGCACAAGAGCACTGAGTGCGTCTTGCTCACCGAGCGGCTGCCAGTCGATCGTGCGTGTCGCCACACGATAGCGGTCGGTCGCAGTGAGTGTGAGCGCGTTGCCAGCGATCTCAAGCTGCACACCGGTGATCACGGGAGTTACGTCATCACGTGAAGCAGCGAGTGACACCTGCGCAACCGCTTCAGAGAAGGCGTTCGCCGGCACGGCCCCTGTCACATCAGTGACGTTAGGTAGCTGCGGGTACTCCTCCACAGGCATCGCTGAAAGATTAAATGTCGCAGAACCACAACGAACTTCAACGCGGTTTTCAATCAGCGTGATCTCGACGTCTGAGTGCGGCAGCTTCTGGGCAATATCGCTAAGTAGCTTACCCGAGACGAGCACACGGCCGGGCTCACTGATCTCAGCAGCAATTGCCGTACGCGAAGAGACCTCGTAGTCAAATGTCGAGATGGTCAGTTCACCCTGATCCGCCTCGATCAGCGCGCCACTGAGTAGTGGCTGCGTTGGCCGCTGCGGCAGCAGCTTTACGGCAAACGAAACGGCCTCGCTGAATACATCACGATTAACGCTAAACCGCATATCGCCCCTTCCGCCACAGATTGTGTAGTTCAAGCGTTCCAATCTTTGCACACTACGGGCATCCAGCCCACTCCACAGCTCCCAGGTGCGTTAACAGCCCGACCCGGATCTTGTGATCGAGTGCCCGCGTATTTAGATTGATGTGTTAACAGTGTTAACGGTTGTGGATACTGTGGATAACTCACGCGATGCCAGTCGTGGCAACGGATCCGAGCAATGCTTCGGTGTGAGCGGATCGCAAAAAATGTGCAAACCGGGCAGTGAGTCGATTTCCTGCAGCATCGGCGCCCCTCACAGGTGCCCAGAAGTTGTCCACAGCAACACGCGAGCTATCCCCAGTTATCCACAGCGGGGTATAAACCTGGGGATAAAGCGTAGTGCCGGCTGGAGCTGACACTTACTTGGTGCCCTGCTTGATGCGGGTCGTCAGCTCGGTGACCTGGTTGTAGATCGAACGGCGTTCAGCAATGAGCTGCGAGATCTTCTTGTGGGCATACATCACGGTCGTATGGTCGCGACCGCCAAACAGTTGGCCAATCTTGGGTAGCGAAAGTGGAGTCAATTCGCGGCACAGGTACATCGCAATTTGGCGGGCCGTCGCAATCTGCTGTGCGCGAGTGGGCCCATACAGATCATCAACTGACAGGTCGAAATACTCAGCCGTGCGCGTGATGATGTCGGTCGGCTGCACCTCGTTGTCGGCATCGAGGGTAATCAGATCCTTGAGTACCGTGTGCACGAGCGGCATGTCGATGGCCTGCTGGTTGAGGCTCGCATACGCGGTCACTCGAATGAGGGTGCCCTCGAGCTCGCGAATGTTCGACGAGAACTTACTCGCGATGAACTCCAAGACATTGTGATCGATCTCGAGGTTCTCGCGCTGCGCCTTCTTGCGCAGAATCGCGATGCGGGTCTCGAGGTCGGGCGCCTGAATGTCGGTGAGCAGGCCCCACTCGAAGCGCGACAGCATGCGTTCTTCGAAACCGCGCAGCTGCTTCGGCTGCACATCGCTCGTGATGACCACCTGTTTGTTGTGGTCATGCAGCGTATTGAACGTGTGAAAGAACGCCTCTTGCGTCTCGACCTTGTCTTCCAAGAACTGAATGTCGTCGACGAGCAAAATGTCGACGCTGCGGTACCGCGCGTGAAACGCGGCACCCTGGTTATTGGCAATCGAGTTGATGAAGTCGTTCGTAAAGTCTTCTGAGCTGACGTAGCGCACGCGCACGTCAGGAAACAGCTCTCGGGCGTAATGCCCAATCGCGTGCAGCAGGTGAGTCTTGCCCAGCCCTGAGTCGCCATAGATGAACAGCGGGTTGTACGCGCGGGCCGGCGCTTCGGCCACGGCGACCGCGGCCGCGTGCGCAAACCGGTTCGACTGGCCAATCACAAAACTGTCGAACGCGTACTTTGCGTTGAGTCGTCCCTCACCGGGCTCCCCCGCACCGTGGCGCGTGCGCGGCTCGGCCACCGGGCGCGCAGCACCCTCGGCACGATCGATGCGATCTGTGGGAAACTGCGAGACCGTCGCGAGTGAAGGTGCACCCTGCGGCTGGTGGGCTTGCTGCGGCGCCTGCTGTTCCTCAGGCTCCGGATCAATGTGCGGAAGAGCGGTTTCGTCGACCATCACCACGAAGTTATCGATGCCGTCTGCCTCGGGGATCTCGGCCAGCGCGGTCATGATCGCCGGGCGCAGCCGGCTTTCAAGGAGTTTCAGCGTGAACTCGAGCTGCACCGCCAGGTACAGGGTTCCTGCTCCAACGCCGCGGGGCACCGCGAGCGCGAGCTGCGCACCAACGGCCGGTCCAACAGCGGGGTCGCCCATCACCGCTTGGGTGACCTGTTCCCAGATCTGTTGAACTTCGTCGACTGTCACGCGTTTCCCCGGCCTAATCGTGTGGTGAGATAGATCAATGTTATACCCAGGCTTATCCACAAGCCATGGGAGCGAGTCTCGCATGAATTCGTGACATCTGTGCACAGAAGTGTTAACTGCGACAACGTTAGTCACAGATTTGTCCACAGGCAAGGTGTCGGCCGTTCGTTCGATGGCCGTGTTGACGGGCGCGTAAAAAGCGCGTAGAGTGTCAATCTTGTATGGGCGACAGCTCTCAGCTGACCTGCCCTAAATCCGACTTCCTCGGCACCAACGAGTGTTTCGGGGATCTATTCCAAAAGTCACGGAGTCTTAACAAATGAGCAAGCGCACTTTCCAGCCTAACAACCGCCGCCGCGCAAAGGTCCACGGTTTCCGTGCCCGCATGCGCACCCGCGCCGGCCGCGCGATCCTTACCGCACGTCGCGCTAAGGGCCGCTCGAAGCTCAGCGCGTAACTAGCGCCTCCCTACGATCATGCCCGCGAGGCAGCATCGCATTACTCGGGGAGAGGATTACCGGCGCACTGTGCGAACCGGTCGCCGCGTGGGAGGTGCATACTGCATCACCCACGCGGTTTTCTCTGCCCCCGACACTTCAGTGGCACAAGGCGGCACAAGCACCCCCGCGCGCTTCGGCTTCATCATCTCGAAGGCGGTCGGTAACGCGGTTACACGCAACCTGATCCGGCGTCGATTTAAGACGATCGTCGAGCGTCAGCTGGCGAGCGGCATTGCCGGGGTAGACATTGTGTTTCGCGTGTTTCCGAAGGTCACCGAGGCGAGCTTCGAGGAGCTTGAAGCCGAGGTGACTCGCGCCCTCGCGCGCGTGACGCGCGATCGCGAGCGGGCTGCGAGGAGCTAGCGATGCGCGTCGCAAGCGAGCTGTATCTGTTGCCGCGTAACGCAATGATCGCGTTTATGCTCGCTTACAGGCGCGTGATTTCGCCGCTGTACGGCGAGGTGTGCAGGTATTACCCATCGTGCTCCAGATACTCTCTTGAGGCATACCAGCAGCGCGGCTTCGTCGTGGGGGTCGCGCTCACCGCGTGGCGCCTCGTGCGCTGCAACCCCTTCAGCCCGGGCGGTATCGATGACGTACCGAAACCTGCGCACGCACGATTTATGACTTCTCCTCGCGGATTCGTCCGCCCCCCTCTTCGAAAGGCCTAATCCGGTGGACTTCTTCCAAACCATACTCTGGCCGCTGCGCTGGCTCGTCGAGCTGGTGCTGGCGGTCTGGCACTCGGTGCTCACGTGGGTGGGCCTCGATCCCGATGCTGGCCTCACCTGGGTGCTCGCCATCATTGGCCTCGTGATCGTCGTGCGTGCCGCGCTCGTGCCGGTCACGGTGCGTCAGATCAAGTCGCAGCGTCGCATGATGGATCTCGCGCCCGAGATGAAGAAGATCCAGGACAAGTACAAGGGCAAGAAGGATCAGTTCTCGCGCGAGGCCATGAGCCGCGAGACGATGGCGCTGTACAAGAAGCACGGCACCAACCCGTTTGCTTCGTGCCTGCCGATTCTGATTCAGATGCCCATCTTCTTCTCACTGTTCTACGTGCTGCGCCAGGCATCTGGTGCCATGGGCTCGGGCGGTGACGGTGCAGGCCAACCCGGCATCGGCATGATGACGCAGGAGCTCACCGACAGCTTCAACGCGGCCGAGATCTTTGGCGCGCCCATCAAGATGACGTTCACCCAGGGCTGGGAGAGCGGCAACTGGATCGTCGTGATCATGCTCGGCCTGATCATGCTGCTCATGATCGCGTCGCAGTTCTTCACGCAGCTGCAGATCATGTCGAAGAACGTCTCTGACGAGACGAAGAACTCGCCGATGTACCGCCAGCAGAAGATCATGCTGTACATCATCCCCTTCGCGTTCTTGTTCTCGGGCGTCACCTTTCCCCTCGCGCTCAACATCTACTGGTTCTCGTCGAACCTGTGGACGATGGGTCAGCAGTTCATTGTGATTCGCAGTATGCCCACCCCCGGCAGCGACGCGTGGCGTGCGCGCCAGGCGCGCCTCAAGGCAAAGGGTAAGCTCAAGGAAGACGAGAGCGCCGCGCTCGAAGCGAAGCCCGAACAGGGGCAGCGCCAGCAGCCGGTGAGCTCGAAGCGCGCCAAGAAGAAGAAAAAGTAAGTGAGGCTCCCAGTGACTGCTGCCACCCCACAGGACCGACCCGCTGAAGACCTGACGCTCGAAGAACTCGAGGCCGACGGTGACCGCGCCGCCGACTACATCGAGGGGCTGCTCGACATCGCTGACCTCGACGGCGACATCGATATCGACGTCGCCAACGGGCGCGCCTACGTGTCGGTAACCGGTGGTGGGGCCGAGCTCGATAAGCTCGCCACCCCCGACGTGGTGCAGGCACTGCAGGATCTCACGCGGCTCGCGGTGCAGACCGAGACAGGCCGCTTCTCGCGCCTCATCGTTGACGTGGGCGGCTCGCGCGACGCGCGCACCGTGCAGCTGCAGGGCATGGTCGACGCAGCGATCGCGCAGATCGCGGCCGGCCGCGCGCTCGTCGAGCTCGAGCCCATGTCGTCGTACGAGCGCAAGCTCGTGCACGATGAGGTCGCCTCACGCGGGTACCACTCTGAGTCACGCGGCGAGGGCCGCGACCGCCGCCTCGTGATCACGTCGGCTACCGCCGGCGCGCAGGCCTAGGCGCGCCGTGACTGTTTCACGTGAAACTGACGGGGCCCAAACAACCCCCGCTGTGACCGCTGCGGTGATCGAGTCCGAGCCAGCCGCGGCCGCGGTGCTCACGGGCGACCGCATCGAGGTGCTGCGCGCGTTCGCGGCCGACCTCGGCGCGCGCGGCGAAGAGCTGGGCCTCATCGGCCCGCTCGAGCTGCCGCGCCTCTGGACGCGGCACCTCGTCAACAGTGCGCTGCTCGCTCCCCTGATCGAGTCTGGGGCCACGGTCGCCGACATTGGCACAGGCGGCGGCATGCCCGGGCTCGTGCTCGCGATCTGCCGGCCCGACGCCAAGTTCTACTTCATCGAACCGATGGAGCGCCGCTGCGCGTGGCTGAACGAGCAGATCGAACGCCTGGGGCTTGAAAACGCCGAGGTCAAGCGCGGCCGCGTCGAAGAGTTTCACGACGCGTTCGAGGTCGACCAGGTGACGGCGCGCGCCGTCACCGCGCTCAAGAAGCTCGTGCCCATCACGGCGCCGCTCTTGCGCGACGGCGGCGCGATGCTGTTTCTCAAGGGCGCATCGGTCGAGAACGAGATCGAAGCGGCCGAAAAGCCGCTGCGCAAGCACAAAGTGCGCGAGATTTCGGTCGAAGAGCTCGGCGCCGACCTCGGTGTAGAGACCACACGCGTGTTTCGGGCTAAAATCGTGAGACATGGCTGAAGCTGAAAAGTCCCTCGTAGGCGACCACCTCGTCGACAAGATTCGTCGACGCCGTAAGCTCGCCGAAACGGTCTCACCCCTGCCCGAAAAGACCCGCGTCATCACGGTGTCGAACCAGAAGGGCGGCGTCGGTAAGACGACGACGACCGTCAACCTCGCGTCGGCGCTTGCCCGCCGCGGCGCGAACGTGCTGGTGATTGACCTCGACCCGCAGGGCAACTCGTCGACCGCGCTCGGCGTGAACCACCGCCCCGAGGTCACGAGCATCTACGACGTGCTGCTCGGCGACAGCGAGATCGCCGACGCGATCGCGCAGTCCACCGACCACGAGAACCTCATGTGCGTGCCGTCGACGATTAACCTCGCCGGCGCCGAGATCGAGCTCGTCTCGCTCGTGGCCCGCGAGCAGCGACTGCGCACCGCACTGCACACGTTCTTCGAACAGTCAGATCGCCCGTACCACTACGTGTTCATCGACTGCCCGCCATCGCTGGGCCTGCTCACGGTGAACGCGTTTGTCGCGGCCGACGAGGTGCTGATTCCCATTCAGTGCGAGTACTACGCGCTCGAGGGGCTCAGCCAGCTGCTCAACAACATCAAGCTGATTCAGAAGCACCTGAACCCAGGGCTGCACGTGTCGACGATCATGCTCACCATGTATGACGCGCGCACCAACCTGGCGCAGGAGGTCGCGAACGAGGTTCGCACCCACTTCCCCGCCGAGGTGCTGAACGCGATTATTCCCCGCTCGGTGCGCATCTCTGAGGCGCCCAGCTACGGGCAGACCGTGCTCGCCTACGATCAGGCGTCGATCGGCGCGCTGGCCTATCTTGAGGCTGCGGCCGAGATGGCCGAGCGCGGTGTGCGCAAGCAGTCACCAGTGAAGGAAGGGGCGTAGCTCATGACCGCCAAAAAACGTAGCGGCCTGGGTCGCGGAATCGGTGCCCTGATTCCGCAGTCACCCACGACGGGCGAACGCCCCGTAGACGTGTTCTTCTCGCAGACCCCCGCGGCCGATAAGGCCCCTGAGGCTGAGGCGCCCGCTGCGGCGGATCCGGTGGTCGAGGCCGAAGCTCCCGCGGCTGCAGCGCCCGCGAGCGATGCGCCCAAGGCCGCCGCTCCCCCGGCGAAGAAGCCTGCGCGGTCACGGGCCAAGTCGGGCCAGGCTGCCGTGGCCGTAGATCCGGATCAGGGGGCCGCAGGGGACCTACAGGCCGTGCCCGGTGCGACGCTGACGCGCCTCGACATTGTCGACATTGTGCCGAACAAGCTGCAGCCGCGTACCGAGTTTGATGAGGACGCGCTTGATGAGCTGACGCACAGTGTGCGGGAGTTTGGCGTGTTTCAGCCGATCGTGGTGCGCGCGATCGACCCGGCCCCCAAGAAGGGGCCGAAGTATGAGCTGATCATGGGCGAGCGTCGTTTGCGGGCGTCGAAGCGGGCGGGGCTCGAGTCGATCCCCGCTATTGTGCGGTCGACGGCCGACGAGCACATGCTGCGCGACGCGCTGCTCGAGAACCTGCACCGTGCGCAGCTGAATCCGCTGGAAGAGGCGTCGGCGTACCAGCAGCTGCTGTCTGATTTTGGGATTACCCAGGAGCAGTTGGCGACCCGCATCGGCCGGTCGCGGCCGCAGGTGTCGAACACGATTCGGCTGCTGCGTCTGCCCGAGACGGTGCAGGCAAAGGTGGCGGCGGGCGTGCTGTCGGCCGGTCACGCCCGCGCCATTTTGTCGCTCGACCCCGACACGGAGGCGATGCTCAAGCTCGCCGACAAGATCGTGAACGAGGGCCTGTCGGTGCGCGCGGCAGAGGCGGCCGCGGCCGAGGAGCCCAAGCGCAAGCTGCCCAAGCCCCGCGCCGGCGGCGTGCAGGCGCAGCTTGGCGAGATCGCTGACCGCCTTGGCGACCGCTTCGACACCCGCGTCGCGGTGAAGCTGGGCGCCAAGAAGGGCCAGATCATCATCGACTTCGCGACGATCGCGGACCTGAAGCGCGTGCTGTCGGAGCTCGGCGACCCCGGCTTTGGGCAGGGCTAGCCCCACCCGTCATTCTGCTGGACTTCTCTCCCCTCGTCATTCTGCGGGAGCGAAGCGACTCGCAGAATCCAATGGCCCCGCTTCGCGGACTCTATTGCACGTGAAGTGGGGCCGTTTTGCGCCGTGCGCGTTCTTCCACATCGTCATCCTGCGGAGCACCCCTCTTGGGTCATCCTGCGTGCGCGGATTGCTTAGGAAAAACGCGCCAGCGTTTTTCGCAATCCGCGCTGGCGCTACAGCGCCAGCGAGTCGCAGGATCCACACTCTGCTCCCCTACCGCGCTACTAACTCCTGTGCTTGACTGCTGTCATGACTGAACAACCAACGCTGGTCTCAGCAGAACTAGAAATCCCAGCCGACGCCGCAACAATCTTCGAACTCATCGCCGACCCCTCGTTGCAGCCCTCGTGGGACGGAAACGACAACCTCGCCTCTGCGGAGCCGGGCCAGCGCATCCACGCCGTGGGTGACATCTTCCTGATGGTGAACAAGCCCGACCGGGTGCGCGAGAACCACATCGTCGAGTTTGAGGAGGGCCGCCTGATCGCATGGAAGCCGTCACTGCCGGGCGGCGAGCCGTTCGGCCAGCTCTGGCGGTGGGAGCTCACTCCGTTGGAGTCGGGTGCGACGCTGGTGCGGCACTCATACGATTTCTCGCAGCTGCACGATGAGCAGCGGCTGGTACGGGCGCGGGCCACTACTTCGGAGAAGTTGATGGGGTCGATTGAGCGACTTGCTGCCACCTCAATTTCGATGTGATGAAGCCGACAGAATGTACGAGACGGGAATCAGCGTTCTTGGCTGATTCCCGTCTCTTCTAATTACTTGTTACTGCATTGCTTGCACTTGGGCCATCCGTTGGTACCTGACCGGCGATTGTGTGCAGGGATTTGTTTGCCAGTAGGGCAGTCATTGTGATCATGGTGAACATCTGGATCACTCTGATTTGCAGAGTGGTAGGGGGCAACACGCATTTCATGCTCCTTTGCTTGAATCATGCACCGGCTGGTGCATGGACACCATAACCTGAGCCAGTGACATTCCATCTGACGGGAGCTGGGAATTGCTCAACGACCGTGAAACTAAGCAAGATAGAGAGCATGGCCGTCTCTTTCGTACCTGCTCCTGAATCTTCGAGCACAGTCACTCCGGCAAGACCAGTGACTCTGTGGGATCTGCTCGACGATATGTATTTCGGGGCAACAAGTCATCGGGACAAAGGAACGAAGTTCGAGCGGTTCCTTAAGAGTTATCTGCAGACTGGACCGAAGTGCCTGACCGTTCGTCAGTAGAAGTGGCGCGGGCTCTAGTGTTTAGCCTCGTCCGCTCCGCAATCGCTCAGCTACAAACACGCCGGCCCCTGTTCCATTCAGAGGCTGACTTGCAACATGAACTCGCGGTCGAAATTTCACGACTCGACCCTTTTTTAGAAGTCCGGCTTGAGCGGCCTGTGCGCATTGCTGGCGCACGGCCCATCAATTTGGACATGATGCTGCTGCGGGACGGATACCGATTCGCAGTCGAGCTCAAATACATCACGGCCAAACTCGAAGAGACCATAAACGGCGAGGAGTTCCTGCTTCGAGCGCAGGCAGCACAGGATCTCCGGCGCTACGACATTTTGAAGGATATTGGACGGATCGAAATGCTCTGCGCTCACAATATCGTCGAGTCTGGCATGTCGGTTACGATAACTAACGACCGCACACTTTGGATTGAATCCACAAGAACAGGCACCGTTGACGAGCTGTTCCGTCTGCATCACGGTCGTACTGTGACAGGTGAGCTTGGCTGGCGCGATCACGCTAGTCCTGGCACGATTCGCGGACGCGAGGCGACACTTACACTCTCCGGAGCGTACCTGCTGAATTGGTTGCAATATTCGGCAGTTGACGCTCCACGGAACGGAGACTTCCGGATGCTGATCGCGGAGGTTAAATAACGATGGCTGCGCCTGATGGCGAGAGAATGAACGTTCCTGCGCGCCAAGTCTCTGACTCGGCGTTTGGGCAGATACAGCAGGTCAGAGGAAAGAAGGATGGTCGCCGCGTCCCTGAGCTCTTTACCTCAGAACTCAAAATGGGCGATGGTACCGTCCTGAAAACAGTAATGCCAGAACCTCCTGGTGTAACAGTTTCCACAAACCTTAATTCCGACAATTCTTAGATCACACAGGTCTTTCGTTCAGCCCGCTCGACATGTTCGGCCCGGGCGAGCAAGATCAGTGTTGTGAGACAGTCACGAGGCTCGCCGAGCTTGTGTGGTGGCCCGAGCGGCTACACGAAGTGGCTTAGCCCGAATAGAGTCGAGTGTGAACCCTTGAATGAAGGAAACACGATGCAAGTTAGAAATGCGGCGCTCGAGCAGCACATCGCAGTCTTCGGAGAGAGTGGCAGCGGCAAGACTGTGCTCGTCTCATCGTTTTACGGCGCTACCCAGCAGCAGAGCTTCAACGAGAGCCACTACGTTGATGTGTTTGCTGACGATTTGGGGCAAGGCACGAAGCTTTACCGCGATTATCTGGGCATGCGCGATGACGCTACTGCACCGATGCCTACGAAGTTCGCCCCCACCTCGTATGCATTCATCATGAAGCCGAAGAAGGGCGTTAATCCGAAAGCGGGCAAGCGTGCTGGAGTGGCAACGCTGCGGGTGGTGTGGCACGATTACCCAGGTGAATGGTTCGAACAAGATGTGATGGGCGAAGAAGCTCGTAGACGAGTGGATACGTTTCGTGCACTGTTGGGCTCTGATGTGGCGCTATTGCTTGTCGATGGGCAGCGGCTGCTTGATCACCAGGGTGAAGAAGAACGCTACCTGAAGTCGTTGTTTAACAATGTCAAAAATGGTCTGCGCAATCTTGAAGATGAGATTTTAGATGATGGCAAACCCCTCGTGCGGTTTCCACGAGTTTGGATTCTCGCGCTCTCGAAAGCTGATCTTCTACCAGAAACCAATGTCGACGGGTTTCGTGACCTGTTGATCGCAAAAGCAAGTGACGAGATTCTCGAACTTCGTGAAACATTGAAGGGGTTTGTGCAGGGGCCTCAGGCGCTGTCATTTGGTGAAGATTTCATGTTGCTTTCTTCAGCTCGATTTGAACCGGGCAAGATTGAGGTGGAGAAACAAATCGGGCTCGACCTGATGCTGCCGATTGCAGCGATCTTGCCGTTCGAGCGACAGGCGCAGTGGAGCCAGATGCAGAAACTGCCGGCTCAGGTTGCGAAATACTTTGCAAAGAATGCAGACACTGTCGTGGATGTGCTTAACTCGCTAGCTTTCTTCGTGCCTGGGCCTTTTGGCAAGGTGTTTAGCCTCGTGAATACTGTGCTTACAAGAGATGCCTTCGCACGGGGCCTTACGTTGCTTGGCGAGCGCCTCGTTACGCTCAACGAGGAAGCCATCAAGAAACGGGAGTACTTGGTCGCAACCCTGACACAGTTCACGATGGCACTCGATCGAGGAGAAGAAGAAAAGGTGCTATTGAGGAGTCGTCGGTGAGAATAATTTGGGCGACACGAGGGAGAACCTGGGGGTTCAAGTTCTTGCTAGATGGGGGATTCGCTGACCCGCTCAAGGCCTATGAGACCGTGTTTTCTGTGCAGGAGTCTGCGGGTGAAATGTTCACTCGGGTCGGTGACCGGGTAGCTCTGCGGTTCCTTGATCCGCTGGGCCGAAAAGACCGCGCAGGGCGTGTGATTCCACACGAGTTTGTGGTGTTTGATTCACTTGCAGATGATATTCATACGGTCGATGATGGCCGCAGACTTGTGTGGCCCCTCGTTGCAGATGAGTATGCGCGCGTATGGGACCTGCCTCAGCCAACACCTCTGAGCAGGCACCCAAACCTGCCAAACTAGACCCATGACAGCGTCGTTCACCCTCGTCCAACTGCGCTACTTTGCTGCCGTCGCCAGGCTCGAGAACATGACGGCGGCGGCCGCCGAACTCAACGTCACCCAGTCGACGCTGTCGAGCGCGATCAGTCAGCTCGAACGCGAGCTGGGGGTCGAGCTCTTCACGAGGATCCCCAGAATCGGCCTCCGGCTCACCGACTCGGGCACCGCGCTGCTCGCACGAAGCGCAGCCTTTCTCGAAGAGGCCGACCAGCTCGCAATCGAAGCGCAGCACGCGAACGCTGCCCTACAGGGTGAAATCTCGGTGGGCATCTACGCGCCCCTCGCGCCGTTCCAGGCACCCGAGATTCTGCAGCGCTTCGAACAGCTCTACCCCAACGTGACCGTCACGTTTGTCGAAGGCGATCAAGACTCCCTGCAGACGCAGCTCTACGACGGCCGCTGCGAGATCGCCCTCATGTACGACCTGGGCGTCGACGACCGGTTCGACCGCACCGTCATCGACCGCATTCCCCCGCACGTGATTGTCGCAGAGAGCCACCCGCTCGCAAAACAGGGCCGCAGCGAAATTCACCTGTCAGAGCTAGAAAGCGACCCGCTCGTACTGCTCGATCTGCCCTACACCCGCGAGTACTACCTGGGCCTCTTTCGGCAGCTCGGCATTAAGCCGCGCGTGCGCCACGTCTCCCTCGGGTACGAGACCGTGCGCTCATTCGTGGCCCGCGGGCACGGCTACTCGGTGCTCAACCAGTGGGTGGGGCACGGCATGACGTACTCGGGGTCGCGGGTGGTGCCGATCCGGCTCCTTGATGAACTTCAGCCCATGGAAGCCTCGCTCGTGAGCCGCCGCGGTCTTGCGCCCACTCGTAAGGCCCGGGCCTTCGCTGAGGTGTGCACCGAGCTCATGTCACACAAACGCCACGAATCGATTTTCTCGATCGATAACAACGAAATTATTCGTTAGACACGATCGGCCGGTGCGGCCAACACTAGAGGGACGAGCTCCGCACACGGCCGACAACGACGCCGACCGGTGAGGTGCGGGCACCACTCAGGAGGACGCAATGACGCTGCAATCCGAAGCCACCAACACAGGTGATAGACCAACGACCGTGAACAACACCGCGGGCGTGACCCCGCACACTGATCCGGTGAACATACCGACCGGGCCCATCTCGGTCGCCGAGCGCCGCGCGCTCACCAAAGAGCGCCGCCGCGTGCTGCTCGCCGGCAGCGTCGGTCAGTTCATCGAGTTCTACGACTTCACCCTCTACGGCCTCTCGGCCCTCACGCTCTCGGCCCTCTTCTTTCCGACCGTGCACCCCTCCCTCGCCCTGCTCTCCACGTTCGCGGCGTTTGGCGTCGCGTTCTTCGTGCGCCCCCTCGGCGGGCTCTTCTTCGGCGCGCTTGGCGACAAGTACGGGCGCAGGCCCGTGCTGTACGTGACGCTGCTCACCATTGGCATCGCGACCACCGCGATCGGCCTGCTGCCCACCTACGCCCAGATCGGCATCGCCGCCCCGGCGCTGCTCGTGCTGTGCCGGCTGCTGCAGGGCTTCTCGGCCGGCGGAGAATCGGTGGGCGCCCCCGCGTTCGTATTCGAGCACGCGCCCAAGAACCGCCGCGGCATGTGGCTCAACATCACCCTCGCCGCGACCGCGATGCCCTCGGTCATCGGCGGCACCCTGATCCTCGTGCTCTCCCAGAACATGTCTGCCGCGTCGTTCGAGTCGTGGGGCTGGCGCATTCCGTTCTTGATCGCGCTGCCACTCGCCCTGTTCGGCCTGTGGATCCGCACGCACACCGAAGAGTCAGAAGCGTTCAAGCAGGTGCAGCAGAAGCAGCTCGCGCAAAAGGAACAGCACACCCCCATCAGGGACGCATTCCGTGAGAACTGGCGCCAGATGCTGCAGGTGATCATGGTCATGGGGCTCACCGCGATGGGCTTCTACTTTCTCTCGGGTTACTTCGTTGCCTACGTGCAGACCGCCGGCGACCTGAGCCGCGAGGCGTCGCTGCTCGCCAACGCGGCCGCCATGCTGCTCTACACGCTCGTGCTGCCGTTCACCGGCATGCTGGGCGACCGCTTCGGCCGCAAACCAATGCTCATCGCCGGCGCCGCCGTGATCGCTGTGCTGTCGGTGCCCGCCTTCATGCTCGTCACCTCAGGCAGCTTCGGGCTCGCCCTGCTCGGCCAGTTCATCTTCGTGATCGCGGTCTGCATCTATGGTGGCGGCTGCTACACCTTCTTCGTCGAGATCTTCACCACCCGCACCCGCTTCACCTCGGCCGCGGTCAGCTACAACGTCGGCTACGCGATCTTCGGCGGCACCGCCCCGTTCATCGGCACCTGGCTCGTCGGCGCGACAGGCTACGGCGCGAGCCCCGGCGTCTACATGGCGATCGCCGGAGCCCTCGTGTTTCTCGTTCTCGTCTTCACCAGCATCCCCGAAACCCACCCCCTCAAGAAGCACACCCGCACGACAGGAGCCCGCAAGTGACCACCGAATCTTTTCTCACCGACTTTCACGAGGTCGCGAAGATCGGCGCGACTCCTAATGGCGGCGTCGACCGCCAGGCCGCCACGGCCGAAGACCGCGAGACGCGCGAGTGGTTTCGGGCGTTCGCGCGCGAGCGCGGCTGGGAGGTGCGGGTCGACGGCATTGGCAACCAGCTCGCGCTCATCGAGCTGCGACCCGGCGCCCCCTATGTGCTGCTCGGCTCGCATCTCGATTCGCAGCCACTGGGCGGCCGCTTCGACGGCGCGTACGGCGTCATCGCGGCCCTGCACGCAGCGTGCCGGATCGTGCGTCGCGTCACCTCGGTCAGCGCCGCGGGCGGTGCTGGCTCAGACAGCGAAGACAGCGACGGGTCGCAGCTTGACGCGCCCCAGTACAACCTGGCCGTCGTGAACTGGTTCAACGAGGAGGGTGGCCGCTTTGCCCCCTCGATCATGGGCAGCTCGGTGTTCGCCGGGCTCATGAGCGAGACCGAGATGCTCGACGTGCGTGACCTGAGCGGGGTGTCGGTGCGCGAGGCGCTGCGCGATATCGGGTACCTCGGCACCGACGAGCGCCCCGAGGTCGCCGCCTACGCCGAGATCCACATCGAACAGGGTCGCATCCTCGAGCGCGAAGGCATCGCGATCGGGGCGGTCGACCGCTCCTGGTACACGCAGAAGCTCGACATCGAGGTGCTGGGCGAGCAATCCCACACCGGGGCGACCCTCATGTCTGACCGGCACGACGCGCTGCTGGGAGCCGCCAAGGTGATTCAGCGGGTGCACGAGGTCACCGACCTGTTTGAGCCCGAGACCCTCGTCTCCTCGGTGGGGCAGATGACGCTCGAACCGAACTCCCCCATCGTGGTCGCGCGCCGCGTGCACCTCGTCGCCGACCTGCGCGCCGACGACCGCGAGGTCGTGATCAAGGCCCGTGACCAGATTCTTGCCGACATCCGGGAGATCGAGGCCGAGCACGGCCTCGTGATCAACGCGCGCGACTTCGACGTGCGTGACAACCAGCACTACCCCGAGCAGGGGCTCGAGCTCGCCGACCAGGTCGCCGCCGATCTGGGACTTGGCTCCCGCCGCATTCGCACCATGGCGGGCCACGACTCGGTCGCGATGAACCGCATTGCCCCCACTGTGATGCTGTTCATTCCGTCCGTCGACGGGGTGAGCCACTGCGAACGCGAGTTCTCGCGTGACGAAGACATGGCCGCGGGCGTTGACATGCTCGCCGAGGTCGGCTGGCGACTCGTGCACGGCGCGCTCGCTGAAGCGGGTGTGGATCCTGCGATTCGCTTCGCTCACGCAGGATGACGGAGAAAAGGCCACGCAGGATGACGGGTGGGGTGTCGCGCAGGATGACGAAGAAAAGGCCACGCAGGATGACCGGGAGAGAGAAATAATGCTCACCACGCAGCAAACGTCACCGCTCACCGAGCTCGACGCCCACGCCGCCCGTGCCCTGTTCGAATCGGGGGAGCTCGCCCCCAGCGAGCTACTCGAGGCCACCCTCGACCGCATCGCTCGGGTGAACGGAGACCGTGAAACGGGCATCAACGCCTTCACCGAGGTGATGGCGGAGGAGGCGCGGGCCGCGGCGCTTGCAGCCGATGCGGCTTGGGCAGCGGCCCGCCGATCCGGCACGAAGGCCCCGGCACTCTTGGGCATTCCCGTCGCGACCAAAGAGAAACACGGCATCGCAGGGCGCAGCCTCGAGCAGGGGCTCGCGTCACAGCGGGGCGTGCGCGCCGCGGCGAACCACCCGGTGGTCGAGCGCATTCTCGCCGCCGGCGGCATCATTCACGCCCGCACCACCTCGCCCGAGTTCTCGTGCGCGACCGTCACGCACTCCCCCGCGTGGGGCGTCACCCGCAACCCCTGGAACCTTGAGACATCACCCGGCGGCTCCTCGGGCGGGGCCGGCGCCGCGCTCGCCGCGCAGATGACCACGCTCGCCACCGCCTCTGACATTGCGGGCAGCACGCGCATTCCCGCGGGATTCACGGGCACCGTCGGCTACAAGGCACCGTATGGTCGGGTGCCGGGGCTGCCGCCGCTGTCAGCCGACTGGTACCGGGGCGACGGGCCGATGGCGCGCACCGTGGCAGACACGGCGCTGCTCGCCGAGGTGATGAGTGGGGCGCACCCGCTCGATCACGGGTCGGTGGGCAGGGTTGCGGCGGGCCGAGCGGGCTTGGCTGGTTCGGGTGGTTTGGCTGGTTTGGCTGGTTTGGCTGAGCGATCGGGCGAGTGGGCGAGTCTGACTGACAGGGTCGCGGCGGTGCAGCGATCCGGGCAGTTGCAGGGCTTGCGCATTGGGCTCTCGCTCACGCTGGGTGATTACCCGATCGCGCCGAGTGTGCGCGAGAACACGGAGCGCGTGGCGGCCTTGCTTGAGGCCCGGGGCGCGACGATCGTGCCGGTGACGCTGCCGTGGACGACGGAGCGGATCACGGCCACGACCTTCGCCCACTTCGGGCACATTCTCGGGCCCGCGATGGCACAGCTCACGGCGGGCACCGAGTCAGAGCTGGCCGCGTACACGCGCCAGTTCATCGCAGACGCTGCCCGGTTTGCTGCTGGGGTCAGCCTGCCCGATTCGATGGCGCTCGACGCCCAGCTGCAGCAAGAACTCGCTGTTGCGATGACCGGTCTCGACGCGCTGCTCGCCCCCACACAGGGCATTGAGATGCTCGACGCGGCGGGCGACTACCTTGCGGGGGTGTGCGTGCCGGGCGCTGATGGTGAGCCCGTGGAGTTGGGGCACTACTGGGAGGCGCACCTGACGAGCCCGTTTAACGTGGCGAACCGCTGCCCCGTACTCGCGGTGCCGAGCGGGCTCTCGACAGTGGGCGTGCCGACAGGCGTGCAGGTCGTGGGGCACCCGTGGGACGAGGGCACGGTGTTCGAGATCGGTGCCGTTATTGAGCAGGCTGGCCTGATGCCGGGGTTGCCTGCGCTGTGAGCGCGGGATTGCCCGTGCCGCTGCGGGAGGCGGCTTGCATCGTGGCTGTTGTCAGCGGGCTCTTGCTCGTCAGCTCAGGTTCATAACATCTTGTTCACTCTAAGAGACTTTTCATTTATACTGAACAAAAGCTTAGGGTGAACAGACTGAACGGGCTGATCGATGGATTTGACGCTTGCAGAAGATCTACAATCACGGCTGCATGAGTACGGGCTCGAGCTTCGCATGGGCGTCACATTAGAGAACCTGGAGCCTGGAGCGGTGGTTCACGGTGAGTTGCGTTACCGAGGCTCCACCTTGCGTGGCAATTTGAGCTACGTGCCTGAAATGACAGCGTCTACCGTTGCGAAAACTGCCGACTTCCATCAGTTAGATGCCCCACTGCTTGTGGTGGGTGATCGGGTGACCGAGCGAAGCGCCGATATCATGCGCGAACGCGGCATTAACTACATGGACGGCAGTGGCAACGCGTACATCAACTTTGAGCCAGTGTTGATTGACGTGCGAGGGCGTCGACCGAGCACCCCGGCGGCTGCTGGTCAGAACACGAGGACCCGAAACGTTGTGCACCAAAGAGGTGGCATTAACTTGATGAGCCCAAAGCGTGCGCAGGTCATCTTTGCCCTGCTCTCTTGGGAATTTCTCTTGGAATCACCGTTACGAGAACTTGCTCGCGTAGCCTGTGTTTCGCTCGGGCAGGCGCAGTCCACACTGCAACTCCTGCGCGAGCAGGGCTTCTTGGCTCATCGGCAAGGCTTTAGCGAGACGATGCGCGAGCGGCTGCTTGACCTCTGGGTGCAGTCTTACCCAGCGGGACTCGGCAGGGGGCAGCTCCGTGCCACTTTCTTTGGGGACATTACAGTGACTGAGAGTCGGGAGAGCCCCGTTTTCATTAGTGGCGAATCTGCATTAAGAACACACATGCGACCAGAAACCCTTACGCTCTATAGTCACGGACAACCGACTGAGCTATACATTTCGCTTCGCTGGCGACGTGAGGAGGCTCGCCCAAACATCTTCGTCAAAGAGCAGTTTTGGGAAGATCCGCACGGGCATTCTTCGGGAGGCGTGTTTACGGCCCCGCCGCTTCTTGTTTACGCTGACCTGCTTGCTGCGCAAGACAGTCGTCAGCACGAGGTAGCCTTAGAGTTTCGAGAGTTGCATGCTCAACTTCGCGCAGATTAGCCCGCGTCTTTTCGATGAGTTTGAAGCGGTTATCACCGAGCTTATTGAGACGGTGAGCATGCTGCCCGAGCAAGTCTTGATCGTTGGTGCTGGCTGTCGCGACATCTTGCATGCGGCCCTTGGGCATGACTTTTTGCTTCGAGCCACAAATGACGTCGATATAGGGATTGCTTTGGATGACTGGGCTATCTCTGATCGGATCGACGATCGATTCCAGCGGCTTGGAAGCAACGGGATTCGCTACAGGATCGGTGGGCTTCCTGTCGACATTATGCCGTTCGGCGCAATTGAAGATCCGACAGGGATCTCGACCCCTGCGCCGAGGGGTGAGGGGCTTGTCGTTTTCGCTTTCTCCGAAGTGCACCAGCAGTCGTTGCCCCTCAAATTGCCCAGTGGAATAACCGTGCGTATACCAACTATCACCGGATACGCGCTCCTAAAACTGCGATCGTGGGTTGACCGCTCGGTGTATGGGGAAGATAAGGATGCGAAAGATCTTGCTTTAGCTGCCTTCTGGTACCGAGAAGCACAAGAGGTGCAAGACAATCTGTACTCCACGGATGAGGGTCAGGAGCTATTAGAAGAAGCCGAATGGGACATCGCGGTGGCTGCCGCTAGGCAGCTTGGTATCGACGCTGGGCTGATGCTGGGTGTGACGGAACGCGTTAATCTTGCCGAACAATGGGATGCACTTGACCATGACAAAGCGGCCAGGAGTTTCGTGCTCCCTCCAGGAAGCCCAGGTGAGCTTGATGAGGGGTGTCGTGCGAAGGTCGTCGCAGCCCTCAACCAAGGGCTCCAGGACTCTAGGGGTATGAAACCGGCTGCGTGAGGTGACTGCTTTGAGCCCCCGTGTGGCGCGAAATAAGTTGCGGTGTAAACGCCTCGTTCAGCTTAAGGGGCTTTTCAACTTTACTGAACAAGCCTTTAGGTTGAGCGAACAAGGGGTGAACAGCGGCGTCGCGTCGCTGGCGCCGTCAGGCCCGACAGTGGCTGCGAGGGTCAGCGAATTCGCAACGGTCCTGCTGTCATTGGCGGACAGTATCGAACGTTAGCCTCACGACAATACGCCTGTTGGGCAGATTTTCTGCTTCCCGGCTGCCCAATCCCATGTTGAGTGCCCGACTCGGGAAATTCGGATTTCTGAATAGTGCTTGAATACTTACACTCTGGGTGTTAGTTTCTAAGCATGAAGTACCGACCTGCGCTGCGTGAGCTTGCAGAGATTACCGAGTCCCAGTGGGGCATGGTTACCTCTGCGCAGGCTCTTGCTCGCGGGCTGAGTCATGTGGATCTTGCGCGCCTTGCAGACAATGGTGATCTCGTCAGGCTCGCGCATGGTGTGTATAAGGATGCGGGAGCACCTAGCAGTGAGCATGAAGACCTTCGCGCCGCCTGGCTAAGTATCGAGCCCAAACAGCTTGCATGGGAGCGCACGCAACATCGGCCGAGCTTTGCGACAGTTTCGGGTGAGACAGCGACAGTGCTTTATGGCGTAGGAGACCTGCGGGCCATGCGAACTGAATTTACCACTCTGCGTCGCAAGCAAACGCAGCGTGAAGAGATACGGTATAAAACTCGCACGCTAACTCGAGAAGATGTAACGATTCGCGAGGGTCTGCCGGTCACAACGGTCGAACGCACGATCGCCGACCTGGTTGAAGCACGCACCCAACTCGAGCACATCGGCGCGGTGATTCGTGACGCGAATCGCAAGATGAACCTGGACATGGAAAAGCTCGAGAGCTATCTCACTCCACTAGCTGAACGTAATGGTCACCGTAAGGGTGACGGGGAGGCTCTGCTCCAAGAGCTTCTGGAGGCGGCACATATTGATAACGAGACTGTCGCTGCACAGCTTGCCTCCCACGAGGAACTCGGGGCGATGATCGCAAGCAAGTTCATTGCCTCCCTGCCCGGCGCTGATCGGGCAGCAGTGGTTAGAAAAACTTCAGGGGCGAGAGGGAATTCTTCTGACTATCTGAAGGTTGTGGACTGGATCAATTTGGCTGCTCGAGCTGAGTATCCAGGATTCAAGAGCACAGAGGACGAAAGGTGAACGTCGTGAGCTACCAAAGCCCGAGGGCAGTAGAGTCAGGCATACTTGCCGCAGCCCGTAAGCTCTCTTCGGATGACCCATCGATCTCAGTCAACGATCGGATTAGGCAGGAATACTTCAGGCGGTTTCTAAGCAGGATATTTTCTGATGAAGCGGATGCACAATGGATGCTGAAGGGCGGCACCGGAGTACTCGCGCGCGTTGGTTCAGCCCGCACCACCAGAGACATCGACCTGTACCGAAAAGGCCAGACGATCGACGGCGCTTTGGATGATCTTAGGCGTTCCGCTGAAATTGACTTGGGAGACTTCTTTAGGTTTGAGTACGTGGGGCACGAACCGTCGGTCGCTGGTGATCAACAGGTTTACACCGAAGGGGTCCAGGTTCATTTCGATATGTACGTGGGAGCGAGCAAACGAGGCACGCTCAAAGTGGATCTTGTGACGAATGTAATTGTCATAGGAACGGCCCTCGTTGCAGCCCCTGCAAACGGACTTGATCTGCCGAAGCTGCGCAGCCATGACTACCGGCTCTATCCCGTGGTAGATCAAATTGCAGATAAGGTGTGCGCCACTCTCACAGAGTACAAAGGGCGACAGTCAACCAGAGAATGGGACCTCGTCGATCTGGTTATTCTCGTTTCGACAGCCTCCATGAATGCAGATGAACTATGGCGTGCGCTTCAAGCTGAGGCCGACGCACGTGCATTGCTGCTCCCACAGATGTTCCGAGTACCGCAAACTTGGGGAGCGCGCTACGCAAAAGACGCAAAGACGGTTCCAGCCTGCGCCGACTACCGAACCGTCGACGCGGCCATGGTGCTCATGCGGGCGTTTCTTGACCCGGTGCTACGCGGTGAGGCGCGAGGTAAAGAGTGGAGCCCCGAGTCTCTCAGCTGGGGTTAAGTACAGGCCCAATTTGATCGTGCTGGATGCTGCGACTCCTTCGTCGCGCAGCATGACGAGGGCGGGGGTATTCGCGCGGTGTGACGAGGGTGGTGATGCTGGCGCGGCATGACGAGGTCGGGGTGCTCGCGCGGCATGGCGACGGCGGGGGTGCTCGCGCGGCGTAACGGGGGCACGGACACAATATCCCCCTCGCGCAGCGACCAGCTGCGCGAGGGGGATCCGGAACAAAAAGCCGGGCTTAGATGATCCCGTTCAGGTGCTCCTCGATCATCTGCTTGGGCATTGCGCCGATGATCTCGCGCACCTCTTCGCCGTTCTTGAAGACCTTCATCGCCGGGATCGACGTGATGCGGTACTTCGCCGACAGGTTGGGGTTCTCGTCGACGTTGAGCTTCACGACGCGCAGCTTGCCGTCTTGCTCGGCCGCGATCTTGTCGAGCACGGGCGCGACCTGGCGGCAGGGGCCGCACCAAGCTGCCCAGAAGTCGACCAGCACGGGGATCTCGCTCTGCAGCACGACCTTGTCGAACGTGTTCTCGTCTACGTTGATTGCTTCACTCATGATGACCTCCTTGGTCGGTGGATCCTGCGACTCGCTGGCCCTGTAGGGCCACCGCGACCTGTGAGAAACGCTGGCGCGTTTCTCTCTGAACAGGTCGCGCGCGCAGGATGACGGGGAAAGATGCTCGCGCAGGATGACGGTGTGTGGTGGATCCTGCGACTCGCGAGTGCTGAGGGCGCGCCCGCAGGGTGACAAATTGTGGGTTCTACGCGGTCGCGAGCTCGGCGGTCGCCTGCTCGCGCGCGGCGAGGTAGTGCTCGGCGTCGAGTGCTGCGACGGTGCCCGAGCCGGCGGCCGTGATGGCCTGGCGGTAGGTGGGGTCGATCACGTCGCCCGCCGCGAACACGCCCGCAACCGAGGTGCGCGATGAGCGGCCCTCGACCGCGATCGTGCCCTCGGCGGTGAGCTCGAGCTTGTCGTGCACGAGGTGCGTGCGCGGGTCGTTGCCGATCGCGACAAACACGCCGGTCACGTCGAGCTCGCTGAGCGCGCCGTCGACGGTGCTGCGCAGGGTCACGCCGGTCACGTCGCTCTCGCCGTGAATCTCGGCGACCGCAGAGTTCCACACGAACTCGATCTTCTCGTTGTCGAACGCGCGCTGCTGCATGATCTTCGACGCCTTGAGCTCGTCGCGGCGGTGAATCACGTACACCTTCGACGCGAAGCGGGTGAGAAAAGTTGCCTCTTCCATCGCCGAGTCGCCGCCGCCGACGACGGCGATTGTCTTGTCTCTGAAGAAGAAGCCGTCGCACGTCGCGCACGACGAGACGCCGTGGCCGGTGAGCCGCTCCTCGCCCTCCACGCCGATCTTGCGGTACGCCGACCCGGTCGCGTAGATCACCGCGGCGGCCTCGTGCACCACGCCGTCGGCCGAGGTGACGCGCTTCACGTCACCCGAGAAATCGACCTCGGTGATGTCGTCGTAGACGACCTCGGTGCCAAAGCGCTCGGCCTGCTCCTGCATCTTCTGCATCAGGTCGGGCCCCTGAATGCCCTCAGGGAACCCGGGAAAGTTCTCGACGTCGGTCGTGTTCATGAGCTCGCCACCGATGCCGATGGCGCTCGCGAACATCAACGGCTCAAGGCCCGCACGTGCCGCGTAAATCGCGGCGGTAAAACCGGCGGGGCCGGAACCGATGATGATGATCTGGCGCATGAGGCTCCTCGCTGCATTAACGTGTTCGGGCGCCGGGTTTGCCCCGACGCCTCAGGTACAACCCATCCTAGGCGTCGTCTATTCCATGCGGCTTCACGTCGCTCTCACCCACCGCCCGCGGCTTACGCTGCTTGCGCGCCGACCCGGTACGGCGCTTACGCACGCTGCGAATCGCGCCCCCCACGAAGAGCCACGCCGCGGCGATGCCCAGCACCCACAGCATGATCGTCTCGACGATGCTGCTAATCGACAGCGGCAGCGTGCCCGTGAACACGGTCGGATCGCCGCCGCGAGCGGCGACGGTCACCACGAGCCCCGACTCCCCCGACGACACACGACTGCGCACCGGCACGAGCACGCGCTCGTTCGCCTCGGCCCCCACCGCGACATCCTTAAACACCCGCTGTTCAACCTCGAGCGCCGCCGACACCGGCTGCACGTTCACCTGCACGGTCGCGTTAAACGGCAGTGAATTGTGCAGCTGAATAGGCACGCTCGTCGACACGCCCACGAGCTGCGTGTGCTCGGCGCTAATCACCTGCACGCCCTCGAGCAGCTCGGCATCGCGCGTGCGAAACGCGGTCGCGGCCCGATCAAATCCGCCGTCTTGCGGCGCATACCGCGTCGCAAACAGCTGCAGCAGGCGCGTGCGCTGATACCCGCTCAGATACTGCGGGTCATCAAGCACCGCCCCCACCTCGTTCACGGCCGCCTCACGATCGGCCGCCGACCGCAAGAGCGCAAGCCTGGGCTCCAGCGGGCCCGCTGCCCGCAATTCCCCACTGCCCTCAGCCTGATCTTCGATCGGGGTCGCGCGCACGGCATCAAGCAGCGTGAGCGCCTCAACAAGCAGCTCCGGATCCTCGGCATCAGCCACCGCGGCCCGCCCGAGCCCGAGCACGACGCCGCCCTCCTCAGCCTGCGCGCGCACGGCCAGCATGGCGACAAGCTCGGCCCGGGCGGCGGCGCGGTCAATGTCGGTGTCGCCCGTGAGGGCGGCCGCGGCGACCGCGCCGAGGGCGTTGTCGGTGACGACAACCGATGCGTCACCCAGGGTGATGCGCGGGCCGCCCGTGTGTTTCACATTGCCCGAGTCGAGCACGAGCTGGTCGACGTTTGACGCTGCGAGCAGGTCGAGCGCGCCCTCGTCGACGTTGCCCTCGGCCGGCCACGCCGTCGCTTTCTCGGGCCACGCCGTCAGCTGCTCGACCGTGGGGGTACCGACGCTCTCGTCGCTGCCCGCGTCGTTGTTGCCTTCGTTGTCGTTGTCGTTGTCGTTGTCGTTGTCGTTGCTCTTGTCGCCGCCAGCTTCTTCACCGGCATCGGGCTGTGTGTCGGAGTTCTCGGCGGCGTTCTTGTCTGTGTTCTTGTCTGTGTTCTCGTCGGCGATTTTGCTCTTGGCCTCGCTGGCCGCGTCTGCCGCGTCTGTTGCATCCGGATCTGGGTCGGCGGTGCCGTTTTTGGATTCGGGGGCCGCCTCGAACTCCCCAAAGCGCGTCACAAACTCGAGGTTCGTGGGGCTCAGTAGCGAGGTGAAGCCGAGCGCCGCCTGCGCGGCCGGGTCGGCGTCGGCGAACTGCAACAAGAAGCTCGGGCTCGCGCTGGATTCGATCCGGCTCAGAAACTCTCGTGCCTCAGCGGGGGCCTCGGTGCCGTAACTGCGAATGCCCGCGATGACGCGGGGGTCGATCGCGAGGGTCGCCCGAGCCGCCTCGGCCGCGGTGAGCAGCCGATCCCAACCGGGCGCCAGGTCAGACAGCTGCCCGCGCGTGGGCATCGTGTGAATACTCGAGGGCAAGACGAACGGCACGATGAAGCTGACGTCGAGCTTCGTGAGCGCCTCGGCCTTCTGTGCCGCATCGGGCTGTTTCTCGTCGGCCTGTTGTTCGTTGCCGGGTTGCTGTGTGCCGGGTTGCTGCGTACCGGGCTTAGGCTCAGCGGTGGGTTTTTGCGTGGCCGTGCTGCGCCACACGAGGGGGGTCGCGGTTGTCGCCAGCGGGGCGTTAGCGCCCTCGGGGGTGAACTGTGCGCGCAGCACATACGTGCCGGGCGGCGTGATGTCGGTGAACGGTAGATCGTCTGCGGCGATATCGGTGGTGACGCGCTGCTCACCCGGGGCGCCTAGGCCGTCTGCCTGGTTCTCGCCCTTCTTTTGCTCTGCCGCGTCGACCTCGCCCACTTCGGCGGAGGTGAGCTTGGCGAACGCGAGGCCCGCGTCGGCGGTGTGGTTCGCCTCACTCACGGGCGTCGAGTCGGCGGGATCTGCTGTGTCTGCTGTGTCTGCTGTGTCTGCCGACTCGGCAGTCTCGCCTTCCTTGCCGCTCTCGCTCGTCCCGCCGACCCCGACGCTCTCGCGATGCGTGGTGAGCGCGCTGTCGAGCTCTGCCGAGGTGCGCACGGGCGCGGTGCTCAGCTCGTACACGATCTCGCCGGCCGCAAGCGGTGCGTCGGTCGGGTTGCGTAGCAGCGCGCGCAATTCGAGCCCGTCTTTCACCTCGCGCAGTACAGCCTCGCCGGGCGCGACGACGAGCGAAGGCTCGGGGGCGCGGGTCTCGGGACTGCTGGCCTCAGGAGTCTCAGCGCTCGTGCCGGGCACCGTAGCAGGCGCCGCTTCGGGTACCATGATGGCCGACGCCGCGGGCGCACCGCCCCAAATGAGGGCAGCGGCGAGGGCGGCCGAGAAGACAGAGCGAAGGCGCATGGGTCAAGTTTAGAGAGCCCAGCCCGCGCTCACCCCCAGGTACGATATACGGATGCCCTCTGTTGCTGAATCTATGGTCGCGCTGCGCGAGATTGCTGCCGCAGCCCCCGTCGCCACTCTTGCTCAGGCCTTCGCCCAAAACGGACACGAGTTTGCGCTCGTGGGCGGCCCGGTGCGCGACGCGATGCTCGGGCGGCCCGTCACCGACCTCGACTTCACCACCTCGGCGAGGCCCGACGAGACCCGCGCCATACTCGACGCCCTCGGCGTAAAGATTTGGGACGTGGGCCGCGACTTCGGCACCATCGCCGCCCGCGTGCACGGCGAAACCGTTGAGATCACCACCTACCGCGCCGAAATCTACCGCGACGACTCGCGCAAGCCCGAGGTGACGTTTGGCGACACCATCGAGGGTGACCTGGTGCGCCGCGACTTCACCATCAACGCGCTCGCGCTCATGCTGCCCGAGCTGCGTCTCGTCGACGTGTCGGGCGGCGTCGAAGACTTGCTCGCCCGCAAGATTCGCACCCCCGGCGCCCCCGAGGCCTCGTTTACCGACGATCCGCTGCGCATGTTGCGCGCCGCCCGGTTCTCGGCGCAGCTCGGTTTCGAGGTGGTGCCCGAGACCCAAGAGGCGATGGTGCGGCTGGCAGATCGGCTCGACATCATCTCGGCCGAGCGCATTCGCGACGAACTCGTCAAGCTGCTCAGCGCAAACGATCCGGTGCCCGGTATACGGCTGCTCGTCGACACGATGCTCGCCGAACGGTTCTTGCCCGAGCTCACCGAGCTCGTCGAAACCCAAGACGATCACGGCCGCCATAAAGACGTGTACGAGCACAGTCTCACCGTGCTGCAGCAGGCAATCGACCTCGAGATCGCGCGCCGCGACGACCCGCAGGCCGCCCCCGACATGGTGCTGCGGCTCGCGTCGCTCTTGCACGACATCGGCAAGCCAGCGACCCGCCGTTTCGAAGCGGGCGGTGTCACCTTTCACCACCACGACGTGGTGGGCGCCAAACTCGCCAAGAAGCGACTGCGCGAGCTGCGCTTCGACAACGACACGATCAAACGGGTGTCACGGCTCGTTGAACTGCACCTGCGGTTCTTCGGGTACAGCGACCAGCAGTGGACCGACTCGGCGGTGCGCAGGTATGTGCGCGACGCGGGCGGTGAACTCGAGCAGCTGCACATTCTCACGCGCGCAGACGTGACTACCCGCAACCGCCGCAAGGCTGAGCGACTCGAGCACGCCTACGACGACATTGAGCGCCGCATTCAAGAGCTCGCCGAGGCCGAAGAGCTGGCGGCCGTGCGCCCCGAGCTCGACGGCGAGCAAATCATGGCGATCCTGGGCATCAAACCGGGCCCGCAGATCGGGCAGGCCTACAAGTTCCTGCTCGAGTTGCGCCTCGACGAAGGCCCCATCGGAGAAGCGGCTGCGACCGAGCGGCTGCAAGCCTGGTGGGCCGAGCAGCACACCGCGAGCACAGAGCATTCCGCGAGCACAGAGGAAGAGAAGTAATGACTGAACAGGCAAACCGCACCGCGGTAGCCGACTGGTTCGACGGCCGGGCGCGCGTGATGTTCGTGCACGCCCACCCCGACGACGAGACGATCACGACGGGCGGCACCCTCGCGGCGCTCTCCGAGGCCGGCCGCGAGCCGTTGCTTGTCACGATGACCCGCGGCGAACGCGGCGAGGTCATGGCGGGGCCGCTTCAGGCGCTCGCTGCCACGCACGGCCTCGCGGTCGCCCGCCAGAACGAGCTGCGCACGGCGCTCGGCATGCTCGGGCTCGAGCGGCACGTGTTTTTGGGGGTCGATCCTGCGCGCGCCGAGGGGCACCCGCCCGCTATCTACGAAGACTCGGGCATGGCCTGGGGGGCAGATGGCCGCGCGACTGCTGGCCCCGATGCCGGCATCGACGCTTTCACGAGCGTGCCCGTCGTTGAGCCCCTCACCGACCTGCTCGCGGCCGCGCAGCAGTCGGGGGCGCAGGTGATCGTCAGCTACGATGACGGCGGCGGCTACGGCCACCCCGACCACGTACTCTCCCATCGCCTCGCCCGCGCTGTCGCGCAGGCGCTGCAGCTGCCGTTCTGGGAGATCACGACCGCAGAGAGTCAGGCCGCCGCGGGCAATGATCCGGATCAAAAATATGAGGCACACGATGTCGCGCCGTGGCTTGATCGCAAGATCGCGGCCCTGCGCGCGCACGCGACCCAGGTATTTGTCGACGGTGACGAGCTTGAACACGTGGGTGGTCAGCGCGAGCCGATTGGCGCCGTTGAGGTGTTTCGTCGGGCCGTGGTCGTCGATACGCAGGACTAGACCGTGAGTTGGGCGTCGCGGGGTGCGTGGGTCCGCCGGGTGCGCGGTAACCCATGGCTTGCGGGTGCGTTCGTCTGGGGCGCGATCATGCTGGCGGTGGGTGGCAATGGTGTGTGGGCGTGGTCACACACCCAAGGGTTGCCGCACGAGCAGGTGCGGGCTGTCGCGCGCGTAGACACGGGAGACAAAAACCGATGCATGATGATTGGCCGCCCAAAGCCGGTGTACGACGTGACGTACCTGTCAGCTGAGCCACCACCCGGGCTCAGTGAGGAGTTTCGAAACAGGGAGGGCTGCGGCGCTCGCACCCCGGGTGCGCATGAAATCATTGTGCGCACCCCGACCGCCATGGGAGAGGACAAGATTTGGTTCCATCCTCCCACCACGTTCGGAACCGCCCTGGGTGATGCACTCCTCTGGGCGACGGGTGCCGGCCTTGTGTCCAGTGGGCTGGTCGCCGGGATGAGGGCGTTCGCACGCCGGGCGCAAAAGCGAACGCAAGAAACCCCGCCGCAGGGGTAGGGCACAGCCCATATCAGTGGTAAGCTAGTCAAGTTGTCTGTGCGCGGCGAACCTTTGCCGTGCGTGGGCACGATGCACAAACACCCTCCTGTCACAGAAATCCTGTGGCCGTGAAGTCCGAAGGAGGTGGGTCAGTACATGCATCCGTACGAACTCATGGTGATCCTCGATCCGGGTATCGACGAGCGTACCGTGGCTCCCAGCATGGAGAAGTTCCTGAGCGTCATCAGCAAGGCTGAAGGCGTCATCGAGAACGTCGACATCTGGGGCAAGCGTCGCCTCGCATACGAGATCAAGAAGCAGACCGAGGGCATCTACGTCGTGGTGAACTTCACCGCTTCGCACGAAGCCACCGCAGAGCTCGATCGTCAGCTGGGCCTGTCTGAGGCCGTGCTGCGCACCAAGGTGCTGCGCACTGACGAGATCATCGCTCAGCGCGCTGCTCAGGCAAAGCGCGATCAGGCCAAGGCCGCACGCGCCGCTGCAAAGGCGGGCGCGTAGCTCATGGCCGGTGAGCCGCTGATCACAGTTGTCGGTAACCTCGTTGCCGACCCCGAGCCTCGCGTAAGCCAGGCCGGCAAGTCGTGGGTGACTTTTCGTATCGCCTCGACGCCGCGCGTGCGTGACCGCCAGTCGGGTGACTGGTCGGACGGCGAACCGCTGTGGCTCGGATGCCGCGCATTCGGCGAATACGCCGATAACATTGCGGCATCGCTCACGAAGGGTATGCGGGTAATTGTGCAGGGTCGTCTGACTCAGCGCAGCTACACCGATAACCAGGGGCAGCAGCGCACCTCACTCGACCTTGATGTCGAAGAGGTGGGCCCGTCGCTTCGCTTCGCTACTGCACAGATCTCGCGCGGTCAAGCGCGTGGTCAGGTGGGTGGCTTTGGCGGCGGCGCGCAGCAGCCCGCGGGTCAGCCGAGCTGGGGACAGCCGGCTGCCGCACCGCAGCAGCCTCACCAGGCTCAGCAGCCTCAGCAGCAGCAAGACAACCCCTGGACCAACTCTGGTCAGGGAGGGTCGGGCGGCGGCTTTGGTGGCGGCTTCGACGATGAGCAGCCCTTCTAGGGCGCGAGCTTCGATTTACTTCTTGTTCCGTTTCTCGGAACGCATCACGAAAAGAGACCACAATGGCAGGCAAGTCCAGCGGCGCAGGCCGCAAGCCGGGTCGCGGTAAGAACGCAAAGACCGTAGCACCCGCTAAGAAGCAGACCGTGGGCGTCATCGATTACAAGGATGTCGCGACACTGCGCAAGTTCATCTCTGAGCGCGGCAAGATCCGCGCCCGCCGTATCACCGGCGTGTCCGTTCAGGAGCAGCGACTGATCGCGAAGGCCGTGAAGAACGCCCGCGAGATGGCACTCCTCCCCTACGCCGGCTCTGGCCGCTAAAGGAGAAGCGCATCATGGCGAAGGTAATTCTCACCCACGAGGTATCAGGCCTCGGTTCTGCTGGCGACGTCGTTGACGTTAAGACCGGCTACGCTCGCAACTACCTCGTGCCCCAGGGCTTCGGTGTTCACTGGACCCGCGGTGGCGAGGCCCAGGTTGCATCGTTGCGCGCGGCACGCGACGCACGCGCACTCGCTTCGGTCGAGGACGCTCAGGCGCTCCGCGACAAGCTGCAGGCAGGCAAGATCCGCCTGTTCGCAAAGACCGGCACCGGTGGCCGTCTGTTTGGTTCGATCAAGGGTGCCGCAGTAGCAGCAGCCGTTGCCGAGGCTGGCCTCGGCGAGATCGACAAGCGCAAGGTCGTGCTTCCCGCGATCAAGACGACCGGCGAGTACAAGGCTGTCGTGCACCTGCACGAGGGCGTTGACGCACGCATCACGCTGCAGGTTATCGCTCAGCGGTAACTCTCGCTCGCGTTGACAGCGGGGCGGTGGTTCCTTACGGACCCATCGCCCCGCTTTCGCGTTCCCCCAGTCCTGCGCGACGGCTTCCCGCGTTGTCATCCTGCGCGACGGAGGAGTCGCAGGATCCACCCCACATGAACGGCGCACAAACCGCGCCTGTCTTCGTGCCGGATCACTCCGGCCGAAGCGCCCCGCTGTCAACCGAACATTCGTACGGTTCTCCACAGAGGGGCTGTTAACAACTGCGGTTCAACCAGCACTTGAGGGTTGAATAACTTTTACCCTGTGGAAACAGTAAACCCCAGGTCATGATTCGGTTTTTGTTAACATGCCAGATTTCATCCACAGGTTATCCCCAAGCCTGTGGATAGAATGTGGTGAATCGTGGCAAGTTTTCCCCATAGTTATCCACAGGTAGATTTGACGGGGCTGGCGAGGCCGCGGCGGAGCGCCTAACGTGAACGTTAGACGCTCCGCCGCGGCCTCGCTGGTCGTTTGATTTTGCATCGTAAGGAGTAGTTGCGTGTCGATCGCACACCTCGGTATCCCCGACGAGCCCCCGCACCAGGGTGAGGCGCGTAACTTTGAGCGCACCCCGCCCTACGACCTGCTCGCCGAGCAAAGCGCGCTTGGCGGCATGCTGCTGTCGAAGGACGCGGTCGCAGACGTTACGGGGCTGCTCACCGGGGGCGACTTCTACGTGCCCAAGCACGAGGTCATCTACGAAGCAGTCTTGTCGTTGTACTCACGCGGTGAGCCGACCGATGTCATCACGGTCACCGACGAGCTCACCAAACTAGGCGAGCTACAGCGGGCCGGCGGGGTGGACTATCTGCACACCGTCACGAGCATCGTGCCGACGGCAGCCAACGCGAGCTTCTATGCCGAGATTGTGGCCGAGAAGGCGTTGCTGCGCCGACTCGTCGAAGCTGGCACGCGCATCGTGCAGATGGGCTACGCGGGCGAGGGTGAGGCCATCGACCTCGTCAACGTTGCGCAGTCAGAGATCTACGGAGTGACAGGCGAGTCACAGGGTGAAGACTATGTGCAGCTGTCGCTCGCCGTCGACGCTGCTCTCGAAGAGATCAGCAAAGCGAGCAGCTCGACCGGCGGCATGATGGGCGTTCCCACGGGCTTTAGCGAGCTCGATGCAATGACGAATGGTTTTGCGGGTGGTCAGATGATCATCATCGCAGCCCGTCCCGCCATGGGTAAGTCGACGCTTGCGCTTGACGTGGCCCGTTACGCTTCGGTGCACGCCGACGCGCCCACCGTCTTCTTCTCGCTCGAGATGGGGCGCGCAGAGATCGCGATGCGTCTACTCGCCGCCGAGGCGACGATCCCCATGCAAACGCTGCGTAAGGGCGCCCTCGATAACCGGGATTTCCAGAAGCTGGCTGCGACTCAGGCCCGCATCGCCGAGAAGCCCCTGTTTATTGACGATAGCCCCAACCTGACCCTCGTTGAGATTCGCGCGAAGTGCCGCAGGCTCAAGCAGCAGCACGGCCTCAAGATGGTGGTCATCGATTACCTGCAGCTGCTCTCGAGCGGTAAGAAAGTAGAGAGCCGTCAGCAAGAGGTGAGTGAGTTCTCGCGTGCGCTCAAGCTGCTGTCGAAAGAGCTCGACGTACCCGTCATCGCACTGTCCCAGCTGAACCGTGCATCAGAGCAGCGCGCCGACAAGATGCCAGCGATCAGCGACCTGCGTGAGTCCGGCTCGCTTGAGCAGGACGCCGATATGGTGATCCTGCTGCACCGTGAGGCGGTCGGCGACCGTGACAGCCCGCGCGCGGGCGAGGCTGACTTCATTCTTGCGAAGCAGCGTAACGGCCCCACCGGCACCGTCACCGTCGCGTTTCAGGGCCACTACTCGCGGTTCCAAGACATGCCGAGTGGGGTGTAGCCCGCTGCTCGTCGCGCACAGGCGAAGATGAGGCGTGCGCAGTAGACTTGATGCGGCGAAAGGGAAGTCATGACCGCGACTGCATCACCGAGTGTGCCTTCAGTGACCCCGCAGGGTACACAGAGCCGAAGCATCAAGCTGCTGCGTGTGGTTGTGTTGCTTGCAGCGGGCATGGTCATCACGTTCACGGCGCCGCAGCACGAGCAACTGGGCTTCGACGTGACGGTGACAGCGCTTGCGCTGGCGGCGATCGGTCTCGCTCACGCGGTGGCTTGGCTCGCGGCACGCAGTCGTGGCGGCTCCCCCGCGACCCTGCTGCTCACAATCGTCGCACTTGCGGCCGCTGCCGGTCTGATATTTACCGAATCGACCACGGGCTACGCGGTCGTCGTGGCGGCGTGGGCGCTCGTGTCTGCCCTGCTCGAGTTCATCGGTGCGACGGTGCGGCAGGTGCCCCGTACCGACGCCTTCCTCACGGGAGCGGCGGGCGTTTTACTCGCATTGTTCACTCTGCTCGCGCGCGAAGATGCGGTTGCAGTGCTCGGCTTCTTTGGTGCTTACGCGATCATCGTCGGCGTGTTTCTCGGCATTTCAGCTTTCGATAGTCGCGGCGCTGCGACTCACCCTACAGTTTCTGCTCCCACTGACTCCGCAGCTGACTCCCCCAGCTGATCGCCGACCGAAAGCACACGATGTCTAAGTCTGAACCAGCCCAGAACGATCCCATTAACCCGTCGCGTCGCGACCGCCTGAAGCCGCTCGAGCTCGTCGGCTTCTCGGGCGTGCTGGCGGTGTTCGCCGGCCTCGTCGTGCTGCTCACGACCCGCGACATCGTGCTCGCGCTGATCTTCTTGGGCATCGCGTTTATCGTTGTGGTGATGGTCGTGGCGCTCGTGGGCCTCGGCGGTAAGCCGAGCGCAGAAGACGAAGAAGCACGCAAAGACCTGCAGAGCCCAGACGACGTCTGGCACTAGCCGCTCACGTAACCTCGTACAAATAGAACGCCCGCGCACTGCGCGGGCGTTTCCACCGCGTCATCCTGCGGGAGCGCTTCCCCCGCGTCATCCTGCGGGAGCTTGCGACTCGCAGGATCCAGAGCGTGTGCGATTCACCGGGTGGCTTATGCGTGTCGCGAGTATTCGCCCATCATGCAGGGTGAGTTCGTAGTTGCGGTGATGGGTGCCCCTACTGCTTGTTGCGCGTTCGCGCGGAGTCCATTTTTCTGTGAGACAAAAACGCTCATGGTCTTTTCTTGTCGCCGTCGGAAATCTCATTGCGCAACTAGCCAAGCTTTGAGTCGATCGTCTGAGGCCGCGTCGACAAGCTGCACCAGGCCCCAGTTCTCGGAGTGATTCGGTGCAAGTCGTAGGCGCTCAACCCAAGCTCTGGAGTATGAACGGAGAGCTTCAACCGCCTCATCAAGCACTTCATCGAGCGTTTCGCCATCGGCGGCGATAGGAAGCCCTGGAAGAAACAGGCTCCAGCCATCTGGCTCGCTCACCATCTGAGCGTTGGCATGGATAGTGGCCGCTAGAAAGTCGACCAATCGGGCGGAATCGACGGCCGCAATCTTTGTTTCACGTCGGGCAATAGACGCGGGTTTACCAGCCGCCGCAGCGTCGACAAGCGCGGACAAGTGCTCTCGTCCGGCCCGCACGGTGGCGAAATGCGTTTCGTTGGCCGGGCTATTGTCTGCCACGAGCGTGCCCACGGTAGTCCTCCAAACATTCAACGCGAACGTCGGATGGCGCGTTCCGCGTGTGCACACAGTGTACACGTCACCATGTGTTTGATGCACGCTCGCTCCCGTGTGCAGAATGATGGGAGCGAGCTGGCGCACCACGTTAGTCGTCGAGGTCGGTGGGATCGATGGGCGCGTGGTGGTCGAATGCGGCGTCGCCGCGCTTCCAGTACCCGGTGATCGCGTACTGCTCGCGCGGCAGCTTCAGCTCGTGCCGCACGAAACGGCGCAGCGCCACAAGTGAGCCGGCCTCCCCCGCCGCAAACACGTACGTGTTCTCGTCGATCGACAGCTCGGCCGCGGCCTCGGCGAAGCCAACGGCGGCGCCCACCACACTCACCTTGCGGCCGCACTGGGCTCGCAGGTACTCCTCGGCCTGTGACACTGCGTCTGAGCCTGCCTCGGGCGAGGCGTCAACGACAACCTGCACGCTGGCGTCTGCGGGCATCTCGCTGATCCAGCGTGCAGCAGCAGGCAACGCGGTCGCGTCGACAAAGCACAGCACGCGCGGCGCGGCGCTTGCGACGGCACGCGAGCCGCGGGGGCCCACCACGACGAGCTCGTCACCGACCTCAGCCTGCGCCGCCCAGCGCGCTGCGGGGCCCGCGTTGTCGTGGCGCAGAATGTCGATGTCGAACGAGCGCTGCCCGGTCTCGGGGTGCTCGTGAATGTTGATGGGCGTGAAGTCGCGCCCGTGCATGGGAGCGTCGGGGCGCACAATGCCGTCAATGTCGGGCCCGGCGGGCGCCGGGGCGACCAGGGCGCCCGTGGCCGGATCCGGAAAAAACGTGCGCGCGTGGTCAGACGGCCCGAAGCTTGCCCAGTCATGCAGCTCGGGGCTCGTGAGGGTGACGCGAATGAAGCCGGCGACCTCGGTGACGTGGGTCACAGACACGGTGCGGGCGGTGAAGCGGTGGCGCGAGCCCTCGCGGGCAAAGCGGGTTGCAAGATCTACGTTGGTCACTACAATCCTTTCGTGGACTCCCCCCACTCTGCCCTATCCGCCTGTATAGCGCTACCATTGTCGCCGTCGCGGCCCACGCGTAAACGCCAGATGCGCCAGTCCGTTCGGTATAGAGGGCTCTATACCGAACAAACTGGCGCATCTGTACCGTGGAGGCCGCGGCAAGCACCGCGGCTACTACCGACTACCGCTGCAAGAAGTCGACCAGGCGCACCGCGTCACCGATGTAGGTTGCGGGCGTAAGCTCCAGCAGGCGCGCTTTCGCCTCGGCTCCGATCTCGAGTGCCTGCACAAACTCGACGAGTTCGGCCTGCCCGATCCGGCGCCCGCGCGTGAGCTCCTTGAGCGCAGCGTAGGGGTCAGAGATTGTCGAGCGGCCCGCGGTGACCTCAGCACGAATGACGGTCTGAATCGCTTCGCCCAGCACCTCCCAGTTGTGGTCGAGGTCGTACGCGAGCGCCTCGGGCGCCGCGTCGATCTGACCCAGGCCCTTCAAAAGGTTGTCGAGCGCGAGCACCGAGTGGCCAAAGCCCACACCGATGTTGCGCTGCGCCGACGAGTCGGTGAGGTCGCGCTGCCAGCGGCTCGTCACGAGCGTCGCCGCGAGCGAGTCGAGAATCGCGTTCGACAGCTCGAGGTTTGCCTCGGCGTTCTCGAAGCGAATCGGGTTCACCTTGTGCGGCATCGTCGAGGAGCCCGTCGCGCCCGCGACTGGAATCTGCTTGAAGTAGCCGATCGAGATGTAGCTCCAGATATCGGTCGCGAGGTTGTGCAGAATGCGGTTCGCGTGCGCGATGCGCGTGTACAGCTCGGCCTGCCAGTCGTGCGACTCGATCTGCGTGGTGAGCGGGTTCCAGTCGAGGCCTAGGCCCTCAACGAACTCCTGCGACACCTGCACCCAGTCAACCGCGGGGTCGGCGGCGAGGTGCGCGGCAAACGTGCCGGTCGCGCCCGAGAACTTACCCAGGTACTCGATGTCGTCGATCTGGTTGAGCTGGCGCTCGAGGCGGTACACGAACACGGCGAGCTCGCGGCCCAGCGTCGTGGGCGTTGCGGGCTGACCGTGCGTGCGGCTCATCATGGGCAGCTCGCGGTACTGCTCGGCCTGGCGTGCCAGCTCAGCGATGACCTTCTCGAAGCGGGGGCGCCACACGTCGGCCACAGCCTGCTTCACGGTGAGCGCATACGACAGGTTGTTGATGTCTTCGCTCGTGCAGCACACGTGCGTCAGCTCGGCGAGGTGCCCGAGGCCCTGCTTCTCGAGGCGTGCGCGCACGAGGTACTCGACGGCCTTCACGTCATGCTGCGTGACCTTCTCGGTCGCCGCGAGCTCGTCGATCTCGGCCTGGCCGAAGCCCGCCGCCCACTCGCGCAGGCTCGCCAGCTGTTCGGCCGCGACGGGGGTCGCACCCAGCAGCGAGTGCTCGGTGAGGTACGCGAGCCACTCGACCTCAACGTGTACGCGCGCCTTGTTGAGGCCCGCCTCCGAGAGCGTGTTGCCGAGGTCTTGCACCGCGGCACGGTAGCGGCCGTCAAGCGGGCTGATGGGCTGAGGGGGCAGGGTCGTCATGAGGTCTCCGTGCGGTGTCGGCGAATAACGGGCAAATCCCCTCCATTCTCCCATTCTTTAGCGCGCAGCTCATTCGCCGCCTGCGCGCGGCTTGCCTAGGCGTTTTTCGCTCCGGATCAATGCCCGCTCCTCCCTCCCGTGTCGTACCCCATTGCTAGGCTCGACCTATGTCGATGCCCCCACCGTCTGGCCCCTGGCTTCCGCCCTCCTCTGGATCACCTGTGCCGCACCCTGAACCTGTGCAGCAAGAGCCGCAGGCGTGGCAGCCGCCCGCGGTCGGGGCTGGTGTTGGGGCTCCCGGTATGGCCGCTGGGGCTCCCGGTATACCCGCCGGGACCCCGGCCGGCCCACAGACGTGGCAACCCGACAACACGCCGCGCGGCCGCAGGTCACGCCGCCGCACGATCACTTTGGTGAGTGTGGGCGTGGGGCTCGCGCTGCTCGTGGCGGGGGCCGCGGTCGCGGTGAAGCTGATCAACGATTCGCGTGATCCGGCATCGCAGGTTGAACAGTACCTCGACCTGCTCGCGAGCGGTGAGGCGGCGAAGGCCTCGAAGATGGTGAGCCCGAACGTGGCCGACACGTCGCTGCTCACCGACGAGGTGCTCGAGTCGGCGACCGAGCGCATTGACGTGATTTCGGTCGAGACGCTCGAGCGTGGCGCCGACGGGGCGCGCGTGCTCGCGCGCATGTCGCTCGCGGGCGAAGAGTTTGAGCACGAGTTCACCGTGGACCAGGGGCCGCGCGAGCTGGTTGTGCTTGAGACGTGGGAGCTTGACGATCCGTTGATCGCTGAGGCGCAGCTGTCGCTTCAGACTCCCGTCAGCGCGGGCGCAGTGTCGGCGGTCGTCGACGTTGCGGGCACCGAGGTGACGCTGGCAGAGACGATGACGGGCGACGACAGCGCGACGGTCTACGTGTATCCGGGGGTGTACGAGGTGGCGGCGGGCGACCTGGGCCGCTACCTCGAAAGCGATGACGGCAGCGCCACGCTCGTCGCCGGAGTGTGGGGCGAGTCCGCGACGGCGTCGCTCACGGCCTCCCTCAACATGGCGTTCGAAGACGAGATTCTCACCCAGGCGGCGGCCTACGCCGATGGCTGCGTGAGCATCGGAGGCAATGATGCCGTGACGGGCAACATGGATGCGGCGTGCCCCGCGATCACCCGCAATACGCGGTTGTCGTCGCTCACGGTGGCGAAGTATGCGGCGGGACTCAGCGACATCAGTGCGAAGTCGTTCACCACCGACCAGTACAAGTTCGAGGTGCGCGACACGACCGCGGCGGCGAGGCTCGACAGCGACACGTCGTCGCTGTCGGGCGGCATTACGTGGCGCGACGGTGAGCCGCGCATCGTCGACGCGACGTTCGGGTGGTGGTAGCTCGCTGGCGGTGAGCAGAGCGCGGCGGTGGGCTGGCCGGGTGTGGCGATCCGGAGCCCAGAGCGGGTGAGCTAACGCCTGGGTCGCTTCTTGCCGGTGCCCAGGAGCGCGTTCATGAGGCCCGCGAGCACCGACATGACGAGCGCGGCGAGTACGCCCCACCAGAACGTTTCGATGCGTAGCCCAAAGCCCGCGAGCTCTGACAGCCACGCCACGAGCTCTGACAGCCACGCCACGAGCGCAAACATGAGGCCGTTGACGATCAGCCCAAACAGGCCGAACGTGATGATGTACAGCGGAATCGACACGAACCGCACCACGCGGCCCAGCGTGCCGTTGACGAGCCCAAACACGAGCGCCACCAACACGAGTGTGACCGCCGGGGCGTAGTCGTCGTCGCTGATCGGCACGATCCAGATGCCGCGGGTGCCGCCGTCGCTCACGATCAGCGTGGTGAGTCACAGCGCGAAAGCGCCAACGAGTACTCGAATGATGGAACGCATGCGCCCAGTCTGGCAGCGCGCGCTGACTCTGGGCTTAGCGCGCGCTGCACCCGGGGTGGGTAGGCGCGTCGATACACTGGCACTCATGAGCGAACAGGCGACTCCCCCCGTCAAACTCCGCGCGAACGTGTTGGCCGCGCCCGCATATCGGCAGGGGGCCGCGCCCACCAAGCCCGGATTCAAGCTCTCAAGCAACGAGAATCCGTTTAGCCCGCTGCCCGGTGTCATCGACGCCGTGGTCGCGCGTGCCGCCCTCACGAACCGGTATGCGGGTGCCGCGATGCCCGAACTGCGCGACGCGATCGGGGCGATCTTCGGCGTCGACGCGGCCCACGTCGCCTTAGGCGCCGGATCAGTGACCCTGCTGTTTCAGCTCGTGCACGCCGCGGCGGGCCCGGGCGACGAGTACCTGTACGCCTGGCCGAGCTTTGAGGCATACCCCTCGCTGGGTCTCGCCTCGGGGGCGACTGGCGTCGCTGTGCCGCTCACCGGCACGAGCGAGCACGACCTCGACGCCATGGCCGACCGGGTGACCGAGGCCACCCGCGTAGTGCTGCTGTGCACGCCCAACAACCCGACGGGCCCCGCGATTACGCGCGAAGCGTTTGACCGGTTCATGGCACGGGTGCCCAGCGACACCCTCGTGGTACTCGACGAGGCATACCGCGAGTTTGTCACCGACCCCGCCGCCGTGCGCGGCGAGGACGTGCTGTCGGCATACGAAAACCTTGTGGTGCTGCGCACGTTCTCGAAGGCGTACGGTCTCGCCGGCTTGCGCATTGGCTACGGTGTTGGCTCCCCCGCGATTCTGGCGGCGGCCGCGAGCGTGGCGATTCCACTGTCAGTAACCGGTGTTGCTGAGGCGGCGGCGCTCGCATCGCTGGCACCTGCGGTCGCGTCGGTGCACGAGTCACGCATCGCCGAGCTCACCGCCCGCCGCGATGAACTCGCCGCCGGCCTGCGCGACCTTGGCCTCGCAGTACCCGACGCGCAGGGCAACTTCGTGTGGGTGCCCGAAACGCCCGGTGCTGGCGCTGGCGGTGTCGGTGGTGCTGGTGTCGGTGGCGTTGGTGCTGGCACTGGCGGTGTCGGTGGTGTTGGTGGCGGTGCTGTCGGCGTTGGGGCTGGTGGCGCTGGTGATGCCGGTGCTGGCGTGCCCAGCGCCGCCGACCTCGCGGCCGACTTCGTGGAGGCCGGCACGCTCGTGCGCCCCTTCCCAGGTCACGGCGTGCGCATCTCGGTCGGCGAACCCGAAAGCGTGCCCGAGGTGCTGCGCATCGTGCGCGCCCACCTCGGCCGCTAGCCCCTACGGGCTGATCCGGCACATAAATATCGCCCCCCAAAAAATATGCGCGACGAATTCTGCTTTAGACCGCGGGTTAAACGGAAGAAGTCGCGCATATTTTGAGGATGGTGGGTTGGGGACACGAGAAGGCCACCACTGTGGGAGTCGCAGAACGCCGAGCATATCCGGGGATACGCATGGTGTTTCATTACACTGGCCTAGATGACTGAGCAGAACTCCCCAAGCGCCCTGCGCAGCACCCCCGTGGCAGCCCTGCACGCGGGGGGCGACCCCGCGCCGATTCGGTTTCTCGACGCAGCCGGTGCCTACGCACCCTCAGACACTGCGGCCGAGTACGCCGCCGAGCTCGAAGGCGTCGGCGTTGACGACTTCAAGCAGTGGTACGTCGACATGGCCTGGACCCGCGCCTTTGACACAGAGTGCACGCACCTGCAGCGCCAGGGCCAGCTCGCCCTGTGGGTGCCGAGCGTCGGCCAAGAGGGCTGCCAGGTGGGCATTGCGCACGCCACCGCACCCCAAGACCACGTGTTTCCGGCCTACCGTGAGCACACCGTTGCCAAGGTGCGCGGCGTGCCATTCGAGAAGGTGGCTTCGCTGTTTCGCGGTGTGACCCACGGCGGATGGGACGTCACCGACCCCGCGCACGGCAACTTTCACCAGTACACGCTCGTGCTTGGCTCGCAGACCCAGCACGCGACCGGCTATGCCCTCGGCCAGGTACTCGACGCCAAGATGCGTGCGCTCGCCGCGGGTGACTCGGTAGGCGAAGAACTTGAGGCGGGCGAAGCGGCCACCGTCACCGGTGAGGCCACCGTCGTGTTCTACGGTGACGGCACCTCGAGCCAGGGCGACCCGAACGAAGCCATGGTGTTTGCGGCAAGCTACCAGACGCCCGAGCTGTTCGTCGTGCAAAACAACGGCTGGGCGATCTCGGTGCCGGTTGCGCGCCAGTCGCGTACCCCGCTCTACCGCCGCGCGCTAGGCTTCGGTCTGCGCGCTGTGCAGATCGACGGCAACGACCCGCTCGCTGCCTTCGCGGTGAGCCGTCGGTTCTTGCGTCTCGCACGCGAAGGCGGCGGCCCGGCCTACATCGAGGCGCTCACGTACCGCATCGGTGCGCACACGACGAGTGATGACCCCACGCGGTACCGCGAGAAGGCTGAGCTTGAGGAGTGGCAGCAGCGCGACCCGCTCATGCGCCTCGAGGTATATCTTCGATCGCTCGGCGTCACCGACGAGTTCTTCGCCGAGACGCACGAGGCAGCAGACCGCGAGGCAAAGCGGGTACGCGATGCGATTCTGACGCTGCCCAAGCCCGCCGCCGATGATATGTTCGCGCACGTATATAGCGAGTCGCACCCGCGCATTGAAGAGCAGCGCGAGTGGCTCGCCCGCTACGAGGCATCGTTTGAAGACCAGGAGGCGGGAGCATGAACGCGGCCGTGAACGCACTACCGATCGCGAAGGCGATCAACGAGGGCCTGCGCGCAGCGATGCAGGCGAACGACCGTGTCATCTTGATGGGCGAAGACATTGGCCCCCTCGGCGGCGTCTTTCGTGTCACCGACAAGCTGCAAGCAGAGTTTGGCTCGGCGCGCGTGCTCGACACCCCGCTCGCGGAGTCGGGCATCGTCGGCAGCGCGATTGGGCTGGCGATGCGCGGCTACCGCCCCGTCATCGAGATCCAGTTCGACGGCTTCATCTTTCCGGCGTTCAACCAGATCGTGACGCAGCTGGCTAAGATTACGAGCCGTCACGACGGCCACATTCAGATGCCCATCGTGATTCGGGTGCCCTACGGCGGGCACATCGGCGCGATCGAACACCACCAAGAGAGCCCCGAGGCATACTTCGCGCACACCCCGGGTCTGCGCGTCGTCGCCCCGTCGACCGCGAACGATGCCTACTGGATGATTCAGCAGGCGATTGAGTCACCCGATCCGGTGCTGTTTTTCGAGCCCAAAGCCAAGTACTGGCAGAAGGGCGAGGTGAACTTCACCGAGCCCGCGAGCAAGCTGCACGCGACCCGCGTCGCCCGCGCCGGCACCGACTGCACCGTCGTTGGGTACGGTGCGATGGTGACCACCCTGATGCAGGCCGCCGAGATTGCGGCCGCCGAGGGCACTAGCCTCGAAGTTGTCGATCTGCGCAGCATCTCGCCCATTGACTACGATCCGCTGCTCGAGTCGGTGCGCAAGACAGGCCGCCTCGTCGTCGCGCAGGAAGCGCCGGGCAACGCGAGCGTGGGCAGCGAAATCGCTGCATACGTCGCAGAGCATGCGTTTTATTCGCTGCAGGCTCCGGTGCTGCGGGCGTCGGGCTACGACGTGCCGTTTCCGCCCGCCGACCTCGAGGGCGTCTACCTGCCCGACGCTGATCGCGTGCTCGAAGCGGTCGACCGCACGATGCACTACTAAACTTCACCATCACCCCAGAAGGAGCCGACATGAGCGAGATGACCTTCCCCCTCCCCGACGTAGGCGAGGGCCTCACTGAAGCAGAGATCGTCACCTGGTTTGTCGCGCCCGGCGACACGGTGACCCTCAACCAGGTGATCTGCGAAATCGAAACCGCCAAGTCGCTCGTCGAACTGCCGTCGCCGTTCGCCGGCGTGGTAACCGCGGTGCTCGCCGAGGTCGGCCAGACCGTGCCCGTCGGTGACCCGATTCTGCGCGTCACCGTCGCAGGCGGTGCGGGCGAGGCTGCGCCTGCTGGCTCTGCCGACTCTGCTGCTGCGCCGGTTGGTTCTGCCAGCTCCGCTGGTGAGCCGGCTGAGCACGTCGCTGCTGCGCCTGCCGGATCGGGCGCCGTCGATGCCGCGCCTGCGGCTCCTACGGTTGCCCCCGCGGCTGCCGAAGAAGCGGGCGGCGCTGTGCTCGTCGGTTACGGCACCGGCGGAGCCGTGAAGTCGCGCCGCCGCCGTGGTGGCGAGCCGCTCCTGTCGAACCCCGCCCCCATTCCCGTCGCAGATGCCGCCCCGGTGATCGCGAAACCACCGATCCGGAAGCTGGCGAAGGACCTGGGCGTTGACCTGACCGCGGTCGTGGGCAGCGGCATTGCCGGCGAGGTGCTGCGCGATGACGTGGTGCGCGAGGCGTCGCAGGCGCGCGTGTTTCGCAACATCGAGACGCCCGAGCCGCAGGAGGCGCGTGAGGTGCGTATTCCGCTGAAGGGCGTGCGCAAGCAGATCGCGAAGGCGATGGCGGCGAGCTCGAATGATGCACCGCACGTGGGTGTTTTCACTGACGTTGACGCGACCCGCACGATGGAGTTTGTGAAGCGGCTCAAGGCCTCGACTGACTTTGCGGGCGTGAAGGTGTCGCCGCTGCTCATCTTCGCGAAGGCGATGCTGTGGGCGATCCGTCGCAACCCTGAGATCAACTCGACGTTCACCGAGACCGAGATTATTCGGCACAACTTTGTGAACCTGGGTATTGCGGCGGCGACTCCGCGGGGGCTGATCGTGCCGAACATCAAAGACGCGCAGGAGCTCAGCCTGCTTGACCTCGCGCGCGCGATTGAGCAGCTGACGATCACGGCGCGCGATGGCCGTACGCAGCCCGCCGAAATGGCGAACGGTACGATCACGATCACCAACATTGGCGTGTTTGGCATGGACTTCGGTACGCCGATTCTGGTGCCCGGCGAGGTAGCGATCATGGCGATGGGCACCATCAAGCAGAAGCCGTGGGTTGTCGACGGTGAGGTGCGCCCGCGCATGGTAACGACCGTCGGTGGCTCGTTTGACCACCGTGTCGTTGACGGTGATGTGATCTCACGCTTCGTCGCCGACGTGGCGTCGGTTCTCGAGGAGCCCGCGCTGCTGCTTGACTAGTTGTGTATGCCAATAGCCGTATGCGGTGAATATGCGCGGGTTTTTCTGCTTTAGATGGTCTCTTTAGCGGAAAAACCCGCGCATATTTGTCGCGTTGCCGGGTGACGGCGGCCTGTGGGTTCCGATGATCTGCCGTGACTATTGGGGTTCGGTCGATACGAAACGTTCATACACGCATGGCAATCGTTAATTTGAATTACTCAAAATAGTGGGTATAGTGGTGTCATATGGACACCACGCTTGCCCCCCTCACGGACGCCGAACTGCGCACCCGTTTGAAAGACGCGGGCCTGCGTGCAACCACCCCTCGAGCGGCCGTGCTGCGGCTGCTCGGCCGCGGTGGCCACTGGAGCGCCACTGAGGTGTTCGACGCCGTAAAGGTCGAGCTGCCGGGCACGTCGGTGCAGGCCGTCTACGGGGTGCTTTCGGCGCTCAGTGACGTGCGCATCGTGCGCAAGATTGAAGCCTCTGCTGGTGCTGCACTCTATGAAATGCACCGCGGCGACAACCACCACCACATTGTGTGCGTGGTGTGCGGCGAGATTCGCGACGTGCCGTGTGCCGTGGGGGCTGCCCCCTGCCTCACCGCGAGCGAAAGCCACGGCTACGACATCGTCGCAGCAGACGTCACTTTTCGCGGCGTGTGCCCCGAGTGCGCCGCGACATAGCGCAGCGCCCCGACGGGGCACGCACCCCTCGGCTGCCACCCCCGCGTTTACGCGGTTTACGCGCCCCACTAGTTCCATTGCCCCACAAGTTTCACTAGCCAAGTATCAACTACCGAAAGAGGTCTCTCATGACAGAACAGAAGTTGACCACCACTCAGTCCGGTACCCCCATCGCCAACGACGAGCACTCGCTCACCGTCGGCGCCAACGGCCCCACCGTTCTGCACGACCGCTACCTCGTTGAGAAGCTCGCAGCGTTCAACCGTGAGCGTGTGCCCGAGCGCAACCCGCACGCAAAGGGCGGCGGCGCGTTCGGTGAGTTCGTCGTCACCGAAGACGTTTCGAAGTACACGCGTGCAGCAGTGTTCCAGCCCGGCGCCAAGTCAGAGACGCTCATTCGCTTCTCGACCGTTGCCGGCGAGCAGGGTTCGCCCGACACCTGGCGCGACGTGCGCGGCTTCTCGCTGCGTTTCTACACGACCGAGGGCAACCTCGACATCGTGGGCAACAACACTCCCACCTTCTTCATTCGCGATGGCATTAAGTTCCCCGACTTCATCCACTCGCAGAAGCGCCTGGCTGACTCGGGCCTGCGCGACGCAGACATGCAGTGGGACTTCTGGACCCTCTCGCCCGAAACCTCACACCAGGTGACCTACGTCATGGGTGACCGTGGCCTGCCCACCAGCTGGCGCGAGATGAATGGCTACGGCTCACACACCTATCAGTGGATCAACGCTGAGGGCGAGAAGTTCTGGGTCAAGTACCACTTCATGTCGCAGCAGGGCGTCAAGACGATGTCGGGCGAAGAGGCTGACGCACTCGCTGGCACCGACGCTGACTACCACCGTCGCGAGCTGTTCGGCGCGATCGCAGACGGCAACTTCCCGTCGTGGGACGTCTATGTGCAGGTCATGCCGCACGAAGAGGCGAAGACCTACCGCCTCAACCCCTTCGATCTCACGAAGACCTGGCCCAAGGCTGACTACCCCCGCATCAAGGTGGGCACGTTCACGCTGAACCGCAACCCCGTGAACTTCTTCGCTGAGATCGAGCAGGCAGCGTTCTCGCCCGGCAACCAGGTGCCCGGCACCGGCATCTCGCCCGACAAGATGCTCATGGCGCGCGTGTTCTCGTACCCCGACGCACAGCGCTACCGTATCGGCACGAACTACAACCAGCTGCCGGTCAACCAGCCGCACGCCACCGAGGCGAACAACTACATGCACCAGGGCAACATGCAGTACCACTTCCCGTCGGCTGCTCAGCGCGTGTACCACCCCAACTCGTTCGGCGCTGCCGGCGGCCCCGTGGCCGACGCGCAGGCTGGTGTCGAGGGCAACTGGGAGTCGGACGGCGAGCTCGTGCGCACCGCGTACACGCTGCGTGAAGACGACAGCAACTTCGGTCAGGCCGGTATTCTCTACCGCGACGTCTTCACCGAAGAGTCGAAGGCTCGCTTCCACGCGACCCTCGGCGGCCAGGCAAAGTCGATCACGATCGACGAGATTCGCGAGCGTTTCTTCCAGTACTGGACGAACGTTGACGCGGGCCTCGGTCAGCTGCTGCGCGACAACTACGCTGCAAGCAAGTAAGCCGTAACTGAGAGGGGCGGTGCGCTAGGAGGTCCTAGTGCACCGCCCCTTTTGGTGTTTGTGGGTGGATGCTGCGACTCCTTCGTCGCGCAGCATGACGGTTGTGGGGAACTCGCGCAGCATGACGAGGAGGGCGCGAGGCGCGGAATATGCCGCGCGCGGCATGATCCGGATCGAGCTATGCGTGCGTGGGCGCGTGCGGAATATGGTGGCTTGCTGGCTCGAGCTGAATCGTCGAATGATCGACGTCGAAGTGGCTCATGAGGCAGGCCTTGAGCTCATCGAGAATCGCATGGTAGCCGCGCTCGTTCCACGCATCGTCGGTGACGGTGACGTGAGCTGAGAACGCGGGCACACCCGACGTGATGGTCCACGCGTGCAGGTCGTGCACCGACGCGACGCCCGGCACCGCGAGCATGTGCGTGCGGGCAACCTCGACGTCGATGTTTTTGGGCGACGCCTCGAGTAGCACGTTGACGACGTCGCGCAACAGGCTGAGGGCGCGGGGAAAGATGAGCACCGCGATGAGGATCGACGCGATCTGGTCGGCGGGATTCCAGCCGGTGAACATGATCACGAGACCCGCGGCGATGACGAGCACCGAGCCGAGTAGGTCGCCGAGCACCTCGAGATACGCGCCGCGCACGTTGAGGCTCTCCTTCTGGCCGGCCTGCAGAATGAGCAGCGACACAAGGTTCGCGGCAGCGCCGATGATCGCGGCGATGAGCATGGGGCCCGACTGCACCTCGACCTCGTGCCCGAAGCGGGCGATCGCCTGCACGAAGATCACGACGGCAATAACGCCTAGGATGATGCCGTTGGCGAGTGCGGCGAGAATCTCGACGCGCAGGTAGCCGAAGGTGCGCTTTGACGTTGCGGGGAGTGCCGCGATGAGGCTCGCGATGAGGGCGATCGCGACTCCCGTCGCGTCGGTGAGCATGTGGCCCGCGTCGGCGAGCAGCGACAGCGAGCCCGAGATGAACGCGCCGATCACCTGCACCACGAAAACGGTGAGGGTGATGCACAGCACCGCGATGAGACGCTTGCGATGTTTGCCGGTCGCGGTGCCCGCACCCTGTAGCCCGTGGTCGTGCGAGTGGCCGTGTGAATGACCGGAGCTGGCACCCTCCGCGGCGCCCGCACCGGGCGCCGCGGGGTGGCCAGCGCTGAACTCGGGCTCACACCCCTCATCGTGGGCGTTCGTCTCGGGCTGCTGATCGCTCATGGCACTCATTGTGCCACGCTCTTGAAGCGGCGCAGACGCAGGCTGTTGCCCACGACAAACACGCTCGAGAACGCCATCGCGGCGCCCGCAATCATGGGGTTCAAGAGGCCGAGAGCTGCCAGCGGAATCGCCGCCACGTTGTACGCGAACGCCCAAAACAGGTTCACTTTGATGGTGCTGAGCGTGCGGCGCGACAGCCGGATCGCGTCGGCGGCGCTGCGCAGGTCGCCGCGCACCAGCGTAATGTCGGCGGCCTCGATGGCCGCGTCGGTGCCCGTGCCCATCGCGAGCCCCAGATCGGCTTGCGCGAGCGCCGCGGCGTCGTTGACACCGTCGCCCACCATCGCGACCACTCGGCCCTCGGCCTGCAACCGCTTCACGACGTCAACTTTGTCGCCGGGCAGCACCTCGGCGTGTACGTCGTCGCCCGCGATGCCCACCTCGGCCGCTACCTGTTCGGCGACGGCACGATTATCGCCCGTCAGCAAGATGGGCGTGAGTCCGAGTCGCTGCAACTGCGCGATCGCTTCGGCGCTCGTGGGTTTCACCGAATCGGCGACGGCGACGAGCCCGCGTGCGGCGCCATCCCACGCGACGTACGCGACCGTGCGCCCCAGTTGCTCCAGGTGGGCAAGCTCCGCGCGCAGCGCGGGATCCGGATCTATAGCCCACTCAGCCAGCAGGCTCTCGCGGCCCACCAGCACCGCGTGGCCGTCGACGAGACCCGAGACGCCCTTGCCAGCAGTGTTGTGAAAGCCTGTGGCGGGCGGCAGCGGTGCGCCGAGCCGCTCGCTCGCGCCTGCCGCGATGGCCTGCGCGATGGGGTGTTCAGAGGCGGCTTCGAGTGCTCCAGCGAGCCGCAGCAGCTGGTCGCGGTCAACCCCCGCGCCCGGCGTTGCCTCCGCAAGGATCATCTTGCCGCTCGTGACGGTGCCTGTCTTGTCGAGCACGACAGTGTCGACGCGACGCGTGGACTCGAGGATTTCGGGGCCCTTGATGAGCGTGCCGAGCTGCGCGCCGCGGCCGGTGCCTACGAGCAGCGCGGTGGGGGTGGCGAGCCCGAGCGCGCAGGGGCATGCGATGATCAGCACCGCGACGGCGGCCGTGAACGCTGACGCGGCCGAGAATCCGAGCGCGAGCCAAACGCCCAGCGTTACCAGGGCGACGACGATCACGATCGGCACGAACACGCCAGAAACGCGGTCGGCGAGGCGCTGCACTTCGGCCTTGCCCGACTGCGCGTCTTCGACCAGCTGTGCCATGTGGGCGAGCTGTGTGTCGTGGCCCACCGCGGTGGCCCGCACGGTGATGCGGCCGCTCGTTGAGACGGTGCCGCCGGTCACCGGGTCGCCCGTGGTGGCCTCGACGGGTACTGATTCGCCCGTGAGCATCGACGCGTCGACCGCCGTCGCGCCCGAGGTGATGACGCCGTCGGTCGCGATCTTCTCGCCGGGGCGCACGACGAACTCATCACCGACCACCAGCTCGGCAATGGGCACGCGCGCTTCGACCCCGCCGCGCAGCACCGCGACGTCTTTCGCGCCCACTTCGAGCAGGGCGCGCAGCGCGGCGCCCGCCTGCCGCTTCGAGCGTTTCTCGAAGTAGCGGCCAGCGAGCAAGAACATGGTGACGCCCGCGGCCACTTCGAGGTACATGTTGCCCGCTCCGTCATGCGGACTGATGCTCAACTCAAAGGCGTGGGTCATGCCCTTCTCGCCTGCGGTACCGAGAAACAGGGCGTACAGCGACCACAGGTAGGCCGCGCTCGTGCCCACCGACACGAGGGTGTCCATGGTGGCGGCGCCGTGGCGGGCGTTAATGAACGCGGCGCGGTGAAACGGCCACGCCGCCCACACGATCACCGGTGACGTGAGCGCCAACATCGCCCACTGCCAATACGTGAACTGCAGCGCCGGCACCATCGAAATCACGATCACCGGCACCGACAGCCAGATCGAACCGATGAGCCGCTGCCTCAGACTCGCGAGCTCGGGGTCGGGTTGCTGAGTGCCTGTTCGCGCAGCGGGCGCGGTGCTTGTTCGCGCGGCGCTTGCTTGCTCGGCCGCGGTGTGATCCGGATCATTGCCCGCGGGCCCAGGCGTGGTCGCGACCGCAGCGGCGGGCGGCGTCGGTAACGTCGGGGCTGCGGGTAGCTGCGCAGAGTAGCCGGTCTTTGTGACCTCGGCGATGAGCAGCTGGGGGTCATACCCCTCGGGGGTGTGCACGCGGGCTTTCTCGGTGGCGTAGTTGACCGTGGCCTCGACGCCGTCGAGGCGGTTGAGCTTCTTCTCGATGCGGTTGGCGCAGGAGGCGCAGGTCATGCCGCCGATTTCGAGGTCGAACGTGGTGGGGAGTGACATGCTGCCTTCCTTCGCGAGTGGGAGTGGTGTGGACGCTGGCGCGGGTTACGCCTGCGCGGCTTCGTAGCCCGCTTCGTCGACGGCTGCGAGAACGGATGCATCTTCGATGGGGGATTCGTGTGTAACGCTGAGCTTGCCTGTCTCGGCGCTCACCGCGATCTCGGTGACACCCGCGACGCTGCCCACCTCTTCGCGCACGGCCTTCTCGCAGTGGCCGCAGGTCATGCCGGTGACCTGAAATTCGGTGGTGGTGCTCATGGTAGCTCCTCGTTGGGTTGCGGTAGCGTCCGATTGGGCGCTCACCAACACTATACCCCCCAGGGGTATGTACGAAAACCTGTAACGCGGCTTCAGCCGAGTAGGTCGAGGATGTCGTCTGCCGAGATCGTGCCGGGGCTCGCCCCGCCACCGTCGAGTACCCGGCCAAAGAGCTCGGCCTTTGACTCGCGCAGCGCGATCACCTTCTTCTCTATCGTGTTTGCCGCCACGAGGCGGTACACGAACACGGGGCGCTCTTGCCCGATGCGGTGGGTGCGGTCGATCGCTTGCGCCTCGACGGCCGGGTTCCACCACGGGTCGAGCAGCACCACGTAGTCGGCCTCGACAAGGTTGAGGCCGAAACCTCCGGCCTTGAGCGAGACAAAGAACACGGGAGCGTCACCGGTGCGAAACTCGTCGATCACTTCGCCGCGGTTGGTGGTGGACCCGTCGAGGTAGCAAGACACTAGCCCCGCGGCTTCGGCACGGTCGCGGGCTGACCCCAAGAACCGGGTGAACTGGCTGAGCACGAGCACGCGGTGCCCCTCGTCGGCGGCCTCGGTGAGCAGCTCGACGAGCGCCTCAAGCTTCGCCGACGGGACGGTGCTTGCTTGGCTTGCTTTGCTTTCGTGGCGTTCGACGAGCGCGGGGTCGAGGGCGAGCTGCCTGAGCATGGTGAGCGACTTGAAGATCTGAAACCGGTTCGCCTCCATGTTTGTGACGAGCCCCAAGATCTTTTGTCGTTCGCGTTGAAACCGCAGGTCGTAGAGTTTGCGGTGCCTGGGGTGCAGCTCGACCTCGATGACCTGCTCTTGTTTGGGTGGCAGTTCTTTGGCGACGAGGTCTTTGGTGCGGCGCAGCAGAAAGGGCCGCAGCCGGCGCTGCAGCAGCGCGAGGCGCTCGGGGTTTTGTTGCTTCTCAATCGGGGTGCGATAAAACTCGGTGAACTTGGCGCGGTTGCCGAGCAAGCCCGGGCAGGCAAGCGAGGTGAGCGCCCACAGCTCGAGCAGGTTGTTCTCGAGCGGGGTGCCCGTGACGACGAGCGTAAACGGGGCACCGAGCATGCGCGCGGCGCGGTGGCCGTGGGAGGCGAAGTTCTTGATCTGCTGCGCCTCGTCGAGAATGAGCCCCGACCATTCGAGGTCGCGGTACGCTTCGGCTTCGCCGCGAAACAGGGCGTAGCTGGTGACGACCACGTTGGCGCCGTGCACGGCATCGGCGAGCGGTGCACCCCGCTTGCCCTCCATGCCCGTGATGGTGGCGACCTGCATGGCCGGGGCGAATCGGGCGCACTCGCTCGCCCAGTTGCTCACGACGCTGGTCGGCGCCACCACCAAAAACGGCGGCATCTGGGGGTCTTCTTCGCGGGCCAGCTCCATCATGGCGATGGTCTGCAGTGTCTTGCCGAGCCCCATGTCGTCGGCGAGAATGCCGCCGAGGCCGTGTGCGCGTAGAAAGTGCAGCCACGCGAGCCCGTCTTCTTGGTAGTCGCGCAGCGTCGCTTTGATGCCCTTGGGCTTGGTCACGCGCGGGATCTCGGCGTTTGGGCCGAGCGACTGCATGGCCAGCCACCAGTCGGCCTCTTGCGCGGCCACGATGCCGAGCTCGCGCAGGTCGTTCCACAGGTCGACGTTGTGTCGGTTGACGCGCACGCCCTCACTAAAGCGTGCCTTGTCGCCGTCGACGAGCGCGCGGGCTTCATTGAGGATCTCGCGTAGCTTGTCGAACTCGGGCGACATGAGCGAGAAGTACTTGCCGCTCGGTAGCACGAACAGTGCGTCGCCCAGGGTGAGGGCAGTGAACAAGGACGCAAACTCGACGATCTCACCCTCGACCTGCACCGACACGTGCAGGTCGAACCAGTCGCCCGACTCTTGCGCGCGAATGTCGACCTTGGGCACCGTGTCGAGCGCCTGATAATTGGGGGTCTCGCTGTGCTCGATGACTTCGACGCCGTCGATCTCGCGTATGCCGGGCAACGCCTCGGTCACAAACTGCACACTCTGTGTCTGGTTGAGACTCGACCGGGGTGGCGCAAAAGTATCGCTGCCTGGCTCCTCTGGGAACCCCAAACCGCTGGGGAACGTCAGATCGGGGCACACGAGATCTGCGATGCTCTCGGGCAGCGTCTTGAGCAGGGTCTCGCGCAGCGCGGCCAGGATCGGTCGTTCGAGTGCCGGATCGCGCGGAAACCGGTCTGGCCGGTGCCACTTCCAGGCCAGGCGGGTCTGGCGCGCACCGTCGGGGCCGCGTGCCCGCCCGGCACCAGCGGTCTCGTAGGTGATCTCGAGGCGCAGCGTGGGCGCCGCAGGCTGGGGAATCGTATAGCTGTCGTCGGGGGAGACGAGGCGCAGCTCGGCCAGCAGTCGCGGCAGGTACTCGTCTTCGAACGCCGCGCGCTCGGACTCGGGAATAACGAGCGGCTCAGGCATAGCGAGCAGCTTGCGGCCCACCTGAGTGAGCGGATCTGTGAGCTTCGCGATGGTAATGCGTTCATTGGCTGCCGAGGGCTGCTCGATGAGCGCGAACGCGGCGGTGGGCGTGCCGATCCACCAGGGGTGCTCTGTTACATGGGTTTCGTCGCCACCCGCGGCCCCGATGCTCAGCCGCGCTGAGATCTCGAGGTGGTCGCCCTGCCGCGACACGAGGCCCTCGACCTTGCCCACGCCGTCGAGAAATGTGACCGGCCGCTGGTTCGCGCCCGCCGACACGATCGCGATCGCTTTGGCGGCATCGCGCAGCGTCGCCCACAGTGCGTCACCCGGCGCACGCGACAGGTCGAGCCAGTCGTTCGTCGAATAGTAAGTGGAGTAGCGCTCAGCGACCGCCCGAATGCGCACGAGCGCGCGGGTGGCCTCGCGTGAACCCCCCAACTGCTCAACGTTGCTCCACTTGGCCGAGCCGCGAATCCACTTGCCTCGCGACCCGAGAATACCCGGACGCATCGACAGCGTCGCCGCGTCGTGACTGTACAGTCGTGACGACGATGGCTGCAGCGCCGTAATAAACAGGCACAGCGTTGCCCGCACCTCGCGGCGCGGCGCGGGCAGCGCGGTATCGAGTTCGTGCGCCCAGCCAGACAGGCGAGAGGCGGGCGCCTGGACGCGCGCCGGCACCCGGGCCGTCTGGCCCCCCGGACCGTATGCGCTGATCGTCTGCAGCAGCAGGGCAACCGAGTGCGCGCACGGCCCACCGTCATCGTCGTAATACTGTGCACCCTCGGGCAAGAACGCGCACGAGCAGCCATATGAAACGCCCGCGGTGCCCGAGCGATAGTCCACGATGTCATCAAACTCGTGCGCCTCGTCCTCGCTGGGCGCAAAATCAACGCCCACCTCAACACCCACCTCAGCAGCAACCTCAGCGGTGGCCCGAGCACGGCTGAGCGATACGACGCCGGTGGCATTAAACCCGTCGTCGAACTCCTCGACGCTGCGCGTAACCACGCGACGCTCAGCGATGATCGCAATCGCCTGACTGAGCACGCTGCGCGAAGCGACCTGCTTCGCGATCGAGAGTGCATCTGCTGTGACGTCCATACCTTCAGTGTTCACCATGCCACTGACACGGTGTCAAGCGCGCACCGTGTCAAGCGCGCCCGGTGTCAAGCGCGGCGCGGTCAGCTCCGGATCAGTGCGACCCCGCACTGATCCGGAGCCGCGGGTTATTGCGTCGCCAGCAGGGCGGACGCGACCGGGCCGTCCTCCTGCCAGAGCAGCGGGCAGAACTCGACCCACTTGAGCAGGGGTGTCTCGGGCAGTTTCTCATGCGTCACGAACCTGATGCCGTGCGCGTCGGCCGCGCGCTCGCCGCCGAGCGCCGCCACCACACGATCCGGGCGGAGGCGCCTGAACGCGTCGTGCAGGGCGCTGTAGTGCGTGGGCGTCACGCCAAACGCGGCGAGCCCGCGCGCGATGCCGACGTACCCCACGTTGAGCGGCGACGCGGGCTGCGTCGTGCGAATGTGATGGTACATGCGGTTGTGCGCGAGGCCGCTGCGCAGCGGGCCCTTCAGCGCGACGAGCCAGCTCAGCAGCTCGTCGGCTTCGAGGCTCCGAGTAGGTGTCTGGCCGCTCTCGATCGCGCGCCAGCACGCGCAGCCTGCGGTGCACGTGAGCCGCACCGGCGGCAACTCGGGCTGCGGGTCAGGGTGTGCGGCGGGCAGCGTGGGAGTGCCGTGCTCGGTGCCGTCGTTACCGATGAGGGTGATGCTGGCGTTTGAAGCGTGCACTCCGGTGCCGGGGTTGGCGCCGAGGTTGGTGCCGGGGTTTGTGGGCTGGTTTTGGGTACCGTGAATGGACACGGGTCACCTCCGTGAAGAGAAACTGACTTGCGGGCCCTTTTGGGCCTGCCGGCTCTTCCCCTGGGGCACCCCGCTCAGTGAGGAGGGTTGCCGTGCAGCTAGCCAGGTACTTAGCGCTGCAGCTCGAGAGCACGCCCAGCGTAGCAGAAGTTTGGGCGGTGTACATGCAGGCAGGTGCGTTCTCGGAGGCCCGCTGCTGGGCGCAAAGTTTCAAAGTTATGCATAGTTATGACACTCAACTCAAGGGTGTGCGTTGAGTGTTATAACTATGCATAAATCTGGCATAAACGAGCGCAGTGCCGTGTTTGCGGAGGTCGATTAAGCCGATTTATGAGGTTGTTGGGCTCTTTAGAAATGTGAGGGTGCCGCGCTGCTGGCCACTCTCGAGTGCTGATCATTTGTACGAACGATTTGTTCGCTTATCTGGAGTTTTCACGCTACTTCGGGTGGCGTGCGGGGCTTGACTTCGGGGAATTGTGCTTCTCGCACGAGGCGTTGGCTTCAAAGTTATGCATAGTTATAACACTCAACTCAAGGGTGTGAGTTGAGTGTTATAACTATGCATAAAGTCGGCTTAACCGGGCCATTAGAGGGTCGCGGGCGGGCCTTAAATGAGCAAAGTGCAACTCAAACTGCAGATTCAAACTGGCAAACTGCAATTCATACTATAAAAGTTGCACTTAGGGTTGTACTCTTGCAGTATGACGTGGAACGAAGGCCGCATCCTAGAGCTTCTGGACACCCTGCGGGTGCACCGGGGCGACACTACGTCGGTAGAAGTGAAACGGGCGGCTGGTGGCGTGCCCGAGGCGGCGGCCAGCACCATCTGCGCGTTTGCAAACATGCCTGAGGGTGGCGTGATGCTGCTCGGCATCGACGAGGCGTCAAACTTCACAGTTGTCGGGGTCGCTGATCCAGCAGCGATGGAAGCCGGCATCGTCAACCAGGCGCGGTCGGCGATCGACCCCGCCCCGCACCTCGACACCTACTCGGTCGCGGTAGACGGCAAGCAGGTGGTGGTGGTTGAGGTGACCCCGTTGCGGCTCGCCGACCGGCCAGCGGTCTACCAGGGCAGGGCCTACCTGCGGCAGGCTGACGGTGATTTTGTGATGCACGAACACGAGCTGCGCATGATCGAGGTCGAGAAAGCGCTGCTGCAGACCCCCGACAACTATGACCTGCAGCCCGTACCCGGCGTGACCGCAGAAGATCTCGTGCCCGAGCTCGTCGCGCAGTACCTCAGCGCTGCGCGCAGCCGCGACCGGCGACTCAGCGAGCGCACCGACGCCGAGATTCTGCGTCGCACCGGCGTTGTCACGGCATCGGGCGAGCCGACCTTGGCTGGGCTTTATGCGCTGGGGGATTACCCTCAGGGGCAGTATCCGAGCCTCACTGTGACGGCCGCGGTGCAGCTGCCGAGCAACGACCGGGGCGAGCGTACCCGCGACCTCAAACATTTCACTGGTCCGGTGCCGGTGCTGCTCGACGAACTGATGGTCTGGTGTGAGCAGAATATTGTGGCCACACGCTTCTACCGCGCCGACGGACACATGGGCGAGCGCCCACAATTGCCCCTCAGTGCGGTTCGAGAGCTACTCGCCAACGCGCTCGTGCACCGTGATCTCAGCCCCAACACCCTCGGTATCGGCAAACAGGTTCAGGTGCGCCTCACGCCGCGGGCGCTGTTCATCGTTAGCCCCGGCGGGCTGCGCGGGGTCTCTCTCGAACAGCTCGAGAGCGAGGACCACGCGCAGGCCGCCGTCAACCAGCGGCTTTATGGCATCGCGCAAAAGCTGCGCACTGCAGACGACGCGTTCGTCATCGAGGGCGAAGGCGGCGGCATTCGCGAAGTGTTTCGCGCAGCGAGTGAATACGGTCTGCCGACCCCCTCGCTCACCAACACCGGCGTGCAGTTTAAGGCCACCCTGTGGCTCCCCGTCGCAGGCGAGCTGCCCCGCGATGCGACCCCGCGCCCCAGTGGGGTCGCGGCCCATACGGCCGCAGAAACGACTGCTCAATCACCCGCGACCAAGGGCGCTCAAGAGCCTGGCCCCGCGGTGCAGCGGGTTGATCCGGATCGCCATGAGCCGCAGCGCCCCGCCATTCAGGGCGGTGGCAACGATGCCGCGGTGTTGGCGGCGATCGCACGCGCGGGCGAGGTGACCGTGAAGGAACTGCAGTTGGCGCTGGGGCTCACGGTGGGGCAGGTGCGGTACTCGCTCAACAAGGCGCTGCGCAGCGGCGAGGTCGAGATGGTCGGAGGCCAGGGCCGAAAGCGCACGGTGTATCGACTGGGGCGATAATGTCGGCGGCATAGGGCATTATGCGGTCACACTCCCCGTCAGAGTGAGGTGACGGGGCCGGTCGGCTCGATGCTCCTCCCGTTACGCCCTCGTACCGAAGTGGTGTCAAAACCTTTCCTTTTTGGTAAGGTTTTGACATGTCTACAGTGACTAAGCTCGATGTATTGCGCGAGATCGCGCTGGATCAGCATGGGTATGTCACGACGGCCGAGGCGCTTGGCGAAGGCATCACGCACGCCGATCTGTCGAAGATGGTGACGCGGGGGCGATTGTTCAGAGCAGGACACGGCGTGTATCGGGTGCCGCAGATTCCCGTAACCGAGTTCGACCAGTATCGCCTCGCACTGCTCTGGTCGGGCGTCGACGGTGCGGTGCTGAGTCACGATACGGCGCTGCAAGCCTGGGAAATCTCGGACATCAACCCGGCGCGCATCCATCTCACGGTCCCTCGGCGACGTCGATTGCGCCGCACTGGCGGCGACGGCTACGTCATCCATTACGAAGACATTGTGCCGGGGGAGGTCACGTGGTGGCAGGAATTGCCCGTTACTGACGTGCCGACGACGATTGCTCAGTGTATTCGGTCCGGTGTGCCCACCTATCTATTGAGACAAGCGATTGACCGTGCTGGGCGAGGCGGGCAGCTCGACCCCGAGCGGCAGATCGAACTCGTGCGCACAATGGAGGAGCGAGATGGACGCCGATGACGTGGAGAACCTTGCGGCTTCGTTGAAGAACTTGGACCCCAAGGATAAGGAACCCACCAACGCTCGTGTGCTCGACGGCTGGATTGCGCAAGCACGCGACCGTCTCGATTCATACGGGCCGCGACTCGGGTGGCTCGTTGCAGCCACCGTCGTGACCGCCGCGCTGCAACGTGCCGTTGATGAAGACGGGCGCTCACTGTTCCTACTCAAGGGTGGGACGATGCTGCAGTACCGCCTGCCAGGGATGTCCCGTACGACACAGGACATCGACGGCCTCGTACGTGGAGACCTCGACGACTTCCTGCAAAAGCTCGACGCTGCGCTGGCCCATCCCTGGGGTCCACTCGTGATGACGCGCGGTGAGGTGCTGGAAGAGATCCTGGTTCCTGCCCGGATTGTGAATCCTCGTCGCTTCGACATCAAGGTCACCTTCAAGGGTGTGACGTGGCGACGCGTGAAGGTTGAGATCTCGCACGACGAGGGCGGTGCTGGTGCTCGACCGGAAGAGATACCCTCACCATCACTCGCGGGGTTCGGCCTGCCGACCCCAGATCGACTCATCGGCCTGTCGATGGCGTACCAAATTGCCCAGAAGATCCACGCTAGCACTGACCCGCACGATCCGCCGCGCCTGGTTAATGACCGGGCTCGTGACGTTGTAGATCTGCTGTTGCTGCGCGACCTCACGACTCGCACCGGGCACCCTGCGCTGAGGGAGATCCGAAACGCGGTGATGGACATCTTCACTGCACGAGCGGTCGAAGCGGAAGTCGCAGGCATTCCGCCGAGGACATGGCCAACGATGTTGACAGCTCATCCCCATTGGCGCGAGAGCTATGCCGACGCCGCAGGGTCTGCGGGAGTCGCGCTTGATCTGGAAGACTCGGTTGTCGAACTCAACGAATGGCTGCTTACGCTGCACTGACCACTCAAACATGAGCGGGAATTGGGGTGTGCGTCTGCCGCTGGAAGTTGCACCCGGGCGGCGCCCCGCCCAATACGCCCACAGAGAGCGTCGCACCGGCACCGGCGCGCACCAGATACGCTGGAGGCTATGAACTCAGCAGCGTTGACGATCGGTTTTGTGATGCTGCACACGTCTCCGCTCGATATTCCGGGTACCAAAGACGCGGGCGGCATGAACGTGGTCGTGCGCGCTCAGGCCGAAGCGCTTGCCCGCGCGGGGCACGACGTGCGCATCTACACACGCCGCAGTGACGAAGAATCCCCCGCCCGCGTCGAAGTGGAGCCCGGGCTTGTGGTGATTCACCTCGACGCCGGCCCCGCCCGGCTGCTCGCGAAGGGCGAGCATGAAGGCGTGATGGACGACTTTGGGCACCAGCTCGACAAGGCTCTCGAGGGCGACAGAGTCGACCTGCTGCACGCCGAGCACTGGTTCTCAGGCATCGCCGCCCTGTCGGTCGCCCGCGGCCGCGGGATCCCGCTCGTGCAGAGCTATCACTCCATCGCCGCCGAGCCCGACTCGCCGCTCACCGACGGCGAGCGGCCCGAATCTCCCGGCCGTCTGGCCGGTGAGAAACTGCTCGCCCGCGAAGCCGATCTCGTGATCGCGGTGAGCGAGGCCGAACGCCAGACGGTGATCGAGCGGCTGGGAGGGGATCCGGATCGAGTACGCGTGGTCGCCCTGGGTGTCGACACCGAGCTTTTTTACCCGTGCGCCACCCGCGAGTGCGCCGAGCAGCGTGACTGGATCGGCCGCGGCGGCCGCCCCGAGGTAATCATGGTCGGTCGGTTGCACCCGCTCAAGGGTTTCGACCTGATCATCGAGGCGATGGCGCTGCTGCCTGCGGCTTCGCGGCCCGTGCTGCGCGTCGTCGGGGCACCACCGCCCGACGGTGACGACTACGCGCGCGGCCTGCACGAAGCGGCCGCCCGCCACGGCATGCTCGGCACGACCGCGTTTGATGGCGCGCTGCGACGCTCTGAGCTGTCAGAGCGCATTCGTTCGGCTGCGGTCATGGTCGTCCCGTCGCACTCTGAGACCTTTGGGCTCGTGGCGCTCGAGGCTGCTGCGTCGGGCGTGCCCGTGATCGCGCGTTCAACGGGAGGCCTGCGGGAGGCCGTGATCGACGGCGAGACGGGTGTGCTCGTCACCGGCGATGACCCGCAGATGTGGGCGACCGAGATCGCGCAGTTGCTGGGCGATGCCGACCGCCTCGCCCGTATGGGCCAGGCGGCGCGTGTGCACGCGCTCGAAAGTAGCTGGGCCGCGTCGGCCGAGCGGCTCATCGAGACGTACGCCGCGATCTAGCGAGCGACGAGGGTTGTCGAGAACGAGTAGAGGTCGGGGCGGTAGCAGTGGTGCCCCGCCTCGATGACCCGGCCACCCTGGTCAAACGCCACGCGATCCATCGTCAGTAGCGGGCTGCCCTTGGCGATATCGAGCAGTTCGTGCTCGTCGCCCTGGGTGCGTCGCGCACCGATCGTCTGGTTAGCGATCTTGATGGTCACACCGCGGGCGCGCAGCATCTCGTAGAGCCCCTGGCGCTCAAGCTGCTCGGCCGTAATGTCGGCAAACTCGGGCGGCAGTAGGTTCTCGAGCACCGCCATGGGGGTGCCGTCGGCGCTGCGCACTCGCCTGATGCGTGTGACCTCGGTGCCCACCTCTACGTTGAGGCGCTGCGCGGTCTCGGCGTCGGCCGCCACACGTTCAAGTGACAGCACGCGCGTGGTTGGCCGCATACCGGTGTGGCTGAGATCCTCATGCAGGCTCGTCAGCTCGACGGGCCTACTCACTCGCGCCTGCACCACCTGCGTTCCGATGCCACGGCGGCGCACCAGCAGCCCTTTGTCGACGAGTTCCTGGATCGCCCGCCGCACGGTGGGGCGTGATAGCCCCAGCTTCTCGCCAATCGAGATTTCGTTCTCGAGGCGTGCCCCCGACGGAATCGTGCCGTTGCGAATCGCCCGTTCGAGGCGACTCGAGATCTGGTAGTACAGCGGCACAGGGCCGGTGCGGTCAAGATCGGTGAATAGCTCTGCGGGCCACACTGGCTCGGTGCTCATAAGGTGCTCCTTGAGTGGACCAGCGCGACGTCGGGCGGCCCGTTTTCATGCATTGTACTGACAACATTACAGCGAATGTGCGCGATCTTCAGGCGTAACGCCTCATTCGTGCTATTGTTAGGACAAATGCAGCGACGCACCTGGCGTCGTAACGCGCAAGGAAAGGCGGCGGCTGAATGTCGGAACAACGACGTCCTGATGACGTGCTCGTAATGGGACGCCTCGGCGTCGATGTCTACCCTCTGCAGGGAGGTGTCGGCCTCGAAGACGTGACGAGCTTTGGCAAGTACCTCGGCGGCAGCGCGGCCAACGTGTCGGTGGCCGCGGCCAAGTACGGCCACAAGAGCGCGCTGATCTCGCGCGTCGGTGACGACCCCTTCGGCAAGTACCTGCTGCGCGAACTCGACCGCCTCGGCGTCGACCCCCGCGAGGTCAAGACCGACCCGCAGTACAAGACGCCCATCACGTTCTGCGAGATCTTTCCGCCCGACGACTTTCCGCTCTACTTCTACCGCGAGCCCAAGGCTCCGGATCTCGAAATCGCGCCCGAGGATCTCGACGCAGAAGCGATCCGGGCCGCGAAGATCCTGTGGCTCACCGTCACGGGCCTGAGCCAAGAGCCGAGCCGGGCGGCGCACCACGCGGCGCTCGCGGCGCGCGGCCGCCGCTCGCACACGATCCTCGATCTCGACTACCGCCCCATGTTCTGGGAGCACCCCGAGGAGGCGAGCGCCCAGGTCGCTCAGGCTCTCGAGGGCGTCACTGTTGCCGTGGGTAACAAGGAGGAGTGCGAGGTCGCTGTCGGCGAGACTGAACCAGATCGTGCGGCAGATGCGCTGCTCGAGCGCGGTGTCGAGCTGGCGATCGTGAAGCAGGGCCCCAAGGGCGTCATGGCCAAGACGCGCGACGAGCGCGTCGAGGTGCCGCCCTACTTCGTTGATGTGGTCAACGGGCTCGGCTCGGGCGACGCGTTTGGTGGCGCGCTGTGCCACGGCCTTCTCGAGGGCTGGGACCTCGAGCGCATCTTCAAGTTCGCCAACGTGGCCGGCGCGCTCGTCGCGACCCGCCTGGAGTGCTCGACGGCGATGCCCACCGCGCAAGAGATCGAAGAAATCCTGAAGGGATCGGCCGCATGACGCTCGAACGCTCACCGCTCGACTTTGCTTCGCTGCGCGAACTGCGCGCCGCACACCCCGCCGCGATCGCCGAGAAGCTTGCGACCCGCAAGCGTCGCGACGTGATTCAGGGCGACGGCAGGCTCTTCATCGTCGCCGCCGACCACCCGGCCCGCGGCGCGGTCGCGGTCGGTGCAAACCCGACCGCGATGGCTAACCGCTACGACCTGCTCGAGCGCATGGCGATCGCACTGTCACGCCCCGGCGTCGACGGCGTGCTCGGCACCCCCGACATCATCGACGACCTCGCGGCGATGGGCCTGCTCGACGACAAGATCGTCGTGGGTTCCATGAACCGCGGCGGCCTGCGCGGCGCGAGCTTCGAGCTCGACGACCGCTACACGGCCTACGACATCGACTCGATGGTGCGCGACCGGCTCGACTTCGCGAAGACGCTCATTCGCGTCGACCTGAACGATGCTGGCACCGCCTCGACTCTCGAGGCGACGGCCCGCGCCGTCGACGATGCCGCGGCCGCCGGGCTGCCCATTATGCTCGAGCCGTTCATGAGCCGCCGCCTCGACGGCAAGGTTGCGAACGACCTCACCGCCGACGCCGTGATCCTGTCGACCGCGATCGCGTCGGGCCTCGGCAACTCCAGCGCGTACACGTGGATGAAGCTGCCCGTCGTGCCCGAGATGGAGCGCGTCATGGAGGCCACCACGATGCCGACGCTGCTGCTCGGCGGCGACAACGGCGGTGACCCCGACGAGACGTTCGCGTCGTGGGAGGCGGCCCTCGCGCTGCCCGGCGTGCGCGGCCTGACGGTCGGGCGCACGCTGCTCTACCCCGCCACCGGCGACGTTGCACAGGCCGTCGACACCGCGGCCCGGCTCGTGCATACTGGCCTCGCGTAGGTCTCTTCCCAACAACTTCCGGATCGCGCTCACCCGGCGCCCCGCCCCCTGTAGGCGCGATCCGGCACCCACCAAAATTCACTCGACAGAGAGGCACAGATTATGAGCACCGAGAACGTCACCGTCGTTCCCCACTGGATCGATGGCGCGCGCAGCGAGTCGACGTCGGGCCGCACCGCGCCCGTGCACAACCCCGCGACCGGAGAGGTGGTGCGCGAGGTTGCGCTCGCAAACGACGATGAGATCGCAGCGGCGATCGCGTCGGCCCAGAAGGGCTTCGAGACCTGGAGCGCGCTGTCGATGGCGCGCCGCCAGGCCGTGATCTTCAAGTTCCGTGAGCTGCTGAACAACAAGAAGACCGAACTCGCCGCGATCGTCACCGAGGAGCACGGCAAGGTGCTCTCGGACGCGATGGGCGAGATCGCCCGCGGCCAGGAGGTCGTGGAGCTCGCAACCGGGTTTCCGCACCTCATCAAGGGCGGCTTCTCAGAGAACGTCTCGACCGGCATCGACGTCTACACGCTGAAGCAGCCGCTCGGCGTCGTGGGCATCATTTCGCCCTTCAACTTCCCTGTCATGGTGCCGATGTGGTTCTTCCCCATCGCGATCGCCGCGGGCAACGCTGTCATTCTGAAGCCCTCAGAGAAGGACCCCTCGGCCGCGATCTGGATGGCAGAGCTGTGGAAGGAAGCGGGCCTGCCCGACGGCGTCTTCACCGTGCTCAACGGCGACAAGCAGGCCGTCGATGGCCTGCTGAACGCCCCCGAGGTGCAGTCGATCTCGTTCGTCGGTTCGACCCCCATCGCGCAGTACATCTACGAGACCGCCGCCAAGAACGGCAAGCGCGTGCAGGCGCTCGGTGGCGCGAAGAACCACATGCTCGTGCTGCCCGACGCCGACCTCGACCTCGTCGCTGACCAGGCAATTAACGCCGGCTACGGCGCCGCGGGCGAGCGCTGCATGGCGCTGTCGGTCGTGCTCGCGGTCGAGCCCGTCGCTGACGAGCTGATCAGCAAGATCGAAGAGCGCATCGCGAATCTCGTCGTGGGCAACGGCGCGACCGGCGCTGACGGTTCGACGCGGGAGCCGGATCTGGGCCCGCTGATCACCGCCGAGCACCGCGCGAAGGTGTCGAACTACGTCGACATCGCCGAGGCCGACGGTGGCCGCATCGTCGTCGACGGCCGCAACTGCCAGGTGGACGGTCACGAGGACGGGTTCTTCTTCGGCCCGACCCTGATCGACAACCTGTCGACCGACTCGCGCGCCTACACCGAAGAGATCTTTGGGCCGGTGCTGCAGGTCGTACGCGTGGAGACGTTTGAAGAGGGCGTCGCGCTCATCAACTCGGGCCAGTTCGGCAACGGCACCGCGATCTTCACGAACGACGGTGGCGCTGCGCGCCGGTTCCAGCACGAGATCCACGTGGGCATGGTGGGCATCAACGTGCCGATTCCCGTGCCGGTCGCGTACCACTCGTTCGGTGGCTGGAAGGCGTCGCTGTTCGGTGACGCGAAGGCGTACGGCGTGCAGGGCTTCGACTTCTTCACCCGCGAGAAGGCGATCACGAGCCGCTGGCTCGACCCGGCCAAGCACGGCGGCATCAACCTGGGCTTCCCCCAGAACGACTAAGCATCACCCTGGATCCTGCGACTCGTGCCTCGCGCAGGATGACGTAGAAGTGGTCACCCCCTCCGTCATCCTGCGGGAGCGGCCCACCCCGTCATCCTGCGGGAGCAGCTCACTCCGTCATCCTGCGGGAGCGGAGCGAGTCGCAGGATCCAGACCAGCAAGCAGTAACGAGAGGTAGAAGCACATGACTGAGCAGGCAACGCAGGCCGAGCGCTGGTTTCATCGCCGCGGCGCACTCGCCGAGGCTGGTTGGGAGACCGTCGTCGACGAGCGCACCCCCGGCTGGGCGCACACGGGCCTGCGGGTCGCCCGCCTCGCCGAGGGCGAGTCGATCGAGCTTGCGGGCACCGGCGTAGAGCGGCTGGTCGTGCCGCTGTCGGGGTCGTTCGAGGTCACACACGGTGTCGCTGTCGCCGACTCGACTGTCGCTAGCGGGCAGGCTGGCGACACCACTGGTGCTCCCGAGACGACCGTGCTCGCGGGCCGCCGTTCGGTGTTTGATGGCCCCACCGATGTGCTTTACCTCTCGGCCGCAAGTGAGGCGACCGTCACCGCCCGCACCGCAGGCGAGACCCGCTTTCTCGTGGCGACCTCTCCCACCGACATCGTGCGCCCGTCGGCGTACATGCCGGTGGAAGAGGTGCCCGTCGAGCTGCGCGGCGCCGGCGCCTCGAGCCGCCAGGTGCACAACTTTGGCCGCAAGGAGTCGCTCGACGCAGCCCGGTTTATTGTCGTCGAGGTGATCACGCCGTCTGAAAACTGGTCGTCGTACCCGCCTCACAAGCACGACGAGCACCTGCCCGGCCACGAGTCAGAGCTTGAAGAGATCTACTACTTCGAGGTCGCGCCGACGAAGGGCGCCCCCGCCGAGGTGAGCGAGGAGCACGCCTTTGGCATGTTCAGCACCTACTCGTCTCCCGCGGGCCCCATCGACATTGACGCCCGGGTGTTCACCGGCGACGTCGCCCTCGTGCCCCACGGCTACCACGGCCCTGCTGTGGCAGCCCCCGGCTACGACATGTACTACTTGAACGTGATGGCCGGCCCCGACCCCGAGCGCAGCTGGCTGATTAGCGACGACCCGGCCCATGGCTGGGTACGCGACACGTGGGAGGGGCAAGAGTTTGACTCGCGCCTGCCCTACGGCACCACCCCCGAAACTTCCGAGGAGACCCGATGAACACCCGCCGCATGACGGTCAGCCAGGCGCTGGTCGAATTTCTCGCCAACCAGTGGACCGTGGACCGCGACGCCCAGGGCAACGAGATTCGTGAGCGCACGATTCCCGGCATGTTTGGCATCTTCGGTCACGGCAACGTCGCCGGCATCGGCCAGGCGCTGAAGCAGGCCAACGCCCTCAACCCCGAGGCAATGCCCTACTTTCAGGCCCGCAACGAGCAGGCGATGGTGCACCAGTCGGTCGGCTACGCCCGCATGCACCGCCGCCGCGGCACCTACGCCTCGGCCGCCTCGGTCGGCCCCGGCGCGACCAACCTGCTGACGGGTGCCGCGCTCGCGACCACCAACCGCCTGCCCGCATTGTTGCTGCCCAGCGACACGTTTGCGACCCGGGTTGCTGATCCGGTGCTGCAGCAGCTTGAGCAGCCCCACGACATTGGCCTCACGGTCAATGACGCGTTTCGGCCCGTGTCGAAGTTCTTCGATCGCGTGCAGCGCCCCGAGCAGCTGTTCTCGATCGCGCTCGCCGCGATGCGCGTGCTCACCGACCCGGCAGAGACGGGCGCCGTGACCATCGCGCTGCCCGAGGACGTGCAGGCCGAGGCGATGGACGTGCCCGAAGAGTTCTTGCAGCCGCGCGAGTGGCGCATCAGGCGGCCGCGGCCCGACCGCGACGCGTTCGCGCAGGCGCTCGAGGCGATTCGCGGCGCGAAGCGGCCCATGATCATCGCGGGCGGCGGCGTGCTGTACTCCGACGCCGAAGAGCAGTTGCGTGAGTTCGTCGAGGCGACCGGAATTCCGGTGGCCACCTCGCAGGCGGGCGGCGGCGTGCTCGCGTGGGATCACCCGCAGTACCTCGGCGGCGTGGGCGCGACCGGCACCCTCGCGGCGAACCGCATGGCGGCAGAAGCCGACGTGATCATCGGTATTGGCACCCGCTACAGCGACTTCACCACGTCTTCGCGCACCGCGTTTCAGCACCCGGGCGTGAAGTTCGTGAACATCAACGTCGCGTCGTTTGACGCGTACAAGCACGGCACGCAGATCGCTGTCGTGGCCGACGCCCGCGAGATGCTCGTCGAGCTGATCGGTGCCCAGGGTGAAGGCTCCGAGAGCGACCTGCGTGTCGAACCTGCCTACGCCGAGCGCATTGCCGCGCTGAAGGCGGAGTGGGACGCGCTCGTCGATCAGGCGTTCGAGCCTTCGGGTCTCGACCTGCCCGGCCAGCCCGAGATCATCGGGGCGGTGCAGCGCTCGTCTGACCCGCAAGACGTGATCGTGCAGGCGGCCGGATCACTGCCCGGCGACCTACACAAACTGTGGCGCGTGCGCGACCCGCTCGGCTACCACGTCGAATACGCGTTCTCGTGCATGGGGTACGAGATCGCGGGCGGCATGGGTGCCAAGCGCGGGCTCACGGCGGCTGGCGATGACCGCGACGTGATCGTGATGGTGGGTGACGGCTCGTACCTGATGCTCAACACCGAGCTCGTGACCGCGGTCGCCGAGGGCATCAAGATCATCGTCGTGCTCATTCAGAACCACGGCTACGCGTCGATCGGGCACCTGTCTGAGACGGTGGGCTCCGAGCGCTTTGGCACCTGGTACCGCGCCTACGACCCCGAGACGAAGAACTTTCAGGGCGACGACATTCTGCCCGTCGACCTCGCCATGAACGCCCGCAGCTACGGCATGGACGTCATCGAGGTCGAGCCCGGCGCGAACGCGATCACCGATCTCGAGGCGGCCATGGCGGTGGCGAAGGCGTCAGATCGTTCGACGTTCATTCACATCAACAGCGACCCGCTGCTCTACGCGCCCGACGGCGCGGGCTGGTGGGACGTGCCGGTGCCGCAGGTGTCTGAGCTCGAATCGACGCAGCGCGCTCGCGGTGAATACGAGGAGCAGGTCGCGGCTCAGAAGCCGCTGCTGGGCTAGGCCCGCGTTCGTACGCTCCGGATCAGTGCCGTGCGGCCAAAAGTGGGTGTTATCAGGACCGATAACACCCACTTTTGGCCGCACGGTGTCTTGGTGTCACCAGACAACCACGCGGGGGCGCACGGCATTTTGCACCCAAATGCACGAGCGCAGCGTGCTGCGGGCGTGTGGGGGTGGCACGATCCGGCCTTTTGGCCTATTGTCATATCAAAGGTGCGACCGCAGGGGCCGCGCCACGTATGAGCGCAAACGATGGAGTTTAAATCGTGAATGATCAACTGGCCAAAAACTCGGGCCTGCGCATTGGCACCGCCCCCGACTCGTGGGGAGTCTGGTTCGCAGACGACCCGAAGCAGGTGCCGTGGCAGCGGTTTCTCGACGAGGTCGTCGAGGCGGGCTACGAGTGGATCGAGCTGGGCCCCTACGGCTACCTGCCCACCGACCCCCACCAGCTGGAGGATGAGCTCGGCAAGCGCGGGCTGAAGCTGTCGGCTGGCACCGTGTTCACCGGGTTTCACAAGGGCGAAGACGAGTGGCAGCGCGCCTGGGACCAGGCACTCAACGTGGCGGGTCTCGCCTCAAAGCTCGGCGCCGAACACCTCGTCGTGATCCCCGACCTGTGGCGCAGCGACGCGACGAGCGAGGTACTCGAGTCGCGCACGCTCACCGACGAGCAGTGGAAGAAGCTGGGCGCGGGCCACGACCGCCTCGGTAAGGCACTGCTCGAAGAGTTTGGCATGAAGCAGCAGTTCCACTCGCACGCCGACAGCCACATCGGCACCACCCGTGAGGTCGTGCGGTTTCTCGACGAGACCGACGAGCGCTACACGAACCTGTGCCTCGACACGGGCCACTTCGCGTACTACGGCGGCGACAACGTGAAGCTGATCGAAGAGCGCCCCGAGCGCATCGGCTACCTGCACCTCAAGCAGGTCGACCCGACCCTGCTGTTTGACGTGCTGAAGAACGACACCCCGTTCGCCGACGCGGTCAGCCAGGGCATCATGATCGAGCCGCCGCACGGCATCCCCGATCTGGCGCCCGTGATCGAGGCCGTCGCCAAGATCGACTCCGAGATCTTCGCGATCGTCGAGCAAGACATGTACGGCTGCTCTGTCGACACCCCCGCACCCATCGCCAAGCGCACCCGCGAGCACATCTTCGGCTGCACGCACCTCGCGCGCATCAGCTAACCACCCGGTCACTCCGCGCGAGCGGGTTACTGAAACTGTCATCCTGCGCGAGCGGGTTACTGAAACTGTCATCCTGCGCGAGCGGGTTACTGAAACTGTCATCCTGCGCGAGCGAAGCGAGTCGCAGGATCCATACCAAAGGAACTACCTATGACTAACGAACTGCGCGTCGCCGTCGTCGGCGCTGGCATGATGGGCGCCGACCACATTAAGCGCATCACGCACCGGATCGCCGGGGCCCGTGTCTCGGCCGTCGTTGAGCCCGATGCTGGCCGCGCTGCTGCGGCCGCCGCAAACGCTCCCGGTGCCCTCGTGTTTGCGAGTGTCGAAGAGGCCATCGCCGCCGATGCGCTCGACGCCGTGCTCATCGCGGTGCCCGGCCAGTTTCACGCGCCAGTGCTGCGCCCCGCGCTTGAGGCGCGGCTGCCGATCCTGTGCGAGAAGCCGCTGACGCAGGATTCAGCGAGCTCCTGGGAGGTGCTCGAGCTCGAGCAGCAGCTCGACAAGCCGCACATTCAGGTGGGCTTTATGCGTCGCTTTGACGCGGAGTACCAGCAGCTGCGCGAGCTCGTTGAAGCGGGCACGAGCGGCGACCTGCTGATGGTGCGTGCGCTGCACCGCAACCCGTCGGTGCCCGACAGCTACACGAACGACATGCTCATCACCGACTCGGTGGTGCACGAGTTTGACGTGGTGCCGTGGCTCGCGGGCTCGCGCGTGGTGAGCGTCGAGGTGAAGTACCCACGACGCAACTCGCACGCCCCCGAGCGACTCAAGGAGCCGATCCTCGTGATCATGGAGCTCGAGAACGGCGTGCTCGTCGACGTCGAGATGAACGTCAGTGTCGCTTTCGGTTACCAGGTTGCCACCGAGGCAGTCTTCGAGCAGGGTGTCGCCCGGATCGGCCAGCCGGCTGGCATGCAGCGCTGGGAGGCTGGCAACTTCATCGTGAAGGAACACGAGAGCTTCGTCACGCGCTTCGCGGCCGCCTACGACGCACAGATTCAGCGCTGGGTCGATGCGGTGCGCCGCGGCGACCTGGTCGACGGCCCGAACGCGTGGGACGGCTACCTGGTTGCGCTGTCGTGCGAGGCAGGCGTGAAGGCCATGCACGAGGGCGGCGTCGTGCCGGTCGAGGCACCCGAGCGCCCCGCGTTCTACGCCTAAACAGCCGGCTCACCCGCCTCCCCGTCATTCTGCCTTCCCTCCCCGTCATTCTGCGTGCGCGGATTGCATAGGAAAACGCGTCAGCGTTTTTCGCAATCCGCGCTGGCGCTACAGCGCCAGGCGAGTCGCAGAATCCAACCCCTTCCTAAGGAGTCACGATGGTACGCATTGCACTTGACCCAACGCCGTACAACAACACGGTGCACCTGCTCGACTTCCCTGACCTTGTTGCCCGCCTGGGCTATGAGTACTTGCAGCTCACCCCCAACCCCGACTTTGGGCGTCACTTTCACTACCCGAAGGTCGACACCGGAATGCTGCAGACACTCAAGAAGAGGGCGGCAGACGCCGGCGTGACGATCACGTCGGTGCTACCCGTGCAGCGCTTCTCGTGGCCCGAGGAGCCGCAGCGTGAAGCCGCAGTGCGCAACATGAAGCGCTACATTGAGGTCGCGTCAGAGCTCGAGGTGCCGATGGTCAACACCGAGTTTTCGGGTCGGCCCGAGCGCTCGGAAGACTCCGAGGCTGGCTTCTACAAGTCCATGGAGGAGCTGATTCCCGTGCTTGAGCGCGCGGGGGTCCAGCTCAACATTGACCCGCACCCCGACGATTTCGTCGAGGACGGCCTTGAAGCGTGGCGCATTATTCGTGGGCTTGACTCGACGCAGGTGGGTTTTGTTTACGTTGCCTCGCACTCATTCCATATGGGCGACCGGGCTACGACGCTCATTCCCGAGCTGGGGGATCGCCTGGGCGCGGTCTACGCCGCAGACACGTTTGACCACAATCGTTCGAACGGGCTGCGCTACATCACGAATCCGCCCGGTAACGCGGTGCGCGTGCACCAGCACCTCGCGATCGGCGACGGCGACGTGAACTGGGACGAGCTGTTCGGCACGCTCAAAGCGAGCGGCTACCTCGACCGCGAGGACGCGCTGATCGTGTCGAACGTTTTTGCAGAGGACGAGCGCGCCGACGAGTACTCACGCTCGCAGCTGGTGAAGCTACGCGAGCTGATCGCGGGCGCGTAACGGCACCCAGCGCCACTCGCGGGCGGTGCTGATGTGGGTGTACTTGAGGGCCTGCCCCGTTACGGGGTGGGCCCTTAGTATTTCCAGCCGCGCTCGGCGGTGCCTGCCATCGCGGCGACCGCGAAGGACTCTTCGGTGCAGTCGCCACACGCTGGCGTGAATATGCGCACGGGGGCATCTAAGCCGTGGTGGGCGGCAGCCCAGGCGCGATGGTTCCCATCGATGAGCTCTAGACCTTGTGGGCCGTGGGTGGCGAGGATCGGCTCGAGGATCCCGTCAGCAAGCACAGAAGCGATCACTCGCTGAAACCAGCCCGACGGTTCGAGTGGCTTGTGCGCACCCACCTCCGCGTACTGAACGTCTGACACGGGCCGCAAGTCATAGTCGCGTGAGCGCAGGGTGGCAACGGCGTGCGCAGGCAGCACGCGCTCGGTTACGCACTCGCTGCACGAAGCCTGTGGCATGATGGCAGGCCCCCCTTTGATTAAGTCTGTGTGTTGGTCGATCGAGAACACTACGCGACGATGCCTGTGGCTTCCTGAAAAGTCACCCGAGAAATCCGCTGAGGCGATCGCGCAAACCGCTTGAGCGCGCGTCAAGTCCAACGAAAGTCACCTGAATGCCGTGCTCTGCATACTTCGACTGCACCGAATCCAGAGCCGCAACGGTGGAGGCGTCCCAGATCTGCGCCGCCGAAAAGTCGATGGTGACCGGCAACGCGTCGTCCGTGTAGGTGAACTGTTCAACCAGGTCGTTGCTGCTGCCAAAGAAGAGCGGGCCGCGCACCGCATATATAACCGCATCGGCATGTGCGACGCGCGTGACCGTAACGACGTGGGCCACCCGGCGCGCAAACAGTACCATCGCGATCAGCACCCCGGCACCCACGCCGATTGCGAGATTGCCCGTGGCGACGACGATGGCCACGGTGGCCAGCATCACGAACGTCTCCGAACGCGGCATGCGTTTGAGGGTCGCGGGCCGCACACTGTGAAAGTCGATGGTCGTTACGGCGACCACCATCATGATCGCCGCGAGCGCGACCATCGGAATCCGCTCCATCACATCGCTGAACACGGTGATGAGCGCGAGCAAGAATACTCCCGCCACAAACGTTGAAATTCTGGTGCGCGCCCGCCCCAGTTTGACGTTCACCATGGTCTGCCCGATCATGGCACAGCCCGCGATGCCGCCCCAAAAGCCCGCCAGAATGTTGGCGATGCCGAGGGCCCACGACTCGCGGCCCTTGTGTGAGCGGGTGCCCGTCATGTCGTCGACGAGCTTCGCGGTGAGGAGCGTCTCCATGAGGCCCACGAACGCGATACTCAAGGCGGTCGGCCACACGATCGACAGGGTCTCAAGGTTGAGCGGTGCAAGCCACGGCGTGATCCCGGGGAGACCGCCAGAGACGGCGCCCTGGTCACCGACCGTCGGCACGGTCAGGTGGGCAACCATTACGATGGCGGTCACGACCACGATCGCGACGAGCGGCGCCGGCACGGCCGAGGTGACACGAGGCAGCACGATCACAATGAGCAGGGTGAGCGCAAACAGGGGGTACACGAGCCATGGCACGCCAATCACGTGCGGCAGCTGCGCGGTAAAGATCAAGATGCCCAGTGCGTTCACGAAGCCGATCATCACCGAGCGTGGAATGAACCGCATGAGGCGTGCGAGCCCCAGCACGCCAAACAAGATCTGCACGAGGCCCGCCAGCACGACGGCGGGCAGTAGGTACTCGACCCCGTGTTCACGGGTGAGTGGGGCGACGACGAGCGCAACGGCGCCTGCGGCGGCCGTGATCATGGCGGGCCTGCCGCCCAGGATCGACATCGAGACGGCGAGCACGACTGAGGCGATGAGGCTCACTTTGGGGTCGACGCCGGCGATTACCGAGAACGAGATCACCTCGGGAATCAGGGCGAGCGTCGTCACAACGCCCGCGAGCACCTCGGTGGTGAGGAGCCGCGGCTTGCGCAGGGCTTGGAGCGTCGAGGGGGTTGAGGTCACCGCTCCACCCTACGCGCGATCCTCGTCTCGCGGTCTACGCGACCAGCAGGTACACCGCCCCGAGTACTGTGCACACGATGACGGCCCAGTCAAAGGTCTGCTGCTTCATGCGCGCCGCGATCCGGCGCCCGGCGAGTGCTCCCACGATCACGGCCGGGACGAGTACGGCGTCAAGCACGAGTGCGCTCGGGGTGATGAGCCCCAGGCCGATCGAGACGGGCACCTTCGCGAGGTTGATGACGGCGAAGAACCAGGCCGCGGTGCCCAAAAATGCCTTCACGGGAAACCGCGCCGCAAGAAAGTACATCGACATCACGGGGCCCCCGGCGTTCGCGACCATGGTCGTGAACCCGCCCAGCGCGCCGTAGCCACTGCGCGCGACAGGCCCTGATCCGGTGCCTGAAGCGCCGGATCCACGCGCCGATCTTGCCCGCTGCCAAAGCGTGACTGTGATCACGAGCAGCAAGATCACGCCGATGACGCGGCGCACTGAGCCGTCGTCGGCGAACGCGAGAAAGACGGCGCCGAGTGCGACGCCCGCGACGACCGCGGGGATCAGCCGCACGAGCGTGCCCCAGTCGGCGTGGCGGCGGTAGGTGATGAGGGCGAACACGTCGCCGACGATCAAGAGCAGCAGAAGCGCGCCCGTCGACGCGCGGGCGGGCAGCACCGCCGCAAAGATCGCGATCGAGATCGTGTTGATGCCGGGCACCGCGGTTTTCGAGAAGCCGACGAGCAGCGCGGCGACGGCGAGCAGGGCCCACGCGACGGCGGGAAGGGTGGGCAGCATCGTCATCACCCGTACAGCCTAGAGCTGCCGACAACTTTGTTCAATTGTGTGAACAAATCAGCTAAGGGTCAAGGGTCGCCGTGGCGCGAGCGTGTCGCCCCATTTTGTTCGTTTGACAGGACATTGTTATGCTGCGGGAAAGCGCTACGAAATAAGCTCGTCGGCGTGAGTACGACGAAGCGCGGCCCGGCAGTTCTCCTGCGGCGCCGGGCACGACGAAGGAGTCAGTAATGGCCGCCCACACCCAGCCCCAGGGGGGTCCGCTGCCCGCGCTCACGAATGGGCCGCACAAGAAGCGACTCGGAGTGGTCGCACTGATCGCGACGTTCGGCGGCTTGCTGTTTGGTTATGACACGGGCGTGATTAACGGCGCACTGCGCCCGATGGCGGCCGAGCTGGGGCTCACCCCGTTCACCGAAGGCGTCGCCACGAGCGCTCTCGTGTTCGCCGCGGCGATCGGCGCAATGCTGTGCGGTCGACTGTCAGACGGGTGGGGTCGTCGCAAAGCCATCATCTTGCTGGCGGTCATTTTCTTCGTCGGCACGATCTTCGTGGTTGCCGCGCCGGGCCTCGGCATGCTCGTGCTCGGACGCGTCTTCTTGGGTCTTGCGGTCGGCGGCGCCTCGACCGTGGTGCCCGTTTTTCTCGCAGAGATGGCGCCCTATGAGATTCGCGGCTCCCTCTCGGGGCGCAATGAGCTCATGATCGTTGTGGGCCAGCTGGCGGCCTTCATTATTAACGCCATCATCGGTAACACGCTGGGGCACATCGAGGGCGTGTGGCGCATCATGTTCGCAATCTGCGCGCTCCCGGCGATTGTGCTCTTCTTCGGCATGCTGCGCATGCCCGAGTCGCCCCGGTGGCTCGTCGACAAGGGTCGAGTCGATGACGCTCTTGCGGTACTCAAAACCGTACGCCCTGAAGACCGGGCGGTCGCCGAGTTCACCGAGCTTACGAGTGTCACGGTGGCCGAGAACGGCGGCTCGCAGCTGGGCTGGCGAGCAATCTTTGCGAACAAGAACCTGTTGAAAATCGTGCTCATCGGCATTGGGGTGGGCATTGCGCAGCAGCTCACCGGTATCAACTCGATCATGTACTTCGGCCAGACGGTGCTGGTTGAATCTGGCTTTGATGAGAGCGCGGCGCTCATCGCCAACATTGCACCGGGGGCCATTGCGGTGATCGGTGCTGTCATCGCGCTTGCGATGATGGATCGCTTCGACCGGCGCAAGACATTCATAGCGGGCTTCTCTCTGACGACCGTGAGCCACCTGCTGATTGGGGTCGCGTCGATGACGCTCGCGATTGATAACCCAGCTCGGCCCTGGGTGATTCTCACCCTCGTGGTCATCTTCGTTGGGTCTATGCAGACGTTCTTGAATGTCGCGACCTGGGTGTACCTCTCAGAGATCTTCCCACTGCACATGCGCGGGTTTGGCATGGGGGTCTCGGTGTTTGCCCTCTGGGTTACGAACGGCTTCTTGTCGCTCTACTTCTTGTCGCTCGTCGCCGCAGTTGGCATCACTGGCACCTTCTTTCTCTTTGCCGCCGTCGGCGCGCTCGCCCTGCTGTTTGTGTGGCGCTGCCTGCCAGAGACGCGCGGCCGCACGCTTGAGGCGCTCGAGGAAGACGTGCGCACCGGTGCGATCTATGTCGCCAGACCCAAACGATAAATTTGAGGCCGTTCGCGTGCGCTAGAACACAAGACCCACCCGTGTGCGCGGCCGATTCGCAAAATAATGCGCGACTGGCTATTTTGTCCTTTTGACATGACATTGTTAGGGTGGGGGTGCCCGTGCGTAACCCGCTGGGCGCAACAGACAAAGGAGTCCCCTCATGTCAGCAGGTGCACCTAGCGCATCCCGCAAGACGCTGCCGCCACTCAGTACCGGTCCACACAGCAGGCGCCTGGGCGTCATTTCCATCATCGCCTGCTTCGGCGGGTTGCTCTTCGGTTACGACACCGGGGTGGCAAATGGTGCAGAAGGACCCATGCAGCTCGAGCTGGGGCTCTCAAACATTCAGCTCGGCCTGGTGATCAGTTCGCTCGTATTTGCCGCAGCCGTGGGTGGGCTCGTCGGCGGCCGCCTCTCTGACAGTGTGGGGCGACGCAAGACCATTATTCTGTTGGCCGTGCTGTTCTTCCTCGGCACCATGCTCGTCATCTTCTCGCCGGGCGGGCCCGAGCACGGCTCCCACACCACGCTTGGGTTTTCGATGCTGGTGGGCGGGCGCATCATGCTCGGGCTTGCCGTGGGCGGCGCCTCAACCGTGGTGCCCGTGTATCTTGCCGAGCTCGCCCCCTTTGAAATTCGCGGCTCGATCACTGGGCGCAACGAACTAGCGATCGTCTCGGGCCAGCTCGCCGCCTTTGTGATCAACGCCATCATTGCCACGACGCTCGGCGGCCACCTCGACGGAGTGTGGCGCATCATGTTCGCGGTGTGCGCGGTGCCCGCCGTCTTCTTGTTCTTCGGAATGCTGCGCATGCCCGAGTCGCCGCGCTGGCTGGTCGAGAAAGGCCGCCACGCTGAGGCGCTCGCGGTGCTCAAGACTGTGCGCCCCGCCGATCGCGCAGCCGCAGAGCTCGCCGAGGTGAAGGCGATCGGCGAAGCCGAGAAGACTGCCGCTCACACGGGGCTCAAGGCGATCCTGACGAACAAGTGGCTGTTTCGAATCGTGCTGATCGGCATCGGCGTGAGCATGATGCAGCAGCTCACCGGCATCAACTCGATCATGTACTACGGCACCCGCGTGCTCGAACAGTCGGGCATGTCTGAGCAGCAGGCCGTGCTCGCCAACATCGCGTTCGGTGTGGTCGCTGTGATCGGCGGCATCATCGCGCTGCGCAACATGGACCGGATCGACCGCCGCAAGACCTTCCTCATCGGCCTGTCACTCACGACCACGTTCCACTGCCTCGTCGGCGTTGCCTCCATGCTGCTCGCCGACGACAACCCGGCACGCCCCTACGTGATCCTCGTGCTCGTGGTCGGCTTCGTCGCTTCGATGCAGACGTTCTTGAACGTCGCCGTGTGGGTGTGGCTCGCCGAGATCTTCCCGCTGCACATGCGCGGCATGGGCATCGGCATCTCGGTGTTCTTTGGCTGGGCGACGAACGGATTTCTCGCGCTCTACTTCCCGTCACTCGTGGCCGGCATTGGCATCACCGGATCGTTCTTCATCTTCGCCGCGATCGGCCTCGTGGCGCTCACGTTCGTATGGCGCTTCGTGCCCGAAAGCCGCGGCGTGAGCCTCGAGAAGCTCGAGGAAGACGTCACCACGGGCGCAATCTACGTGCAGTCGTAGGCTGCTTCGCGATCCGGATCAGTGGGCCCGGGCGTCTTCGCGCGCCGGGCTCACCCTGGGGTCGGGCATGACCCGGTCGATGCGGGGCTTCGCGCCCTGTTGGGCGCGGGCCCACACGACGAAGCCGACCGCGGTGAACGCGCCGTAGAAGACATACATGAGACCGGTCGCGTAGTAGCCCGAGCTAAACAGCAGGGGCACACCGACGATGTCGACGGCGATCCAGATCAGCCAAAACTCCGTCCACCCCTTCGCCATGCCGTAGGTGGCGAGCAGCGAGCCCACGAAGGTCCACGCGTCGGCCCACACCGGATCCCATGACCCGAGCGCGCGAAACAGCGGGGTCAGCGCGACCGTACCCAACACGAGCGCGAGCACGAGCCCCACGCGGGTGCCGTTCGACGCCCAGCGCGGTGTCACCTGGCCGCCACCGCTACTGTCGCGGGCGGCCTGGCGCCAGCGCACCCAACCGTAGATCGCGACCGTGATGAACATGACCTGCCTGCCAGCCTGGCCGAGCAGGCTCGGTAGGGCATGATCCGGGGCCAGAATTGAGCCGAGAAACACGGTGAGCAACAGCAGATTGCCCACGATGCCCACGGGCCACGCCCAGATCTTGCGGCGCATCCCGCCGAACGCGCTCGCGAGCCCGAACGCGTTGCCGACCACCTCGCGCACGAGCAGGGTCTGCCCGCCGGGCAGCACCCAATGGGAGTTGAAGGCGTCGATCAGCCAGTGCAATGTTTCTCCTCTCGTCGATGCAGCCGAGGAGAACGCGGGTGCGCGCAGGGTCGTGCCTACGCCAATTGCTCCCACGCCCGTGCTTCTCTCATCCAGACTGTAACTGTCGGTACCGGAGTTTCACCGGTTCAACCTCGGCCCTTGCGGGCCTCGGGTCGCGGACTATCACCGCCGGTTCGGAATTTCACCGACCCCGGAGCACGTTTGTGTATCAAGTAGAACTGTAGCCCACGGGTTCTATTCCCGGGCCGTTGCAGGCGCGAGGCGAGGTGAGCGAGACCGCGCTACTCCGCGGTAGCGTCGACGACGCCTGTGAAGCGTGAGCCAACGCCGTAGGTGAACTCGCGGTGCGCGCCAGCATCCGCGGGCTTTGGCAGCTCACTGAGGTCGTGGTCGAAGCATGCGAGCATGGTGAACTCGGGCCACCACTTCTTGGGGCGAGCTTGCTCGGCGTAACCGCAGATCGCGCACTCGAGTGTCACCCAGACGGGCTTCTTGCCGGTGCGGTTGGCGCGCGACTGCGCGAGCCAGGCGGGCGGGTTTTGGTCGATCTCGTCGAGCTCGGCCTGAGTTAGGTGCGCGGGCAGGCCGTGACGCTTCGCCATTTCGAGCGAGATGTCGAGCTTGAGGGCAGCGTCGTAGAGGGAAGGCATCCCTCAAGGGTACGCGGGTTGCCTGCGGCCCGTGAGCGGGGGTCTGCGGTGTGGCCCGGGTGCTTCGTGCTTGCTGCGTGTGCTCCGGATCGCAAGAGCTGATCCGGAGCACACGTCGGCTGCAACCTGGCCGAGGCCGGTTACAGCGAGGCCGTGAGCGCGGCGTCGGCGTCGCGCAGCACCTGCGCGGCGACCTCGAGGCCCTCAATGCGGCCGAGCGAGACGTCTTCGTGCTCGATGTTGACCCACATCTCGGGGTCGACCTCGCGCAGCGCGCGCAAGAACTCGGTCCAGAACGCGGTGTCGTGGCCGCGGCCGAGCGCCACGAAGTCCCACGCCGAGTTCTTGGGCCACTCGTTGGCCCACTCGTCGCCACCCAGGTTGGTGCGCGGCTCGTTCGGCGCAAGCCGGCGGAACGAGTTGTCGAGCACGCCGTTGATGCTCGCCCACTCGGGGTTCACGCGCACGTCTTTGGCTGCGGCGTGGAACACGAGCTCGCCGAGGTGGCGCACCACCGCGACGGGATCCATCTGCTGCCAGAACAGGTGCGAGGCGTCGAGCTCAACGCCCACGTGTGTGGCGCCGGTGAGCTCGATCAGCTTGTGCACGTCGGCCGAGTTGAACACGAGGTTCTGCGGGTGCAGCTCGAGCGCGACCTTCACGCCGTGCTCGGCGGCGAACCGGTCGGTCTCGCGCCAAAACTTTGCCGCGACGTCCCACTGGTAGTCGAGCACGTCGAGCGCAGCCGAGTTCCAGGCGTTGACCACCCAGTTCACGGTCGTGGACCCGGGCTCGCCGCCGGGCAGCCCCGACATCGTAACGACCCGATCCTGCCCGAGCCGCTGGGCAAGCTGGATCGAGCGACGCACGTCGTGGGCGTGCACGTCGCCAATCGCGGCCTTGGGGTGCAGCGGGTTGCCGTTGCAGTTGAGGCCCGCGGGGCTCACGCCCGTGCCCTCGAACAGGCTGAGAAAGTCGTCGCGCGCGGTGTCAGAGACGAGAATCTCGTCGAGGGTGGGAATGTGCTGGGCGGGCAGAAATCCGCCCGAGTTCAGCTCGATGCCGGTGAGGCCGAGGCGCTGCACGACCGCGATTGCCTCGGGGAGGCTGCGGTCATGCAGGATCGCGTTGTAGACGCCAAGTTTCATGGTGTGTGCTGCTTTCGATTCGTAAGTGTATAGAGCCGTCATCCTGCGCGACCCGCTTTGTGGTCATCCTGCGCGACGCGTTCTACTGTCATCCTGCGCGACGAAGGAGTCGCAGGATCCAGGAGGTCTTAGACTGCGACGGCCTGGCCGTTCTGTGCAGCCGACTCGGCGACCGCCGCGAGAAACTCCATGTTGTGCACGCCGTCGTCGAAGGTGCGGCAGCGCGGCAGCGACTCGGCCTCGGGCAGCCCCGCGACCTCCTCGAGAAACGCGCGTGCCTGGTGCACGAACAGGTCGTTCTGGCCGATGCCGACGCCGGGGGCGTCCATCGCCCAGCCGCCCGCGTAGCCGGGGTGGGCCGGGCCGAGCGGCACGGTGCGGTAGCCAGCGAGGTCGCCCTGCTCGTCGTGCAGCATGACCTCCACCTGTGACGGGTTTGTCTGCGCCCAGCGCGCGGCACCCTTTGAGCCAAATACCTCGAGGGTGAGGGTGTTGGGGTGGCCGGCAGCAACGCGCGACACCTCGAGGGTGCCCACGCAGCGCTCAAACTTTGCGTTGAAGGTGGCGTAGTCATCGTTGGTGACAGGCTCGGTCTCGTCGCTGACGTTGCCGCGCGTGTGCCCCACGACCTGCCCCAGCGGTTTCGGCCGCTCGGTGATGGACGTGTGGAACCGGCCACCCGAGACCTCTTGCACCTCACCGCACAGGTACTCGGCGATGTAGCTGAGGTGGCTGCCCACGTCGCCCAGCGCGCCCGACCCCGCGGGGCCCTGGTAACGCCAGCTGATGGGGGCGTCGGGGCGGCAGCCGTAGTCTGTCCAGTAGCGGCCCGATAAGTGCAGCACCTCACCGAGTCGGCCGTCGTCAATGAGCTGGCGCATGAACGCGATGCCGGGGGAGCGCAGGTAACTGAACCCGATGCGGGCGACGATGCCGCGCTCGGCAGCCGCGCGAGCGTCTGCCGCCATGGCACGGGCGTCTTCGATGGTGTCACTCAGCGGCTTCTCGCAGAGCACATGCTTGCCCGCGGCGAGCAGGCCCGCCACGATCTCGCGGTGCAGGGAATTGGCAACGACGACGCTCACCACGTCGATGTCGTCGGCGGCTGCGATGGCGCGCCAGTCGCTCTCGTGGCGTTCGAAGCCAAACCGCTTCGCCGCTTCTTGGCCGAGCGGGGCGTACACGTCGCCGATCGCGACGAGGCGAATCTCGGGCAGGGTGGGGCTGTAGACGGTGGAGGCTGCGCGGTAGGCGGCGGCGTGTGCCTTGCCCGCCATGCCGGCGCCGATGACGGCTACGCCGATTGATGAGGTCACGGGTGGTCCTTTCGATTGCGTCGTTGCGACGAAGGGGGCGCAGGCGATAGCGTTTAACCAATCGTTGGAGCGCTCCAATGGAGATTACGGTAACCCGAATCGAATTGTTCTGTCAATATGAATTCAGCGTGTCTTGAGGGCGCGCCCAACACACGTATTCACAACGCGCGAGAGGAGAAGCCGACATGACCACCGCAAAACGAGCCACAATCTACGATGTCGCCGAGCATGCGGGCGTCTCAAAGTCCCTCGTTTCGCTCGTGCTGCGCGGCTCACCCCGGGTGAGCGAAGAAAAGCGCGAAGCCGTGCTGGCCGCCGCTGCCGCGCTGAACTACACGCCGAGTCGCCTCGCCGCCGGCCTCGCGGGCACCCGCACCCGCAGCGTCGGCGTGGTGATCGATGACTTCGCCAACCTCTGGTTCGTCGAGGCGCTGGCTGGGCTGCGCCAGGCGCTCGCCGCGGGCGGCTACACGCTCAGCGTCGCCGACGCGCACCTCAACGCCCACCTGGGCGTCGATCCGCTCGAGGCGTTTGCCTCGCTGCGTGTCGACGGCCTCGTGCTCGCGGGCGAGGCTGCGGCCGCCGCGGTCGCGCGCAGCGGCATTCCGGCCGTCGTGCTCGGCGTGCGCGCGCTCGAGAGTGAGCTGCCGCAGCTGCCCGTGGTGCGCAGCGACGAAGTTGAGGGCGGCCGCATCGCGACGCGGCACCTTGCGCAGCTCGGCCACCGCGCCATCGCGTGCGTGTCTGGCCCGGGGGCGAGCGCGGCGCAGCGCGAGCGCGGCTACACCGAGGCCATGCGCGAGCTCGGCCTCACCCCCACCGTACTGCGCGCCCCCGACACGGGCGAGGCCGCCGCCCGCGAGGTCGCGCGCGGGCTACTCGCGACGAGTGCTCCGCGGGGTGCGGCGCCGGTCGGAGCGCCACCGACCGCAGTTCTTGCCGTAAACGACCCGATGGCGGCGGGCGTCATTGGGGCCGCGCGCGAGCTGGGGCTCGCGGTACCGCAGGATCTCTCGGTCGTGGGGTACGACGACTCGCCGCTCGCGAGCTACGGGCTCGTCTCGCTCACCACGGTGAGCGGTGACCCGCGCGAGCTGGGCGAGGCCGCGGGGCGCGCGCTCGCCGCGAAGCTCGAGGGTGACACGAGCCGGATCGAGTCACGCAGCTTCACGCCGCGGTTGGTGCGACGTGATTCGACGGCCGTGCCTAGGGCGTAAACCGCGTCACCAAACCCAATTGCAGGCGCTTGTGCCTGACTCGTGGCTGTCCAACCGTGACGAACATAAAATATGCGCGACGAATTCCGCTTCTGGGTCAGTTATTAGCGGAATTCGTCGCGCATATTTTTAGGAGACCAAGCCAAGCTTCATGGCGAAGGCGCGGATAGAAGTTGTTGGCGCGCAAAATTGGGTGGTCGCTTGTATTGGCGCAGCCCCGTTTGGGCCCTACAATGATTCCATTGTCCTATCAATTTAGATCGTGCTAAATCGGCGTGATCGAGACCCCAAGGGGATCGCAATGACGCAGCAGCCCGTACGTTTTGGACTCATCGGCACCGGTCGAATCGGCCAGGTTCACGCGGCCACCATCGCCGCCATGCCCGAGGCCACCCTGTCGTGGGTCGCAGACCCGTTCATCGCTGGCGCCGAGAGTGTCGTCGCTCGCTTCGGTGGCACCGCGACCGCCTCACCCGAAGAGCTCATCGCATCGGGCGAGATCGACGCCGTGCTCATCGCATCGCCGACCCCCACCCACGTCGACCTCATCGAGGCTTCGATTAAGGCGGGCCTGCCCGTGCTGTGCGAGAAGCCCATCGACCTCGACATTGCGCGGGTCGACGCGCTGCGCCCGCTCGTGGCCGACTCGGGTGTGCCCGTCGCGCTCGGGTTTAACCGCCGCTTTGATCCGGATTTTGCGAGCGCACGTGCCCGCGTGGCCGCTGGAGAAATTGGCGACCTCGAGCAGCTCATCATCATTAGCCGCGACCCCGCGGCGCCGCCGGCAGACTACGTGAAGGTGTCGGGCGGCATCTTCCGTGACATGACGATTCACGACTTCGACATGGCGCGCTTCTTCTTGGACGGCATTGTCGAGGTGCAGGCGACGGGCACGCAGGCGTTCGACGACGGTGCGAAGCAGCACGGCGACTTTGACACCGCGGTCACCACGCTGCGCGCCGAGTCGGGGGCGGTCGTCACGATCGTCAACTCGCGCCACAGCGCGATCGGCTACGACCAGCGCATCGAGGCGTTTGGTGCGAAGGGCATGCTGCAGGTCGCGAACGCGCCGACGAGCCTCGTGAGCCTGTCGACCGCAGACGCCGTCGAAGCGAAGCCCGCCTACGGCGAGTTCTTCCTCGAGCGTTACAAAGACGCGTACGCGCTCGAGCTCGTCGAGTTCGTGAAGCTGGTGCGCGGTGAGGCGTCGACGAGCCCCACATTTGAAGACGGCCGCGCCGCCCTCATTCTCGCCGATGCCGCGCAGCGCTCGGCTACCGAGGGCGTCGCCGTCAAGGTTGAGCTCTAGCCGCGCGCTGGCGTCTGAGACAGGGAGCATATTCATGACGAAGTACCGGTTGGCGGCCTGCGCCGAGATGCTGTTTCTGGACCTGCCATTCGAGGAGCGCGTGGCGCGCATTCACGAGCGCGGGTTCCTTGTTGAGATTTGGGACTGGAGCAATAAGGACCTCGTGGCGCTGAAGGCGACCGGGGCCGAGTTCTCGTCGATGACCGGGTATCTGCGCGGTGACCTCACGACGGCTGCGGGCCGGGCCGAGCTGCTCGCCACGGCCCGTGAATCACTCGCGGCCGCAGAGATCATCGACTCGCCCCGCCTCAACCTCCACGGCACAGGCCTGGGCGAAGGCGGCATTCCCGTCGTCGCGCACTCCGACGTGAGCGGCGAGGACTGGGTGCACGCCGCCGAGACGCTGCGCCAGGTGGCTGAGCTTGGGGCGGCAGCCGGCCGCACGTTTGTGCTCGAGAACCTCAACCTCGCGGTCGATCACCCGGGTACCCCGTTTGCGCGTGCCGCTGACACGCTCGCGCTCGTGCGCGGGGTCAACCACTCCAACCTGCGGCTCAACCTCGACCTGTACCACGCGCAGATCGGGGAGGGGAACCTCGTGTCGCTTGTCACCGAAGCGCTGCCCTGGATCGGCGAGATTCAGGTGGCCGACGTGCCGGGCCGGTGCGAGCCGGGCACGGGCGAGATTCGCTACGAAGCCGTCGCGCGGGCACTGCGCGAGCTGGGCTACGACGGCGTGATCGGCATGGAGGCGTGGGCGAGCGGCGACCCCGAGGCCGCGCTCGACGCGTTCAAGGCGGCGTTCGCGTAGTTCGCCGGGCGGGCGGGGCTCGCGGGGCGGGTTGGCGGGCCGTGCTCCCGTAAGATGATCGGGTGCAAGGAGGTGCCATGACTGACCCAACGAAGGCCGCAGCCGCGCCCCGCAGCGCGCCCCAGCGCCCGCCCACCATTCGCGATGTGGCCCGCGAGGCCGACGTGTCGAAGTCGCTCGTGTCGCTGGTCTTCAATGGCGGCGAGAACGTGAGCGAAGAGCGTCGACTGCGAGTGCTGCACGCCGCCGAACGCCTCGGCTACCGCCCCAACCTGGTCGCACAGTCGCTGTCGGCCGGCAAGCGAGACTTCGTCGCGATTCTCGTCTCAAACCTGCATAACCCGCTGTTCGCCGAGATCGTGGGGGCAGCGCGGGCGCAGCTGGCCGACGCTGGCCGGCGCACCATGATCGTGAGCGCCCAGGTCGATGACGGCGACGGCGCCGCGATGCTCGATCAAGACAATATTGCGATGCTGCGCGACCTGCGCCCCTCGGGGTTGATCACGGTCGGCACGATCCCCGGATTCGCTGAGCTCACCGACTTTGCGGCCACGATTCCCACCGTCGTTGCTAGCGCGATCGATGCGACGCCCGACGTCGTCGCCACCGTGCGTAGCGACGACAACGCGGGCGTCGACCTCGTCGTCGCGCACCTCGCGCACCAGGGCGTCACGCGCATCGCGCTCGTCGGCGGCCGCGGTGGCACTGTGTCGGCCTCGCGTGCTGCGGCGTTCACCGCGTCAATCGAGCGCCGCGGCCTCGCCGCCGACTCGTGGGTCGAGACCGCCGACTTTACCGAGGCTGGCGCGCACCGCGCGGTCGAGCGCATGCTCGCCGATGGCCGCCTACCCGAGGCCATCATCGCCGTCAACGACCTCGCTGCGATCGGCGCGATCACCGCACTCGAGGCGGCCGGCATCGCGGTGCCCGGCGGCTGCCGCGTCGCGGGCTACGACGACACGACGCTCGCCGCGATCCCGCGCATCTCGCTCACGAGCGTCGACCCCGGCAATCGCCGCATCGGCCGCGACGCCGCGACCGCGCTGCTCACCGCGCTCACGGAGCTCGATGGCCCCGCCGCTCATTCGGCTCCGGATCAGGCCGTGCCGCCCACCCCGCAGCGCGGCCTCGAGGTGCTCATCGAGCCGCGGCTCGTGGTGCGCGGGTCTACCACCGCGGGCTAGCTCCGCCGAGGCGGCGGTCTGCCTCGGCGAAGCAGGCGAGTGCGGCGTCGCGGGCCTGCGTGAGCCCGTCTGTCAGCGGCAGCGTGCGGTGGTGGTCAGACAGTATTTCGACACCCCACGGGCCCGAGAATCCCGTCGCGCGCACCGCATTAATGAACGAGGGCACGTCGAAGCTTCCCTCGCCGGGCAGTAGGCGGCGGTGAATCGTGTCTTCAAATAGCGTGCCCACCACCTCGGGGTGGGCGTCGTTCAGCTCGACCGAGAAGACGTACTCGCCGGGCAGGCGTTCGGCGATGACGGCATAGTCGGTGCCGGGCCTGGCGACGTGCCAAATGTCGAGGCACAGCCCGCCCGCCGGGTGCGCCACCTGCGTCACGAGCTCGATGCCCATCTCGAGCGAATCGCCGTAGCTGGCGAACGGCAAGAACTCGAGGGCGACGCGCGTGCCGTGCTCGGCCGCCTCGACTGCGAGGGCTTCAAAGCTCTCGGCGAACTGTGCCGGGTCAACGGGGCGCCCCGACGTTTCGGGGCCGATCTTGATGGTTTGCGCGCCCAGCGCCTCGGCGGCGGTAAAGATGTCGCGTCGCACCCGGTCAGATTCGGCCCGGCGGTCGTCGTTCGCCCACCAGTGCTCGATGAGTTCGAGTTCTAGGTGCTTGATGCCGTGGTCGGCGAGCATGCTGCCAAGGTCGGCGAGCGTGCCCGGGCCCGCAAGATACGCCTCGAGGTCTGCGTGCACGAGGCCGAACCCCTGCCAGCCACCCTGCGCGGTGGCGGCGATGCGTTCTTCGAGGGCGATCGGGCTGCGCGAGTGGCCGGGGAGCGGCAGGGCGGTGCCCGCGGTGGTCCAGCAGGTTGCGAGTAGTTCGGGTGTGGCAGGCATGGTGCTCCTTTGCGGGTCAAGCATTGGGCCACCCTAGCAAACCTCCGCTGGCACGTGCCAGCGCGGCTGGGAATTGGGTCTAATGCCTCGCCGGGGGTGCGGCCCTCGCTGCGACCTTGCTTGTGGCATCGATCCAGCTTCAAGCATCAGTTTTCTCCAAAAATTGATGTTTGACGCTGGGTTGGTGGGCCTGGCTAGACCCGGGTCGCGGCAGGTGCGGCAGGTGCGGCGGGCGGGGCAGTGCTCGCGCGCAGGGTGAGCGTGGGGGTCACGCGCAGCGTGGTGGCGGCCGTGTCGGGGTGCTCGAGCCTCGCATGCACGGTCTCGATGGCGAGCTGCGCCATGCGGTCGGGGTCTGGTCGCACACTTGTGAGCTGCACGAACGGCAGCGCCGCCGCGCTGCTGTCGTCAAAGCCGATGATCGACACGTCTTCGGGCACGCGCACCCCCGCGCGCACCAGCGTCTGCAGCGCACCAATCGCACAGTGGTCATTCACGCAGATCAGCGCGGTGGGTGCCGACTGGCTGCTCGATATCGCCCGCCCGGCGTGCGCCGCAGCGGAGCGCTCAGTGGGCCCCGCAACGGAGCGCACGGGTAGGGCGGGGCGAAGCTCGGCGAGGAGCGCGGTGGCGGCCAGGTGCCCGCCCTCCTCGGTGAAGGCGCTCGGGACGATCCGGCTCGAAAAACCCAGCGAGCGCATGGCGTCGCGGTACCCCGTGAGGCGCTCGGCGGCGTTGGGGCCCGCCTCGGGCCCTACGTACGCGATGCGCTCGTGGCCGAGCGCGGCGAGGTGCTCGACAGCGAGGGCGATGCCCGAGCGGTTCTCGACATCGACGCTGTCGTGCGGCTCGGGGGAGGCGGGGCCGCCGAGCAGCAGCGTGGGGATCCCCGCGGGGAGGCCGATGAACTCTTCGTTGCCCTCGTGCGCGTCGAGCACGATGAGCGCTTCGATGCGCTGCCGCATGAGCTCGGCGAGAGCGGTTTCTTGTGAGCGAGACGCGCTCATCGTGCTCAGGGCGAGCGCGAATCCGCGTTCGGCGGCGCGACGGTACAGGGCTTCGACGAGGTCGACCTCGAAGGGCTGTCGCATGGTGAAGAGCACGCCGATCTGGCCGCTGCGGCGCCGGCGCAGCATGCGCGCCGAGTCGTCGGGGTGGTAGCCGAGCTCGCGTGCCGCGGCCAGAATGCGCTCGCGTGAGGCCTCGCTCGCGCCGGGGGCGCCGCGCAGCACGATCGACACGAGCTGCCGCGAGAGACCGACGCGCTCGGCCACGTCGCGCATGGTGGGGCGGGCGTGGGGAGCGGCTGAGGCGGGGGGCGCGTCGTCACGGGAGGTCACGCGTCTATCGTGCCACGGCGGGGCGCCCGCGTGCGAGGTTGACGAACCAGGCACCATGTGCTTACAATTTGGACCGGTCCAAACGATCGCTGAATCACATCAGCTGCGATCTACATCAACGACGACGGGCAAGGGCGCACCAATGAGCAATCACACCAGCGCAGGGCAGGGCACGAGCGAACACGGCAGCTACGGGCTGCTCATTGGCGGCGAATGGCGCGAAGCCGCCACGGGCAACCGCGCCGAAGTGCGCTCACCGTTTGACGGCCGCGCCGTCGGCGAGGTCGCGCTCGCCAGCCCGGCGGACGCGCTCGCCGCCCTCGACGCCGCCGAGCGCGGGGCGGCCATCTGGCGCCGCACCCCCGCCCACGAGCGCGCCGTGATCTTGCAGCGCGCCGCAGATCTTGCCGACGCGCGGGCAGACCAGCTTGGTGCCACGATCTCGGCCGAGAACGGCAAGCCGCTCGCCGAAGCCCTCGGTGAAGCGCGCCGCTCGGGCGCCATCATTCGCCTCGCCGCACACGAAGGCACACAGCTCTACGGCGACTCGCTGCCCCTCGACGCGAACCCCGGCACCGGTCAAGACAAGGTCGGATTCACCCTGCGACAGCCCGTCGGCATCGTCGTCGCGATCACCCCTTTCAACTACCCGGCACTGCTCGTGCTGCACAAGCTCGCCCCCGCGCTCGCCGCAGGCAACGCGGTTGTGCTCAAGCCCGCGGGCGCCACCCCGCTCACCGCGCTCGCGCTCGCGCAGCTGTTCATCGAGGCCGGCCTCCCCGAGGGCGTCCTCTCGGTGATCACCGGCGCGGGCGGCTCGATCGGCGACACGCTCGTGAGCGACCCTCGCGTGCGCAAAATCTCATTCACCGGATCAACGGGCGTGGGAGAGCACATCGCACGTATCGCGGGTATCAAGAAGCTGTCGCTCGAGCTCGGGGCGTCGTCACCGACCTTGATCTTGCCCGGCGCCGACCTCGAGAAGGCGGCCGCGGCGGTGGCGGCGGGCGGTTACGTCAACGGTGGCCAGGTGTGCATCTCGGTGCAGCGCGTGATCGTGCACCGCGATATCGAGCGCGACTTTCTCGACGCACTCGTGCCCAAGGTCGAGGCGATTCGCATGGGCGACCCGTCGGCCCAGGGCACGACGCTCGGCCCGCTCATTACCGAGCGCGAGGCTGAGCGCGTCGAGCGCAGCATCGCGCAGGCGGTCACCGAGGGTGCGCGGCTTCTGACCGGCGGCGCACGCGACGGTGCGTTCGTGTCACCCGCGATTGTGGCGGGCGTCGATACGCGCCAGGCGCTCGCGCAAGAAGAACTCTTTGGGCCCGCCGTCGCGGTCACCACCGTCGACTCGTTTGACGCGGCGATCGATGCGGCCAACGGCACCCCGTATGGCCTCGCCGCAGGTGTCTTCGGTGGCACCCTCTCCGAGGGGGTGCGCGCGATGCGCGAAATCGACGCGGGCAGCGTGCACCTCGGGTGGACGCCGCTGTGGCGTGCAGACCTGATGCCGTATGGCGGCTTCAAGGCCAGCGGGTACGGCAAGGAGGGCGTGCGCGCCACGGTCGAGGAGATGACCGAGGTGAAGACCGTGATTCTGCACAGCTAGGGGTGGATCCTGCGACTCGTTCCTCGCGCAGGATGACGGGGAGGGCGCTCGCGCAGGACCCGCACAAGAACTACAACAACATAACCAGCAAGCAATAAGGAGCACAGCAATGGTGCAAGGACTCTCGGGCAAGACCGTACGTCTTACGGTCTCCCAGGCGATCGTGAAGTACACGGCCGCCCAGTACACGGTCGCAGACGGCGTCCGACGCCGCTTCGTCCCCGCGGCGCTCGGCATCTTCGGCCACGGCAACGTCGCCGGGCTCGGCCAGGCGTTTGCCGAGTATGCAGACAGCCTCCCGTTTGTGCAGGGCCGCAACGAGCAGGCCATCGCGCATCTCGCCACTGGCTTCGCGAAAGCCACCAAGCGCCGACAGACCCTCGCGGTTACCGCGTCGGTTGGCCCGGGTGCCACGAACCTCGTGACCGCGGCGGCGCTCGCGACCGTGAACCGGATCCCGCTGCTGCTCTTCCCCGGCGACACCTACGCCACGCGCCGCCAGGGCCCCGTGCTGCAGCAGATCGACCTGCCGGGCACCCCAGATGTGACCGTCAACGACGCGTTTCGCCCCATCTCGCGGTTCTTCGACCGCATCAACCGCCCCGAGCAGCTGCTCACGGCGCTGCCGCAGGCGTTTCGGGTGCTCGCGAACCCCGAGGAGACCGGCGCCGTCGTGCTCGCACTGCCACAAGACGTGCAGTCGCACGCCTACGACTTTCCCGTCGAGTTCTTCGACGAGAAAGACTGGGTGATTCGGCGCCGTGTGCCCGACGCGGCCGAGATTGCCGAGATCGCGCGCCTGCTGCGTGCGGCCAAGCGCCCGCTCGTGATCGCGGGCGGCGGTGTGATCTACTCCGACGCGCAAGAGCGCCTCACCGAGCTCGGCCGCCGCACCGGCCTGCCGATCAGCGAGACGTTCGCGGGTAAGGGCGCGGTTACGAGCGACGGCCCGTTCCGCGTTGACGGCATCGGGCTCGAGGGCTCGCCCGAGACGAACCGGCTCGCAGAGCGCGCCGACCTCGTGCTGCACATCGGCACCCGCCTCACCGACTTTGCGACCGCCTCGCAGTCCATCTTCCAGGGCGAGAACGTCAAGTTCGCGTCGATCAATGTTGTCGAGCACGATGCCGTGAAGCAGGGCGCGTACGCCGCGCTCGCCGACGCGGGTCTCGCGCTCGACGCGCTCACCGAGGCGCTCGGCGACTACCGCGTCGCGGCCGACTGGGCCGCCGATGTCGAGGCCGCGCGCGCCAAGTGGGCCCCGGCGCGGGCGCGGGCGCTTGACGCAGACCAGGTATTCGACAAGGCCACTCGGCCCGAGGTGCCCGACACCGATGCGATCCTCACGCAGGGCCAGCTCATCGGCCTGCTGCAGGAGCACGCGCAGCCCGGCGACACGATCGTCGCCGCGGCCGGCGGCCCTCCCGGCGATCTACAGAAGGTGTGGGACGCCACGAACGGGCGCCACGCGCACCTCGAGTTTGGGTTCTCATGCATGGGCTACGAGCTGCCCGCGGCGATGGGCGTGCGCCTCGCCGACCCCGACCCCAGCCACCGCGTCACCGCGTTTATTGGCGACGGCACCTTCGTGATGGCACCCACCGAGATCGTGACCGCGGCGCAAGAGCGCATTCCGTTCACGCTCGTGGTGTCAGAAAACCACGGGTACCAGGTGATTCGTCGGCTGCAGATGTGGCGCACGGGCGAGCACTTTGGCAACGAGTTTCGTTACCGCGAAGCGGGCGGATCGCTCGCGGGCTCCGATGCGGGCCGGCTCGAGGGTGACTACCTCAACATCGACCTGACCCAGATCGCGGCCGGCCTCGGCGCGGTGGTGCGCAAGCCGTACACCGCCGACGAGGTGCGCCAGGCGCTCGCCGAGACGCGCGAGGTCAAGGGCCCGGTCGTCATCGTTGTGCCCACCATTCCTCACGTGGACCTGCCCAGTTCAGAGGTGTGGTGGGACGTTTCTCCCGCCGAGGTGTCGCAGGCGCCCGATACGAGCGTCGAGCTCGCCGACTACCTCGAGGGTCGCGCGAACCAGCGGTGGCACGGATGAGCGCGGCAGAATCTGGTGCGGCAGCTGTGAGCGCGGCAGCTGTGAGCGCCGGATCGTTCCAAGCTGCCGGCCCGCTGGCCGCGGGCCGCGCCCTGCGCGCCCGGTTTCTCGCGGGCGAGCCCACGGTCGGCACGTTCTTGGGGCTCGGCTCGGTCGCCGCGGCCGAGGTGTGTGCCTCGGCCGGGCTCGACTGGGTGCTCGCAGACCTTGAGCACGGTGGCGGTGACGAGGCCGAGGTCGGTTCGATCGTTGCCGCGGCAGGCGGTTACGGCACCGCGACGCTCGTGCGCGTGGAGCAGCCCGACCGCATACGGGTCGGGCGGGTGCTCGACGCGGGGGCGGCGGGCGTGATGCTGCCGCGCATCTCGAGTGCGGCAGAGGCGGCGGCCGCGCTGAGGCACCGACTGTACCCGCCCGAGGGAGACCGCGGTGTCGCAACCTATAACCGTGCTGCCCGCTGGGGTGGCGAGGTGGAGGCGCTCGACGCCGCGAACGACCGCGCCGCGGGCATCGTGCAGATCGAGACGGCCGGAGCGATGGCCGAGCTCGACGCGATCGCTGCGACACCCGGCGCCGACGTCTTGTTCGTGGGCCCGCAGGACCTGAGCTACGCGCTCGGCGTGCCGCGCCAGTTTGACGCCCCCGTGTTTCAGGAGGCGCTCGACCGGGTGGTTGCCGCCTGCCGTGCACACGGCAAGGTCGCGGGCATTCTCACGAACGACCGGGCGGGGGCCGAGGCGTACCTTGCACGCGGCTTCAAGTTCATCGCGATCGGGTCTGATGCGACGCTGCTCGCTGCGACCGTGCGCGGCGCGCTCCCCGACCTCGGGGCAGCGTCATGACGGCCACGCCTGCGGCGGCGTCTTCATCTTCCGGTCTTCCTGCGGCGGCGTCTTCATCTTCCGGTCTTCCTGCGGCGGCGTCTTCATCTTCCGGTCTTCCTGCGGCGGCGAAGCCGATCGCAGGATCCAGCCCGCTCGTCGTGGGGCTCGGGCCCGTTGATCCGGCGCTGGTGCTGCCGCACTTGGGCGCCGGGGTGCGATTTGAGCCCGAGCCCGATGCGGGCGACCTCGCGGCCGCCGAGGGCGCGATCGTGCGGGCAGCGTACGACGTCGACCGGGCACTGCTTGCGCACATGCCCGCGCTGCGCGTCGTCGCGCGTACCGGCGTGGGCGTCGAGCGCGTCGATGTCGGCGCGTGCCACGAGCGCGGCATCGCCGTCGCGGTGACGCCGGGCAGCAACGCCCGCGCGGTCGCAGAGGGGGCGTTTGCGATGCTGCTCGCGCTCATTAAGCGGGTGCCGCAGTCGCACGCGTTCGTCGCAGGGGACCGCTGGGGCAGCGACGCGGTGCCCGTGCCAGGCGACGCGCACGGCAAGACGCTCGCGGTGATCGGGTTCGGCCGCATCGGCCGTGTGATCGCGGGGTTTGCCACCGCGTTTGGTATGCGCGTGCTCGTGCACGACCCGTTCGTGCAGGCCGAAGAGTTTGAGAACGTGACACTCGCAGAAGCCGTGCGGCGGGCCGACGCGATTACGCTGCACCTGCCGGGCGGTGACGGTGAGTTGCTGCCGCGTGAGTTGCTGGCGACGGCGCAGCCGGGTCTCGTGCTCGTGAACTGCGCCCGCGCCGAACTCGTATCAACCGATACACTCGCGTGGGGGCTCGGCTCGGGGACTCTCGCGGGCGTCGGCCTCGACGTGTTTGCGGCGGAGCCGATGCGCGGGCACCCGCTCGCGCACGACCCCCGCGTGCTTCTCAGCCCGCACACCTCTGGGCTTTCTGAGGCGGCCATGGCCGCTACATTTCAGATGGCGGCAGAGGCGGTGCGCGAGAGTCTCGCGGGTCGTTATCCAACCTTTATCGTAAAGGTCGCCTGACGCGAAAACTTGCTGTACTGTACAGAGCAGAGCTAAAGCTTTGTAACGACATTAGTTCAATTAACACGATGGAGTGAAGACAATGAAGTCACAAATGAAGCGCTGGACCCGAGTCGGTTTCGCCGGCATCGCAGCAACCGGAGCCCTGCTCCTCGCCGCTTGTGGCAGCCCCGCGGGCGCCGGTGGTGGCGCGGCTGGCGGCGACGATGGCAACGCTATTAAAGAAGACAAGCTCAAGGTCGCGATGATCACGCACGCGGCCCCCGGCGACACGTTCTGGGACACGATCCGGGCCGGTGCCGAGAAGGCCGAGTCGCGCAACAACATCGAGCTGCTGTACACCTCGGATCCCGATGGTGCGCGCCAGGCGCAGCTCGTGCAGCAGGCGGTAGACCAGGGTGTCGACGGCATCGTTGTCACCCTCGCGAAGGCCGACGCCATGTCAGGCGAGGTGAAGAAGGCTGTTGAAGCGGGGATCCCCGTGTTTAGCATCAACGCGGGCGAGAACGAGTACAAGGACATGGGCGTACTCGCCCACTTCGGCCAGAACGAGTTCATCGCGGGCCAGGCAGCGGGCGAACAGTTCAACGAGGCTGGCCTGAAGAAGGTCGTCTGCGTGATCCAGGAGCAGGGCCACGTCGGCCTCGAGTCGCGCTGCGAAGGCCTCGCCGACACTCTCGAAGGCACCTCGGAGGTGCTGTACGTGCAGGGCACCGACATGACAAACGTTGCTTCGACAATCACGTCCAAGCTGCAGACCAACAAAGACATCGACGCCGTGCTGACCCTCGGTGCGCCCTTCGCCATGACCGCTGTTGACGCGATCAAGGACGCCGGTAGCTCAGCCACGCTCGCCACGACCGACCTGAACTCTGACGTGTACGCAGCGATCAAGGACGGCACGATGCTCTTCGGTATCGACCAGCAGCCGTTCATGCAGGGCTACGAGTCGGTAGAAGCGGTGCGCCTGTTCCACGAGGGTGGCTACGTGCTCGGCGGCGGCCAGGCAGTGCTCACCGGCCCCGCTGTTGTGAACGCCGACAACGCTGAGAGCGTTGCCGCGCAGTTCAAGTAAAGCTGCGAGAGAGTTGAAATCTATGTCTACAGCCACTGCGCCAAAATTTGATGAGCGTATTGCCACCGGCAACCTCTTCACGCGCTTCTTCTCGAAGCCTGAGGCGGGCGCCAGCACAGCAGCACTCGTCTTGGCCATCATGTTTGCGGTCGTCGCACCGCAGTTCACCAAGCCTGACTCGATCGCCACGATTCTCTACGGTGCATCCACCGTGGGCATCATGGCGGTCGGTGTCTCGCTCTTGATGATCGGCGGCGAGGTCGACCTGTCGGCCGGTGTCGGCGTCATCTCAGCCGCACTGTCATCGTCCCTGTTCATGTACTGGTTCGGCGGCAACGTCTGGGTCGGGGCCACGATCGGTCTCGTGTTCTCGCTGCTCGTTGGGTTGCTCAACGGCTGGCTGTTGACGAAGACGAAACTCTCGAGCTTTATCATCACCCTGGCCACGTTCTTCATGCTGACGGGCCTCAACCTGGGTGTAACGCGACTGATCACGGGCGGGGTCGCTGCCCCGTCGATCGCGGGGTGGCCGGGCTTCGAGTCGGCCGCCGCCGTGTTCGCATCAGATGTTCCGGTGTTCGGGGTGAAGGTGAAGATCACGGTCTTCTACTGGATCCTGCTCGTGGCAGTCGCAACCTGGATCTTGAAGCGCACCCGCATTGGCAACTGGATCTTTGCGTCGGGTGGCGCGCCCGACGCGGCACGCGCTGTCGGCGTGCCGGTCGTGAAGACCAAGATCGGCCTCTACATGGGCGTGAGCTTCTGTGCGTGGCTGCTGGGCATGCACCAGCTGTTCGCGTTCAAGACCGTGCAGTCGGGCGAGGGCATCGGCAACGAGTTCCTCTACATCATCGCCGCGGTCGTCGGCGGCTGCCTCATGACGGGCGGCTACGGCTCGGCGCTCGGCGGCGCCATCGGTGCGCTGATCTACGGCATGGCACTCAAGGGCGTCGTGTACGCCGAGTGGAACCCCGACTGGCTCAAGTTCTTCCTCGGCGCCATGCTGCTGGGAGCGACCGTGCTCAACTTCACGCTGCAGCGCCGCGCAGCGCAGGGAGGTAAAAAGTGAACGCCACAACAGCAACGGCCACGCCGCTCGTAGAGTTACGTGACGCCGAGAAGCGCTACGGCAACATCATCGCCCTGCGCGATGTCAGCCTCAAGGTGAGCCCCGGCGAGGTGATGTGCGTGCTCGGCGATAACGGCGCCGGCAAGTCCACCCTCATTAAAATTATTGCTGGCCTGCACCAGCACACCGGCGGCGAGTTTCTCATCGAAGGCGAGGCGGTCAAGCTTGATTCGCCCCGTGAAGCGCTCAACAAGGGGATCGCAACGGTCTACCAGGATCTCGCGGTCGCACCGCTGATGCCGGTGTGGCGCAACTTCTTCTTGGGCTCCGAGAAAACGATTGGTTGGGGCCCGTTCAAACGCCTCGACATCGAGTTCATGCGCGAGACGGCGAAGAAGGAACTGCTCGACATGGGCATCGACCTGCGCGACGTCGACCAGCCGATTGGCACCCTCTCGGGCGGCGAACGGCAGTGTGTAGCGATCGCGCGCGCCGTGTACTTCGGCGCGAAGGTGCTCATCCTCGACGAGCCGACCGCCGCCCTCGGCGTGAAGCAGTCGGGTGTCGTGCTGCGCTACATCATTCAGGCGCGCGACCGCGGTCTCGGCGTGATCTTCATCACGCACAACCCGCACCACGCCTATCCCGTCGGTGACCGGTTTCTGCTGCTCAAGCGCGGCCAGAGCATCGGCTACCACGAGAAGGCAGACATTTCACTTGAAGAGCTCACGGGCCTCATGGCTGGCGGGGCCGAGCTCGAGCAGCTCGTGCACGAGCTGCGCCAGGTGGGCACGAGCACCGACACGGTGCGCACGATTCGTGACGAGATTGAAGAGGACGAGGCTGCAGGAGTGGGCCGGGTCACCGTCACCGAGGTCGTAAACGTCGTGATTCCTGAGGAAGACGAGCGCTAGCGTTCGGCTCGCGGCCTAGCTAGACGAGAGGGGGTGCCCAGCAGGGCGCCCCCTCTTTCTGCGCTCCCCTGAGTTCACTGCCCACCTCAGCCCAGCCGGAGTCCCTGTGACCGCACCCCGCTGCATCCTCGTTGCGGCGCTCACCCACGCGAGCTTCACTGGTGTGGGCGCAATGGCCGTCGCGCGTCGCGCGTCGAGCGTCGCTAGCCGCACCGATCCGGCGTCAAGCATCAGTTTTTCGGGTAACGAGATGCTTGACGCGAGACTGGTGCGCGAAGCGACGCGCCGAGCAGCAATCCCGCAACGGCTTGACACAAAACTCATTATGTACTTACAATTTGGACCGGTCCATATTTCACGTTTGGGCCCCTGCAACGGCGCACCCGGTGACAGGCATCTCAGCCCACCTCGACGAAAGAATCTCAGATGCAGACGAACGAAGACGGCACCATCACCATCGGCGTGGGCCTCATTAGCGTGGGCTGGATGGGCCAGCTGCACAGCCGCGCATACTCGAACTTGCGCTACGCGTACCCCGACCTGGGCATCAAGACACGGCTCGTGCACGCGGCCGACACCGCACCCGCGCGGGCGCAGGAGGCTGTCGAGGTGCTCGGCTACGAGCGTGCCTCGGCCGACTACCACGCGGTCTTGAACGACCCCGAGGTTGACGTTGTGTCGATCTGCGCCCCCAACTTTTTGCACGCCGAGATCTCGATTGCAGCCGCGAAGGCGGGCAAGCACTTCTGGGTCGAAAAGCCCGTGGGCCGCGGCGAAGACGAAACCCGCGCGGTCTCTGAAGCGGCGGCCGAGGCCGGCGTAGTCAGCACGATCGGATTCAACTACCGCCACGCGCCCGCGATCGAGCACCTGAAGCAGCTCATCGCGAGCGGCGAGCTCGGCCGCATCACGAACGTGCGCGGACACATGTTCGCCGACTACTCGGCTGACCCCCGCGGTGCGCTGTCGTGGCGCTTCATTCGCAACCTGGCGGGCTCAGGCGTACTGGGCGACCTGATGGGTCACCTCGTCGACCTCGTGCAGTACTCGCTCGGCCCGATCGCCGAGGTTAGTGCCGTCACCTCTACCGTCTACACCGAACGGCCCGAGCTGCCCATGGGCACCGGCACTCACTTCGCGGTGATCGAAGACGGCGACATGAAATCGGTCGAGAACGAGGACTATGCGGCGATGCTCGTGAAGCTCTCGGGCGACGCAGTCGCACACGGCGCCGTCGGCACGCTCGAAGCGTCACGCGTGGCCGTGGGCCCGCGCGCCAGCTACGGTATCGAGGTCTACGGCACCAACGGCTCGGCCCACTGGGATTTCGAGCGCATGAACGAGCTGCACATCTCGAGCGGCCTGGGCGCCGCTCACCAGGGGTACACGCGCGTCATGGCGAGCCCCGGCATGGGTGACTTCGGCAGGTTCCAGCCCGGCGCGGGCACCTCGATGGGGTACGACGACCTAAAGGTCATCGAGGCGAAGAAGTTCCTGGAGGCCGTCGCAGGCCGCACCGCCGTGAACTCCAACATTCAAGACGCGCTGTCTGCCGCACAGGTCATCTCGGCGGCCGAACGCTCGGCGGCAGATCGCCGCTGGGAGGCCAGCGCACCCGTAGCGGGCACCACCGCGGCGACCACCCCAACGGGCGCCACCGACTAGCGCCCAGCCACCACACTTACGACGAAGGAGTCACGACATGAACGCACGCATCGCATCAGCCCCCATTAGCTGGGGTGTCATCGAAGTGCCCGGCTGGGGCGAGCAGCTCGGCCGCGACCGGGTGCTCGGCGAGATGGTGTCACTCGGCATCACCGCAACCGAGTTTGGCCCCGAGGGCTTTCTGCCCGACGCGCCCGCCGAGCGTGCGCGCGTGCTCGCCGACGCGGGCCTGAGCGCGGTGGGTGGCTTCTACCCCGCGGTGCTGCACAAGTCGGCAGAGGCCGGGTCGGCCGAGGACCCGCTCCCCGCGATCGAACGCGAACTCGAGGCCTACGTCGCAGCGGGCGCATCCACCCTCGTGCTCGCAGCGGTCACGGGAGCCGACGGCTACGACGAGGCGCCGCAGCTCAGCGATGTCGAATGGCAGACGCTCCTCACCAACCTCGATCGCGTGCAGCGCGCGGCCGCCGCGGTGGGCGTGGTGGCTACGCTGCACCCGCACATGGGCACACTGATCGAAACCCCAGAGGCGGTAGGCCGTGTCGTGGAGGGGTCAACGATTGGTCTGTGCCTCGACACCGGCCACTTCACGCTCGGCGGTGGTGACCCGGTGGAGCTGGTGCGCCAGCACGGCGACCGCATCGTGCACGCGCACCTGAAAGACGTGAGCGTGGCCGTGGCGAAGCGCGTGCGCGCGGGCGAGATCGACTACCGCGAGGGCGTGCGGCAGGGCATGTATCAAGCGCTGGGTGAGGGCGACGCGCGCGTCGGCGAGATCGTCGAGGCACTCGCGAGCGCAGGGTTCGACGGCTGGTACGTGCTCGAGCAAGACACCGTCGTCGAGAACGAAGACGACGCCGCCCGCGCGCTCGAGAACGCGCGCAAGAGCGTGGCGTTCATTCGACAGGCGGTCGCATCATGACCTCGCAGTCGCAGACTCCGCAGTCGCAGACTCCACAGCCGCTGCGCATCGGCATGCTTGGGGCCTCCCGCATCGCCGAGCTCGCGATCCTCGAAGCGACCGCGCACACGGGCGATGAGCGGGCCGCCGTCGCCGCGCGCGACCCGCAGCGCGCCACCGCATACGCGGCCGAGCACGGCTTCGCCGCCACCCACGACGACTACGCGGCCCTCATCGCCGACGACTCGCTCGATGTCGTCTACATCGGTCTGCCCAACGGGCTTCACGCCGACTGGACGGCGCGCGCGCTCGAGGCGGGCCGCTCAGTTCTCGCAGAGAAGCCGTTCGCCGCAAACCTCGCAGAGTTTGACCGGGTCGTGCAGCGCCTCGACACCTCGCCCGGCTGGGCGTGGGAGGCGTTTCACTACGCCGATCACCCGCTCATCGCCCGCATACTCGAGCTGCTTCAAGCGCGCGAGATCGGCGACCTGCGCGAGGTGCGGGTGCACATGCGCATGCCCGATCCGGGGGCGCATGACCCGCGGTGGAGCTACGACCTCGCCGGCGGCGCGATGATGGACCTGGGCTGCTACGCGTTGCACGCGCTGCTCACGATCGGCGACGCGACGGGCAAGTCGCTCACGCTCGACGGCGCGCAGACCACCCCCTACGCACCCGACCCGCGAGTCGATGCGGCCGTCGACGCCGAGTTCACGCTCGGTGACGCGCAGGTCACCATGCGCACCAACATGCAGCACAGCGAGTTCGACTTCGCGCTTGAACTTGTGGGCACCGTGGGCTCGCTCCTCACACCCAACTTTGTGAAGCCGCAAGAGGACGACCGGCTCATCGTGCGCACTGGCGCTGCAGGGGCCGGCGCAGAGGCAACCGAGCGCACCGAGCGCGTCGGCACGACTTCTTCGTACGTGTACCAGCTCGAGCGTGTGCGCCGCGAGCTGCGCGCGGGGGTGCGAGACAGCGAGCGCCTCGCCCGCTCGCGCAACACGATGGCACTCATCGACGAGATTTACACGGCGACGGGGCTGCCGCTGCGCCCGGCCCGCCTCGAAGACTAACGTCGACCTCAATGGCTCGCACCGAGGTGCGGCACCCACGAAACCACCACTGAAGTGAAAACAGGGAGCGTCATGCAGGCACTCATGCAGGGCAAGATCGTACTCGTCACCGGCGGCACGCAGGGCCTCGGGCTCGCGGTCGCCTGCGCTGCCGCGCGCGAGGGCGCCGCGGGCGTCGTGATCGTGGGCCGCAGCGCCGCGAAGGCCGAGGTCGCGCTCGAGGCGATCCGTGCGGCGGGATCCGGATCGACACCCGGCGCCGCAGCGGGCACCGGCGCCGCAGCCAGCGCAGGAGTTGAAGCTCACGCGGTGATTGCCGACCTGAGCGTCGACGGTGAGGCCGAGCGCGCGGTCGCCGAGACGATCGCGCGGTTTGGCCGCGTCGACAGCCTCGTGAACGCGGCTGGCGCGACGAGCCGGGGCACGCTGCTCGACACGAGCCGCGAGCTGTTGAACGAACACCTCACCCTGAACCTCGCGGTGCCGTTCATGACGATGCAGGGCGCCGTCGCCGACATGGTGCGGCGCGGCGAGCCCGGCACGATCGTGAACATCGTGTCAATGGCGATGCACGGCGGGCAGCCGTACCTCGCGCCCTACGTGGCCGCGAAGGCGGGGCTCGCGGGGCTCACCCGCAACGCGGCGTTTGCGCACCGCTTCGACCGGGTGCGCATTAACGGCCTCAACATCGGCTGGACCGCGACGCCAGGTGAGGCACAGACGCAGAAGAACTTTCACGGCGCCGCTGATGACTGGCTGGCGGCGGCCTCGGCCGCGCAGCCGATGGGCAAGCTGGGCCAGCCCGACGAGATTGCCGACGCGATCGTGTTCTTGCTGAGTGATCGCAGCGGCGTGGTGACCGGGTCGATTATCGACTGGGATCAGAACGTTCCGGGGGCGTACGACCAGTAGTTTTGAGGGGTTTCGCCGTGCCTGTCGCGCTCCGTTGCCGTGAGGTTGCTGCCCAACCACTCGACGCAGTGGTCCGCAAAAACTACCTCCGCGTGGTCTTGCAGTAGCTTCTTATTCTGCTGCAAGAAGCGACTCCCGGGCCTCGTCAGCAGACACCATGCGTGACCTGTCGGCAGCCAGCGTGGTGGCGATCGCAAGAATGCGCAGTTCAGCTTCCTTGAGCGCCCTACGCTGCTCATCACGCTCAGCCGGGGACATCACGACAGCGACAGGTTTGCCAGACACGCTCTAAGGGCCAAGTGCGTCCTCGACGATGACGCTGATCGCCTCTTTGCGTGACTTGACTCCGAGTTTGCGGTAGATGGATCCAGCCTGTGTTTTTACGGTGTTGGGAGAGACTCCGAGCGCTTCAGCAATCTCGGCGAGCGTGCGAGTGGTGCGTAGCTGCGCGAGAACGAGGCGTTCGCGCTTTGAGAGTTCGTGCAGCGGGTGCGATTCGGTCTTTTGCGAGAAGCAGCCGGTGATGAACTCGGAGTACCGGGTGCCCCACGCGAGATGCTCGGTCAGGAGTTTGCGTAGCTCAAGGTCCCACTCGCAGAACGGACGGCAGATGCCCTCCTCTTCGGCCGCCTCTAACGCCAGCTCGAGTAGCTCGTGCGCGGCCGCGGGGTTGCCGCTGAGTGACGAACTAATGGCACCCGTCGACAGCGTAGCCACGCGCACGTACGACATCTGTTGGTATTTGCGTAGGTTCTGAAGCATGCCCAAAGCTTCGTTCACTTGCCCCGCGCGTCGCAGAATCCCCGCGAGCACCACGATCACGAGCGGCATGTCCTCAGTGCCCGAGAATTTGCGGGCGATCGCGAGCGCCCGGTCGCGGCCGCCGGTGGCCTCCGACAATACGGCCTGGCACATTCTGTGGAATGCCTCCCACGAGACCCCCCGTGAGTCCTGCCGAGGAATGTGCTGTAGTTCGAGGGCCGCGCGTCGCATGAGCGAGGGATCCCGAGACGCGGCCGCCGTGAGTATGAAGAGGAACCTGGCCGTTCCGGTGAAGGAGACGACCTGCGTGTCGCTACCTTTGATGTTCGAGATGCTCTTCTTTGCGAGCTCGAGGTCGTTGTTGAGATAGGCGATATAGGCCTCTGCTGCCTGCACATCACCGACGCTATTGAGCTGCCAGGAGGTCACGGGTTCGGGGAGGTCGTCAACCCGGCTGAGAGCTTGCTGCGCCGCACGAATCTTGCCGACCCAGGCGAGAATGAAAGCTAGGTGGCGCGTTGCGCGATTGCGCAGCACTGTGTCGCCAAGTGCAGTGGACTCGCGCACGGCGAAGGTGAGGGCCTGGATGCCGCGTTCGGGTGAGCCTCTGTGGCGCAGGTAAGCCCAACCGATGTGGTGAAACGCGGCGGCGCGGCTGTGTGATTCGATCTGTACACCCTCGCCGAGCAAACTCCACACACGGTCGGTAACGGCGATCACGCGAGCGCGGTCATCGAGAAGAACCATTTCTGCAAAACCGAGATGCCACTCGAGGTCAGGGTGCTGCCGGAGCTCAGTTGGCGACGTCAGCGCTGCAGCCAACGTTTGCGCTCGGGCAAGAAGAATCTGGGCGAGCTTGTCAGAGCCCAGAGCGTCTTGCGAGCAGGCCTTAATCGCCAGAATGCGGGGATCTTCAGCGACTTCGTGCGGTAGGCGCGCACACAGGGCGTCGAGTTCACGATGCCTAGGGCCGGTGAGTAACCCGATCCAATTCTTCAGCAGTATCTGCACAGCCTCGTTGGTGTCTCCTGCCGTCAGAGCCTGGTGCGCAAGGGCAATTTGTGCGTCTGCAAAAGCGTCGTCAATTGGCGGGGTAGAAGGCGCAAAAGGCAACGTACTATCTCTTTTCCACCGATGTCGCCCGACCGCAAAAATCTGCCTACGGTCGTAGAACACGACTGGTGCGCTAAGAGTATATAGCCCGGCCACAAGAATGTAGTCTTTTTCAGCAAGTTCATTCATTTGGTTCGCAATTCACCCCCGCAGGGTGAGCATTGGGTGTATAGCGCGACGGCGCCACCTACGGTCAACCTGCGATCAGCCGCATGGCTGTGCAGGGGAGGCCAAACATGCCATGGAGAACAAAGCGGCGCGAGTACATTGAGCGGCTGGAAGAATTATCGCGGCTCGCTAATGCAGGGGACCGCGCAGCTGCGACAGAGTTTCTGGCTGCGAACAATACATATTGGATTGCAGCAACCAGAAAGCTCGTCTACGCCTGTCATCAGCGCATGGCTGAAGACCTCGTGCAAGACGCAGTCTTGAAACTGCTCGAACTGTGGAAAGGCGGGCGGGGGCCTGCTCGCAATGTTCGTGCGTACGTCATGGTCACAATTCGGCATGCATACATCGATCTCTTGCGCTCTCCTCGCTCTCGAGTGGGGTCATTGGACGAAGCGGAGGAGCCGGGATTAGACCTCGCGGTGGCGCCAGTGGAAATTGATGACCTATACGAGCGCGAACAGGTGAGACGCACGCTCACCAAGTTGTGTGATGACCACAGGGCCGTGCTTGAGGCGGTCCTGATGGACGGGCTGAAGCCAGCATCTTTAGTGGAGCAGCTGGGGCGCAGTGCGCCGGCAATTTCGAACCTCTTGTCTCGCGCAAAACGCGCATTCCGCGAAGAGTGGAGCAGAAATGCATACGTCGAGCTTCGTCGGTAAACGAACATCGAAAATGCGCGACTCGCCGCTGTAGGCCGCCGCCGACAGATTCGGTGCGCAGACTCGTCCCCTCCATGCGCACTTGTGTAAGTAGCCCCTGCGGGGCAGGCGATGCTGCTTCTTCGGTGCGTGAAGACTGCGGACAACATGGGGGCATAGTTTGGGAGCAACGAGAGAATCAGCGGAGCAACTTGAAGAACTCGCAACGCGTGCGAACTCGGGTGATCTTGAAGCTGGAAGCAGGTTCATTGCTGGCTGCGTAAGCTACTGGATGGCTGCGACGAGAAAACTTGTGCAGGCTCAGCATCAGTCTGACGCGGAAGACCTGGTGCAAGACGCAATTGTTCGGCTCGTTGAGCTGTGGCAGGCTGGCAAGGGGCCCGATCGCAATGCCAGAGCCTACGTGGTCGTGAGTATCCGTCACGCCTACATTGACAGGTTGCGATCACCGCGGTCCAGGGTTCGATCGTTAGACGATCTTGAAGCCACCCCGCAGGAGCCGGCGCAAGAGGAATCCTTTAGCCCGGATCTGATCTTCGAGTGTGAGGCGGTGCAGCACGCTTTTCTGACGTTGAGTGATGACCACAGGGTCGTGCTCGCAGAGGTGCTCGTGAACGGCGCTAAACCAGCGGATCTGGTTGAGTGTTTGGGGCGCCCGGCACCAGCGATCTCAAACCTCCTTGCACGAGCTAAAGTTTCGTTGCGGCGTGCGCTGCTCATCGAATACCTGTCGAGCGGCAGCCTGGAGTGCGCGGAGTTCGCGCACAAGCTACCCACTCAGATCCATGATTCGCTGGAACAGCACGAAAAGCAGGGGCCCGCGCTAGAGCACGCCCACGATTGCGAAGACTGCACGTCGAACTGGCGCAGGTTTGCGGCCGTCGGCGCGCTGCTCGGCGTTGTGCCACTGTTTGTCGTTGCTCAGTTTTCACAGCGGGCGTCTGCAGGCTTGGCGCTTCTGCCAGAGGCCAGCGCTGCTCTGCCTCAACCGATCACAGATGTCAGTGCGCAATCGCAAACGTTGACGCCGTCAACGCGTACCGCCGTCACTGCGCCGGTCGCGGGTGCCATGATTCGGCAGTTCGGATCGAAGAAAGCCTTGGCGGGCGGGCTCGTGCTGCTTGCCACTGGTGTTGTCGTGCTTGCCGGGTCGCTTCTGACGCAGCCGAGCGGCCCTGAAACGATGCGGTTACAGGGGAATCAGCTCGAACAGAGCCCGCTGGGTGAAGCGTTCAATGCTGACCTGAGCGGAGGGCCAGGTGAGAGCAGTAGAACCTTGACCGCCAGTTTTGATGCAGGGGGATCTGGCCAATCGCATGTAGACAGCGTGCGGCTGGAGGTGTCGGCGGGCAATGAGATAGTGACCTGGCCTTCCCACCTCGATTGCAGTGCTGCGTCGACTGCGGTCAAATGTAAGGTTCCGCCGGGCGCATCGGGTGGGACATCGCTCGTCTTTGACCTGCACACGGCAGATACGGGCACGCTGACGCTGGAGTTAAGCGGGGGAGCTGGCCGCGACGCGTTTCGCGCCAGTGCCACTGGGGAATGGAACTGACTGGTGTTGAGCGCTTTGAGCAATGGTTCGGTCAAAGAGAAGCGAGCCGAACGTGCTCTGCGGCATAAAGCATTGGCTACTCGCACGGTAACCCTGGCTATGGGGTTGATCGCTACGTTAATTTCGGGGGTGTGGTTGGCGGCCCCTGCGCTGGGAGCGACAGGGGCTCAAGTTGCCGTATACGAGAACTCAGAGTTGCTTTCAGGTGAGCTCATCGTCAATGGCGGCGCGGAGGCAGGGAACTCGACAGGCTGGACGGCAGGACTGGACGTGTTTCAGCATGGCGTCAACGGTTACCCAGAGTCGGTCATTGTTGACACGAACGGTCTCACGGGTGAAACGTTTGATGGCGGCGCCAACCTGTTTGTTGGAGCGGGAGCTGCATCTAACTCAACGCAGGTCGTCGATGTGAGCCCGGCCGCCGACGCGATTGATAACGGCGCGACGAGGGCAGCGATCTCTGCGTTCGTAGGGGGTTTCGCGGCTCAAGATGACAGCGCCACCGTCGTTTTCGAGTTCTTTGATGCGCTCGGAAGCAGCGTTCACAGTGTGCAGTTTGGTCCGGTCTATGCCGCTGCTCGTGGCGGGGTGTCTGGGTTTGTTGGCTTCGATGAAGTCGTAGCGCTAGCGCCAGGTGTACGCAGCGTTGAAGTTACGGTCAGCACGATCGCGACCTTTGGCGCGAACGACGGTGCCGTCGACAATTTGTCGATGCGGCTAGAAACTCCCGCGTTGGCGTTGCAACCAGATCAAGCTCAGGCGATGCCAGGAGAAGCGGTTACGCTCACTCCGCTTGCGAACGATCAAGCGGGTGAGGGCGCATCAATGATGCCTCAATCGCTCAGGTTCGTGGTGAATGGGCAGGAAATGACTGAGGTCAATACCGGCGTTGGAGTTTGGCAAGTCAACGCGCAAACCGGATCGGCCGCGTTCACCCCTGTGGCTGGAATAACTGAGGCAACCGACGTGATCGCCTATCGAGTGCGTGACAGTAGTGGGCAGAGCGCCGAAAGCTCCATGACGATCGAAGTTCTTGCCACGCAAAGGCCAGAAGAGCCGGGCCTGCCGCCTACAGAGACGCCGAAGTCGCCGCCGGTTGCAGAGAAGGAAGAAGCGCGGCCCGAGAGCGCTGCACAGGTTGATGTGGTTGAGCGAGTGCGCCCCCAAAGAGCAAACTTGCAGCAAAGCCCTGCGCCCATAGAGGCGGTGCTCCCGGAAGCTGCCGTGCTCACTTCATCGACTGGGGCGGCTGGGCCAGTGCCGCAGGAGGCTCGAGGAGTGTCTGTGGCCAAGACCTTAGAACTTGATGCTCCGTACTCACTTGACATTGGGGGCCTTCTGCTCAGCGCAGGAGCCTTGCTACTTGGCGGTGTATTGGTAACCGCGAACTGTCGGATTGCAAGGGCACACAAGGCACGTAGCTGACCGCATCGCCCACGTTCCCGCCCGCGACACGCCGGTGAAATCAGCTCAGCGACAGATTCCCAGCCGTCACCACGTCCTCTCTGCAGCTCACCAGAACTGCGTGCAACTGCGCGGGCCAGAGCGCGTGTGAATGAGGAAGCAAAAGAAGGGGAGTCGATGTTGAATCGATTGCGAAGTAGATCTCGCGGGGGACGTGAAGCTGAACGCGGGCAGTCAAACGTCGAGCTCGCTCTGACGAAGGTCGGCGCTGAGCAGACCATTCGTACGAGGGGCGCGGCACGTCCAACGTTGCGGCCTGTTGCGCGAAAGCTTGGCGTCATGGCTATTGCAGCTGCATTGATCGGATCAGGCATCGTTGCTTTTGGTCAAGACAGTTCTCCGTCGCATGCAGATTTTGCGACTGGAGGAACTGGCTTGTATAAAGACTCCATCGACTGGATCAACTGGGAGACAGCTGGTCAGCGGCTCTCCAACGGGATGACGCGCTCATCTACCCGGCTCATTGATGGGAGATCGCTCGTCGTTGAATGCACAGTCTCCTCTGTGAGCGGTGCGATCCAAACATATCGACCAGGAGGGTATGCAGGGGATGGGCTCGACGACCTTTACAACATAGGTGGGACCGGAAACCAGAACCAACTTGTGGCTGGTCTAGCCAATGTTGTTCAAGGGGCGACCGTTGGATTCGATATTCAATGTGCTGCGACTTTTGATGGGATTCCCGTCCCACTACAAGGGTTGGTCATCGCTGATGCCGAAGCGAGCACAAACCAGGCAGGCGGTGAATATATCAAATTTGCTCCCAGTAACGGCGAGAATGACGCTTGGCGAATCATTGACAGACATCGGGTTGGGTGTACGACATCGACAGTTGCTGGGCTTTCGCAAAATCGAGAACTTACACTTTCCCCCAACGGTCCGAACTGCAATGGTTCGGGCCCAATGGCGGTGGCTTTTGCTGAAGGTTCAACGAGCGGTCGAGTGACCACTAAAGGCGTCGGCGTTAGCGCTGTCGCGATCGGTGTTGTACTCATGACTGATTTCGGTGATGCACCTTCTAGCTATGGTGTGGCCGGGGCACTCATGCAACCACTTTGGAGTGGTGGCGAAGTGCCCGTCGGTAATACGCCGGTTTCAAACTCTTCATTTGCTTTGGGCGTTCCTGTTAATCCTGGGTTAATGCTTGGTACTTCGATCACGGCCGACAGCCAGCCGCACATTAGCGCAGACGCCTTGGCTGATGGTGGAGATGACGCAGTTTCCATGCCAGGAACTCTTCCAGTCACTCCGGGTGGCGAGTACACGTTGAGTGACGTTGCTTGTACTGGAACGGGATTCATCGCCGGGTGGATCGATTGGAACAGTAACGGTGTTTTCGACGCAGGTGAGAAGTCAAACACGGTTGAGTGCGCTGATGAGTCCGTGAGCCTCGAGTGGGAGGTTCCTGCAGACTCGAAGGAAGGCTCGACTTTCCTTCGGCTAAGGATTGCTAGCAATCCTGCAGAAATTGGCTCGCCTGTGGGGATGTCCATGGACGGTGAAATTGAAGACTATCCGCTAGAAATAGAGTTCCCTTCGCTTGCAGTGCAGAAAACGTCGGATGCTACTGCCGATACCCGAGTTGGTGATACGGTCAGCTATTCGATAACTGCCAAGAACGATAGCGCCGCTTCTTTTTCCGCCTCTTATATGGCGAGTATTGTTGACGACTTGACTGGCGTGTTGGATGACGCTGATCTTGATGTAACGACTATTGCAGTTGCTTCCACTGATCCAGATTCAGTACCCGACCCTGCCATGTTTGATCCCGCAACCAAACGTATTACCTGGAATGGTCCTCTTGCGGCCGGAGAGTCCGTCACTCTCACATACACGTTGAAAGTGAAGGACGGCGGCGATCGCATCGCAAAGAACATTGCGTTCGTCGGGGATCCCGAGGATCCTGATATGTCGACACCCGATCCTGATGATTGTGTGCCTGGTGAAACGACCGGTGACGTATCGTGTACCGAGTTCAAGCTGCCCAAACTCACCGTCACAAAGAGTGCTGACAAGACCGAAGGTGTTGTCGCCGGTGATGTTGTTACCTACACGGTGACAGCAAAGAACTCAGGCCCGGGCGTCTTCACCGAAGACAACCCGGCGGTCGTCACCGATGACCTCTCAGACGTGATTGATAACGGTACTTATGCTGACGACGCGACAGCAAGTGTTGCAGGTGGCACGCTCGACTACACCGAGCCTCGCCTCAGCTGGACCGGCCCGCTCGCGAAAGATGGAGAAGTCACTCTCACTTACTCGGTCACGATGGGCGTCAGTGGAAACGAGAACGCGCGAAATGTTGCGTTTGTCGGTGACGGAACCACGCCTGTTTGCACGGCCGATGAGAAAGCCGCAGAGACCTGCGCCGAGGTCACGGTTCCCGTTCTGAAGCCGGGCCTTACCTGGCAGAAGGTAGACGGTAGCGACGCAACGCTGTCGGGTTCAGCGTGGCGCCTCGTGCCGCTCGACGAGAACGGTGCAGAGCTTAATAACAAAGAGATCCCCGTTGTCGACTGTGACGAAGCCGATGCTATTGACTGTGATGCGGCCGGCGCAGACGTCAACCCTGCGGCGGGCGAACTCCACGTGAAGAAGCTCATGCCCGGGGCCTACAAGCTCTACGAGACTAAGGCTCCGATTGGCTACAAGCTGCTCGAGGATCCCATCGACGTGACAATCTCTGCCGCCGAATGGGACGAGGACGGCATCGTCGACCTCGGCACCATCGTCAACGACCAGCAAGAAGTGCCCGCGATCCCCCTAACGGGTGGACTGGGTGAACATGCCTTCCTGCTCGGCGCAGGCGGCGCGACGTTGATCGCAGCCACGCTGATCTTGATTCGACTGCGCAAGAAGCGCGGCGACTTCGAGCTCATCTCTTAAGTCCCAACAGTTACGACTTACCCACTAATTTCCACACCCCCGAACTGTGGATACCACCGAAAGGAACACACCATGACTGTGCGTAAAAATCGCGGCACGCGAGTGCTCGCGGCAGGCGGTGCGATTGCACTCGGCCTCGCCGGAATGCTCGCCGCGACCACTACTGCAAACGCTACGGATGCTGCAGCCGGAGACATCGACACGTCGGTGACTGACGGTTCGATCATCATCCACAAGCACGAAACCATCGATCCCGCCAACGAGGGCAACCCCAAGACTGGCGCGTTCAACGGCGGTGCTGCAATCGATGGCGCAGGCTTCACCGCCTGGCCCATCACCAGCGTCGACCTAACCGACGCAGGAGACTGGGATGACGTCAGTGCGCTGGCCGGCCAGGTCAACGCCAGCGGTGTTTGCGAAGTTCCCGGCGAAACCCTGGGTGCTTCACTCGGCGAGAAGACCACCGCAGGCGGCGGCCTCGCCACCTTCGACGGACTGACCATCGGCGCATACCTGGTGTGCGAGACCACGCTGCCCGACGGAGCCACAGTTGGTTCGGCCCCGTTCATTGTGACCGTGCCGTCACCGTACGCGGGTGAGTGGCTGTACGACGTGAACGTGTTCCCCAAGAACACGCTCAACAAGGTTGAGAAGACCGTGAGCGCACCTGACGGCTACGGCCTGGGCGCGACCGTGAAGTTCCCGGTTTCGACGACGATCAACCCGCTGCCCGACGGGGCGCCGTACACCTCGTTTATCATCTCGGATACGCTCGACGCGCGCCTCGGTAGCGCAACGGTCGAGTCGGTGAAGATCGACGGCGTAGATGTTCCTTTCACTGTCACGGGTACGGGCAACGCGCTCGCCGCGGTTGTTGACGTGGCGCAGATCAACGCAAACATCGGCAAGACGATTGAAGTTGTCTTCTCGGGTGTTGTTGAAAGCCTCGGCACCGCTCCCGGCAACGACGGCGTCATCAAGAACACGGCTAACCTGTTCGTCAACGATCCGAACCAGGACGGCGAAGGCGTGCCCTCGAACGAGGTCACCTCGTCATGGGGCGACCTGAACATCAGCAAGGTCGACGCAGACGACACCACCAAGGGTCTCGAAGGCGCAACCTTCGAGGTGTACGAGTCAAGCGACCCGTACGCAGCCGATTGCTCGACCACCACGCCCGGCGCAGGCCCGGTCGACGTTGCTGGCAAAACCGAGTTCACGACGATCGCCGGTGGCATCGCCAACGTTGCAGGTCTCTACGTCACCGACACCAGCAACACCCCCAACGACAAGGCAGAACAGCGCTGCTACTTCGTGAAGGAGACGAAGGCCCCGACCGGCTTCGTAACCCCGACTGGTGACGACGCGTTCACGGCAGTCGCCGTGGCTCCCGGCACCTCGACCGGCGCTGACATCGTTGTCGAGAACACCAAGCAGTCCGTGCCCAACCTGCCCCTCACCGGTGGTGCAGGCCAGACGGCACTGATCATGGGCGGCCTCGCCCTCGTAGCTGGCGGTATCGCTGTAGCTGCAACCCGTCGCCGCAAGGCTTCGGTCTAGTAGCTGCACCTTGGTGCAGGCGGGCGAGTGGGCCTCTTCGACGCTCACTCGCCCGCTTGCACCGGGCCAGCCCCCAGCCCCCTTCCCATCACAACGGAGATCACGTGAGCATCGACGGCAGCCTTATGACTCGCCCTGAGGCCCAAGCTGCGCCTACGGCTACGGCGACTCAGGCTGGTCACACACGCTGGCGGCCTTCGCTCATCACCTGGTTTATCGCCGTAGTAGTTCTTATTGGCCTCGGTGTGGCGCTCTACCCGAGCACCGCGCAGTGGTTCTCGTCATACAACCAATCAAAGATCGTGCGCAGCTACGCAGAAGAAGTTGATCTCGTGAACCCCGACGCGGGGACGCAGCTGGGGCAGGCGCAGATGTACAACGAGGCACTCACCGCCGGAGTAGATCTACTGGCGGGTGCCCGTGTTCCGACCGGCTCTGGCAACACCACAACCGAAATTGACTACAACCAAACCCTCGTCGCGAACGGAGAAGGCATGATGGCACGCATTCGCTTTCCCGCGGCCGAGGTAGACCTGCCGATCTTTCACGGCACGTCAGACGCCACGCTACTCAACGGGGCTGGTCACCTCGAGGGCTCGCACCTACCCATCGGTGGCGAAAGCACCCGGTCCGTGATCACCGCGCATCGCGGGCTCGCAACGTCGACCATGTTTAGCCACCTTGACCTCGTCAAAAATGGCGACAGGTTCACCATCGAAACCTTTGGTGAAGTGCTCACCTACGAGGTACGTGAAACCAGGGTGATTGCGCCAGAAGAGACAGACTCGTTGCGTGCAGAACCTGGCCGTGACCTCGTGACACTCGTTACCTGCACGCCATTGGGCATCAATACTCACCGTATTCTTGTCACGGGTGAGCGGGTCACGCCGACTCCGCCAGCAGACCTCGCGAGTCTCGGCCGCGCATCCATCCTCCCAGGGTTTCCCTGGTGGGCTGTTGGTTTTGGCGCGGGGGTGTTGCTCGCGGCCGCATTTGTGTGGCGCGCAGGCTACACCGACCCTCGAAACCGGGCACCACAGACCTCAGCCAACGAAGGCTGACCTAGGCTGCCACCGGTATAGGACTCTTCGCCCCCCTGGAAGGTCCTATCCGTGTGGCCCGATTGGCGCGCACTCTTATGCCGCCGATCTCAAGAGTGCCGCTTGTCCCCAATGCAAGAAATCAACTCTCCCCCCCCTGATTTCTCGCGCCACGATTGGGTTCTGACAAGCGGCACTTTTCCAACGGACCAGGCATGTAAACCCCAAGGTGTCACTCAAGTTCTGGTGTTCATGTAGATGAGGTACGCAATGAACTTCGTAATGAATGCGCTGCCCGCCGCAGGCTTGAATATGGCGGCAGACCGGTGGCTCGTGCGGCGTGCGCGAGCTGGCGCCGAGCCCGCATTTGATGAACTGTGGCAGCGACACCTCGAAGCGGTGTCAGTGACCCTGGACGCTGCTGACGTTGCAGACGCAGACGAGACGCTTGGGCGCGTACGTGCGCTCCAGTGGCAGCTCCTCCAAGCGGGTGTGACGCCTCGCATCTCGGTGCGCAGCCACTTCGTGCTGGTAGCGCAGTCGGTAGCGTGCGACGAAACGCCGACCGGGCCAGAAGGCGTCAGCGAAGCGGCAGGGTGTGAAACTCAGCTCATGGCCGAGGCTGCAACGACCGCGCTGGGTGCGGCGTTCCTCGCCCTGCCACCCCAGCAACAAGAACTGCTCTGGTATCGCGATGTTGATGCACTGCCGCACGCAGAGTGCGCGCTCTTCACCGGCATTAGCGAGTCGGCGCTCGACAGCAAGATCGCTGCTGCGCGCACACTGCTGCGCCGCACCTGGGTGTCAAAGCTTTTGGGCAGCGGCGGGGCCTTGCCCGATGAATGCCGCTCCTTCACAAAGCACATCGGCCAGCACGTGCAAGGGGTACTGCCGCTGCGAAGCTATTCCGCTGCGCTGCAGCACGCCGGAACCTGCACCCGTTGCCTCGTCCTCGCTGGCAGCTACGAGCGCGTGCACGAGTACCTGCCCGACGTTCTGCTCACGCCCCTATTTGGTCACGCGGCCACAGCGTATCGACAACTAGCCGCAGCCCGCCCAGAAGGCCAAACCCCAGCCGACCGTACTACCCCATAATCTGCGCGGCGAGCTGCAGCAGCCGCGGCTCGCGGCCCATCTCGCCGATCATCTGCACGCCCACCGACAGGCCCGATGCCAGCGTCTGCACGGGCGCCGCGATCGCGGGCAGCCCCGCGACGTTCACCATCGACGTGAACGGCGTCCACTCGCACTGCATTTGGTAGTCGGCGTCGGCATCGAGGGCCATGAATTCACCGATCCGGGGCGGCGCGAACGCGAGACCCGGGGTAAGAATGATGTCGTACTCACCCCACGCGGCGCGCATGCCCGCCGCGATCTCGGTGAGCTCGGCCGCTGCCTCCTGGTGCTCGGCGAGCGTGCGCTCGAGTGCCCGCGTGCGAAACGCGCGCGACAGCGCCGTGAGCTTCTCCTCACCCTCGGCGCCCAGCCGCAAGAGCGACATGCTCGCGGTCCACGCGCGCCCAAACACCTCGGGATACCGCGGATCGTACGCGATTTCGGCGAGCTCGACGTCGTGGCCGCGGGCCGCGAGCACGACGGCCGCGGTCTCGACGGCGGCCTGCTCCTCGGGCGAAATGGGGGTGGGGTGTGCGCTCTCAAACGGCGACGCGAAGCTTACGCCAATGCGCAGCCCCAGCAGTCCGTCGGCCGCGTGCACCGCCGCCACCGACGGCTCGGCGCGCTTGCCGCGCATCGCATCAAACAGCATCGCGGCGTCACGCGCATCACGCGCGATCGGCCCCGACACCGCGAGACGCGGCGCACCAAACTCGTCAACCTCGCCCTGCACGACGTCGGTTTCGATCGCGCCGAGGCCCGGCTTCAGGCCCACGAGCCCGCAGGCCAGGGCTGGGATCCGGATCGAGCCGCCGCCGTCACTGCCGGGCGCCACCGGCACGAGGCCTGCGGCCACCGCGGCCGCGATGCCGCCCGACGAGCCGCCCGGGGTGCGGGTGGGGTCGAGCGGGTTGCGCGCGGGCGGCGCGATCAGGTTCTCTGAGTAGGCGTTGAGACCAAACTCGGGAATCTGGGTTTTGCCGACCGAGATCGCGCCAGCGCTGCGCAGCGCCGCGACGCCGGGGGAGTCGCGGCCCGCGACGGGGTGCGCGACCGCGGCGGAGCCCCAGGTGGTCGGCACGCCCTCGACGTCGACGAGGTCTTTGTGGGCGATCGGCAGGCCGCGCAGGGGTGAAAACTCGAGCGTGCCCGTCACCGGGTGGTGGTTGGTCGGGTCGCTCGTGATGCGGTCGGCCGCGAGAATGCGGTCGGCGCGGTCGGCCTCGGCGAGCGCGCTCTCGGCCGTGACGGTGATGAACGCCCCCAGGTCTGTGCGCGCCTCGATGCGGGCAAGGGAGCGCTCGACCAGCTCGCGGGAGGAGATGTCGCCGTAGCGCAGGGCCTCGCGCAGCTCGTACGCAGACTCCGGCAACTCGTGTGACGACTCGTGTTCGGTGGCGTGTACGGGAGTATCGCTCATGTGCTCAGCCTATCGCCGCATCATCACAACCTTGTTGCGAATGATTCTCATGATTGGATATAGTGAGAGTCATTCTCATTTAGAAAGTACTTCATGCTCAACTTCAACAGCACCGCGCGTACCGCCGGTGCTCGCGCCGCGGCTCGTGCAACGACTCGCTCAGCCCAGATTCTTGCTGGGGTAACGGCGCTCGCCGCCGCATTCGCGCTCACGGCCTGCGCGGGCGGGAGCCTCGACGCCGCAGGCGCGGCGGGTGGCACCAGCGACTCGAGCGGATCGGGCGGCAAGCTGCGCGTCGTCACCACCACGACTCAGCTCACCGACTTCGCGAACGAGATCGGTGCGCGTGACATCGTGCTGCACGGGCTCATGCAACCCGGATCATCGGCCCACCACTTCGACCCGAGCCCCGCCGATTTGCTCGCCCTCGCGCAGGCCGATGTACTCGTGACTAACGGCTTAGGTCTCGAGCCGTTTCTCGACAGCGCCATCGAGGCCTCGGGGTTTCAAGGTGAGATCGTGACCGCGAGCGACGGCATCGACCTCGATGAGGCGGCGCACGTCAGCGAAGAGATGGCCGCGGCCGGCGGCGAACACGCCGAGCACAGCGACGAAGACACTGCAGAGCACACCGACGAAGACACTGCAGAGCACACCGCTGAACACACCGACGACCAGGCCGCCAGCGCACACGAAGACCAAGACGCACACGACGGTCACGACCACGGCCCCATCAACCCGCACATCTGGACCTCGGTGCGTAACTCCCAGGGCATGGTCGCCGAGATTGCGGCGGGGCTCGAAGCCGCCGACCCCGCGCACGCCTTAAGCTACGAAGACCGTGCCGCGCACTACGTCGACGAGCTCACAGCGCTCGACGAGTGGGCTGCGACCCAGTTCAAGCGCGTACCCGAGGCCAAGCGCGTGCTCGTCACCGGGCACGACTCGCTCAGCTACTACCTACACGACTACGACATCGCCTTCGCGGGCGCCATCTTGCCGAGCTTTGAAGACAACGCAGAGCCCAGCGCCACCGAAATTGACGCGCTCGTCGCCCGCATCAAGGCGCAGGGCGTGCCCGCGATCTTCGTCGAGTCGTCGATGAGCCCCAAGCTCGCCCGCACCATCGCCCGCGAGGCTGGCGTGCGCGTCATCGACGCCGAGTCGCTCTACGCCGACGCGCTCGGCGCCCAGGGCTCGGGCGCGAGCACCTATCTGCACGCGACCGCCCACAATACGCGCGTGTTGCTTGAGGCGTGGGGTTTTGATCCGGATCCCTTACCCACCGAGCTTGCCCCGCAGGCTGCCAAGGCCCCGCGGGCCGAGGGGGCCGAGACGCCGGGCGCCGCGCCGGGTGCGCAGCAGACGGCCGAGCCTGAGCGAGCACCGTACGGGGCGCGCGCATGAGCGCCGCGATCGCGCTCGCGGGCGCAGCGTTTGGCTACGGCGGAGTGAGCCGCGTCGAAGACCTCACGCTCGAGGTGCCCGAGGGGGCGGCGGTCGCGCTGATCGGGCCCAACGGATCGGGCAAGTCGACGCTGCTGCGCGGGCTGCTAGGGCTCTCGGAGCGCACCGCCGGCTCAGCGCTCGTGCTGGGGCAGACGCCCGAGCGGGCACGCAGTCGGGTGGGCACGCTGCCGCAGGCCGATACGCGCGACACGACCCTGCCGACCTCGCTGAAGCAGGCCGTCACGATGGGCCTGTACCGCGGCCGCGGGCCGCTGAAGCCGATCGGGCGAGCGGGCCGCCGAGCGGTCGACGACGCGCTCGAGCGGGTAGGGCTTGCAGCTTTTGGGCAGCGCCTGTTTGGTGAGCTGTCGGGTGGGCAGCAGCAGCGCGGCATTTTGGCGCGCGCGCTCGTCGCGAACCCGCGGCTGCTCTTGCTCGACGAACCGTTTAACGGCCTCGACCGCGAGAACCGTGACACACTGCTCGAGCTCGTGCGCGAGCTCACGAGCGAGGGGCGCACCGTCGTCGTGTCGACGCACGATCTCGAGATCGCGCAGCAGGTGTGCTCGCACGCGCTGTTGCTCTCGAGCGGGCACCACCCGGGGCAGCCCGGTCACCCCGCCTCGTTTGGGCTCGTCGAAGACGCGCTCACGCTGGGTGCGGTGCAGCACGCGTTTCACGACGTCACGGTCGAGATCGACCAGCACACCGTCACCACGACGCGGGAGACCGAGTGATGGTGGAGGCGGGCGTGCTTGTGGGCGACGTGTTCGCGGGCGGGGGTGTGCTTCTTGGGGCTTCGCCGGGCGGCGGCTTGCCGCTTGTCGAGCTCGGCCCGCTGGGGGTGTTCTCGCTGCCGTTCATGTGGCGGGCGCTCTTAACCGTGGTGATCCTGTCGATCGCGGCGGGCATCGTGGGGTTGTTTGTGAGCTTTCGCGACCTGGAGTTTGTGAGTGACGGGCTCGTACACGCCGTGTTTCCTGGCCTCGTCATCGGTACCGCCCTCGGCGGTACCGCGGGGGTGTTGCCCGGCGCGCTCGTCGCGGCCGTGGTGGCGGCCGTGCTGTTCACCGTGCTTGAACGCCGCGGCGGAGTCGACGCCGACTCGGCGATCGCCGTCGTGCTCACCGGTCTGTTTAGCCTGGGCGTTGTGCTCGTGTCACGGCAAGAAAGCTATGTGTCGCAGCTGCAGGAGCTCTTGTTTGGCCGCCTGCTCACGGTAACGCAGGCGCAGCTGTGGCAGATCGCCCTCGTCGCACTGTTTGCGGTCGCTGTCGTGGCGGTGACGGGGCGGGCGCAGCTGTTTCGTGCGTTTGACCGGGTGGGGGCAGAGGCTGCGGGTGTGCACGTGCTGCGCACCGACCTCGCCCTGTCGGTCGCCGTCGCGCTGCTCGTCGTCGCCGGAGTGCAAGCGCTCGGCGTACTCATGGTGATCGCGCTGACGATCGTGCCCATGGGGGTCGCCCGGCTCATCACGCGCCGGTTCACGTGGCTGATTCCGCTCGCGATCGTCACCCCGCTTCTCGCGGGTGTCGCGGGCCTTTCGCTCGCGTTTGACTGGTCGGTGCGGCTCGACGCCTCGGTGTCGCCGGGCGCGGTCGTCGTGCTGCTGCTCGTCGCGCTCTACGCGCTCGCTGTGCTGTGGCGGCTCGCGGCGGGCTCCCGCCGCCGGGTGCGCCCGCGTGGCCGAGCTGGCACCGCACAGCAGGCCGCAGCGCAGCAGGCCACCGCAGCGCAGCAGGCCTCGGCTCAGCCGGCCGCGGCTCAGCGGGGCGCCGCAGCAGGGCGGGGGCACGCATGAGCTACTTCGCGCTCGCCGCCCTCGAACTCACGCTGCTCGGACTGCTCTCGGGCATCGCGGGCACGCTCATCGTGCTGCGCCGCCGCTCCTTCTTCGCGGTCGCGCTCAGCCACGCCACGTTTCCCGGCGGCGTCGTGTTCGCGATCGCCGGCTACAACCTACTCATCGGCCAGGCGCTCTTCGCGGTCGTGCTCGTGCTGCTCATGACGGCGCTCGCCCGCGTACCCGGCCAGGGCCGACAGGTCGCCAGCGGCATCGTGCTCGCCTTTGGGTTTGCGCTCGGCACGCTGCTCGCGAGCCTCAACCCCGGCCTCGGCGTGCCGGTCGAAGCCCTGCTCGTCGGCTCACCGCTCGCCGTCACGGTCACCGATCTTTTGGTCACCGCCGCGGTGCTGCTCGCGACGCTCGCAGTAGCGGCAGTGTTTCGCCGCCGCATCCTGTTTCACACGTTCGACCCTGCCGGGTTCGCGGCGACGGGCTTTCGCTCCTGGCCCGTCGAGCTCGCGGTCACCGCGATCATCACGGCCGCGGTCGTCGCCGCGATGCCCGCGGTCGGCGCTATCTTGGGGGTCGCGGTGCTCATTGGCCCGGCCGCCGCGGCGCGCGTGCTCGCCCCCCGCACCACCTGGATCCCGCCGCTCGCCGCCGCCTTCGGCGTCACAGGTGGGCTCTTAGGCCTCTGGCTCTCGCGCGAATTCGCGGTCGCCGCGGGCGGCGCGATCGGCCTCACCATGGCGGGCCTCTTTTTGCTCGCGCTCGCGGTGCGGGCGGGGTGGGGTGCCATGATCCGGAGCAAAGGGCCGCGCCCCCACGCGGGTATGGTGGCGTCAGGGCCGCGGCAAGAACGGCAGCGGGCCAGTCAGCCGGTTGTGACAGACCAGATGGGTACAACAGTGGGAGGTGGCGCGTGAAGCCGAGGCGCAACACGTGGCAGCGGGAGGCGGTGCGCGCCGCGCTCGCGAGTGCACACGGGTTTGTGAGCGCGCAGCAGCTGCACCAGACGCTGCGCGACGCGGGCTCCACGATTGGGCTTGCAACGGTGTATCGGGCGCT
>NZ_JBTJEP020000007.1:0-173142 GCF_054456635.2 Leucobacter faecis
ATGCTGTTGAGTGCTCCTTAGAAAGGAGGTGATCCAGCCGCACCTTCCGGTACGGCTACCTTGTTACGACTTAGTCCTAATCACCAGTCCCACCTTCGACAGCTCCCTCCCAAAAAGGGTTAGGCCACCGGCTTCGGGTGTTACCGACTTTCATGACTTGACGGGCGGTGTGTACAAGGCCCGGGAACGTATTCACCGCAGCGTTGCTGATCTGCGATTACTAGCGACTCCGACTTCATGGGGTCGAGTTGCAGACCCCAATCCGAACTGAGACCGGCTTTTTGGGATTCGCTCCACCTCGCGGTATCGCAGCCCATTGTACCGGCCATTGTAGCATGCGTGAAGCCCAAGACATAAGGGGCATGATGATTTGACGTCATCCCCACCTTCCTCCGTGTTGACCACGGCAGTATCCCATGAGTTCCCACCATCACGTGCTGGCAACATAGGACGAGGGTTGCGCTCGTTGCCGGACTTAACCGAACATCTCACGACACGAGCTGACGACAACCATGCACCACCTGTATAGAAGTGTCCAAAGAGTCCTGTATCTCTACAGTGTTCTTCTACATGTCAAGCCTTGGTAAGGTTCTTCGCGTTGCATCGAATTAATCCGCATGCTCCGCCGCTTGTGCGGGCCCCCGTCAATTCCTTTGAGTTTTAGCCTTGCGGCCGTACTCCCCAGGCGGGGAACTTAATGCGTTAGCTACGACACAGAACCCGTGGAACAGGCCCTACATCTAGTTCCCAACGTTTACGGCATGGACTACCAGGGTATCTAATCCTGTTCGCTCCCCATGCTTTCGCTCCTCAGCGTCAGTAGCGGCCCAGAGATCTGCCTTCGCCATCGGTGTTCCTCCTGATATCTGCGCATTCCACCGCTACACCAGGAATTCCAATCTCCCCTACCGCACTCTAGCCTGCCCGTACCCACTGCAAGCCCGAGGTTGAGCCTCGGGTTTTCACAGCAGACGCGACAAGCCGCCTACGAGCTCTTTACGCCCAATAATTCCGGACAACGCTTGCACCCTACGTATTACCGCGGCTGCTGGCACGTAGTTAGCCGGTGCTTTTTCTGCAGGTACCGTCACTTTCGCTTCTTCCCTACTAAAAGAGGTTTACAACCCGAAGGCATTCATCCCTCACGCGGCGTTGCTGCATCAGGCTTGCGCCCATTGTGCAATATTCCCCACTGCTGCCTCCCGTAGGAGTCTGGGCCGTGTCTCAGTCCCAGTGTGGCCGGTCACCCTCTCAGGCCGGCTACCCGTCGTCGCCATGGTGAGCCATTACCTCACCATCTAGCTGATAGGCCGCGAGTCCATCCACCACCGATAAATCTTTCCCACAACAGGCCATGCGGCCATTGTGCATATCCAGTATTAGACACCGTTTCCAGTGCTTATCCCAGAGTGATGGGCAGGTTACTCACGTGTTACTCACCCGTTCGCCACTCATCCACCCCAGCAAGCTGGGGCTTCAGCGTTCGACTTGCATGTGTTAAGCACGCCGCCAGCGTTCGTCCTGAGCCAGGATCAAACTCTCCGTAAAAAACGATTGCAAACACGCTCACCGGAATAAGGCGAAGACGTGCTGCGAGTTCAACCTGACAAAAACAAACATCAATACTGACGTTCATATAATTTGTCCAAAAGGAATCGCCATCAACCAAACCAAACAGCTTGGCGACGGGATATAAAATTTGGCATTTGACAATTTTCAAGTGCACACTATTGAGTTCTCAAGGACCAGACACCCCCCGTACCAGCCGAAGCCTCCCGAAGAGTTACTGCCATCCACACCACCAAAAACCGTGGTGTTTACCGCAAGCTAATTCAGCCGGCCCGCTCTGCGGCCCGGCTTCGTTGCGGCGACAAGAGATAACATTACGCAGATCTGCCCCCGAGGGCAAACCGGGCATAGATCACCGGCGTGTCGCGACAATTGCCCGCATGTTTCCCCCAGATGGCGGTTTGGTGTCTACGCCCTCGTCCAGACCCCCAACTCGTTGCCGGCAACATCGCGAAAGTGCGCACGCCTGCCGCCGGGAAACTCATAAGGCCCATTCGTTACTGCACCGCCGGCCGCAATGATCGCGGCGAGCGTTGCGTCAAGGTCGTCGGAGTAGATCAACACGAGGGGGCCACCTGGCCCGGGGGTGGTCCCGGCGTCTAGCCCGCCAATCTCCCCCGTGCCGCCTTCGCCCTGGATCCCTGCGTAGCTTGGGCCGTAGTCGTTGAAGCCCCACCCGAACACGCCTTCATAGAACTGCTTCGTTGCGGCAAGATCTGGGGCGCCCAGTTCGATGTAGTCGATAGCGTGGTGGCGTTGTTGCATGTCGCGATCCTATTCTCGGCCAACGATCTCCCACAAGGGGTCCCGGCCTATTTGCGACTCAGCACCCCGGGCGCGAGCCCGCATGCCAACTCAGCCACTCGCGCCACAAACGTGAGGTACGCGGGCTCCGCCACCTCTTCGGCGGCGTTGACGTAAGCACCGACACCGTCGAATGCAATCAAGATCTGAGCCGCGGCTTCGTCTGCATCAACTCCGGCGAAGCTGCCATCTTCCAACCCTTCGGCAACAAGGGCGCGCATGTGGCTCCGGTAGAAGCTTTCTTGGCTCGCGATGGCAGCTTCCAGGGCTGGCACGAAGCGGCACAGGTTGCGTGCGTTGAGCCATAACCGGGCCAGTGGCCCGGCTTCTTCTGAAACCGCGTACGCCGAGAAAGCTGCCAACCGGTCGATTACGCTTGCCGTCTCAGCGACAGCAACAGCAAACATGCGCTTCCGCTCTTGCTGGGCCGCCAGTTCGAACGCCGCAATCACCAATGACTCAACGGCCGGAAAATAGTGACCGATCAACCCCGGCCGCACACCCAATGAATCTGCGACCGCCCTCACGGTCACTCGTTCGAGCCCGGCGTCCAGCGCAATGGCGGCTGCATGCTCAACAACCTCACGCTTGCGCTCTGCCGCGGGCTTGCGCACCTGCTTCTTGGCCGAAGTTGACACCACGCAACCCATCCTATTGAATAAGTGACCAAATAGGTGTTGTACACGTGTCCAATTGTTTTGCTCGGCAAAGGAGCCACCATGTCCGAAACGGTCCTTCCACCACACACGACAGCAGAGGCAGCGCGCCACCCAGAGACTCGCGGCATCGACCTCATCTCACCGAGTGAGCGGCGCGGTAGCCCACGCGATCTCCTGGCTGTGTGGGCGGCGCCCAACATCAGCGTGCTGAGCCTCACCGTCGGGGCTTCCCTGGTGCTCGTCCTGGGGCTCGAGATTTGGCAGGCGATTTTACTCATAGCCGTCTCAAGCGTGCTCTGGGCATTTCCTGGCATCCTCGCCACGAGCGGCCCGGCCGTCGGCACCTCCGGCTCTGTGATTACTCGCGCAATCTATGGCATCAACGGGAACCGTGTCATTGTGGCGCTGCTGGGCTGGCTCATTTCGGGCGTCTTCCTCGCACTCAACTGGGTCGCTTCAACGTTCATGGGAGGCGAGCTCGTCACACGCCTGGGCATCGGCGCCGGTGGCTTCTATACAGCCGCCGGCGTAGCGATCGTCATTGCCGCCATCACCGTACTCGTAGCCGTCTACGGCCATGCACTTATCTTGCGCGCCTACACGTTCGTCACGATCACGCTGCTGATCGTATTCACCGTAGCGATTGCATTTCTCAGCCCTTTCATGGACTTATCGTTCGCGCAGCCCGAACCGTTGCACGGCCTGGAGCTATGGTCGTCGCTTTCAATCGGCTTCGCGATTCTCGCTTCGACACCGCTGTCCTATAACAACAGCGCCGACCTTGCCCGCTACCTTCCCCGGTCTGCCTCGCCCACTCACATCGCACTCGCCACGGCACTCGGCGGGGCTGTTACCGGGTTTCTTGCTACCGCGGCAGGCACTCTGCTCGCGACCGCTGTGGGCGCACAGGCCCTCGAGTTCGGCATTGAGTACGCGCTTCTTGACCTGCTGCCCGGCTGGTTTGGTCCCATCTTTGTTGGCGCGATCATTCTGAACACGATCGCGCTCAACGGCATGACGACCTACACCGCGAGCATGGCGCTGCAGGCGGTCGGCGTGCCGATCCGGCGCATCCCATCGGCGGTTCTGATCGGCGCGCTTGGCACCGCATTCACGATCTACCTTGCTGCGTCGACGAGCCTCATCGACGCGGTCAACCTGATGCTGCAGTTTCTGCTGATCGTGTCGGTGCCCTCGATCACGATCTACGCGGTCGACGTACTGCTGCGCCGCAATCAATATGATGCGTTCGACCTCTTCGATGAGAGCCGCACGTCACGGTACTGGTACCGCGCCGGCTTTAGCGTCGCGGGTCTTGCGTCGTTTGCGCTCGGTGCGCTCGCGACCGCGCTCTTTCTCTCCACCGACGTGTGGACCGGCCCGCTCGCCGTCGCCCTCGGGTACATCGACCTCTCGGTGCCCGTCGGCGTCACGGTGAGCGCGCTCGTCTACGCGCTCCTCGCCCGCCCTGGCCGTTTCACGTGGCCCCTCACGAATCAGGATTCATGACCGACGCAGATCTCCTCATCTCAGCCGGAGGCGTGCTCAATTTCGCCTCAGATCAGGCCCCCGGGCCCGGCAGAGCGACCCACGTCGCCATATCTGGGCGCCGGATCATCGCCACCGGCGGCCCCGAACTTGCGGCCTTAAACCCCGCGGCCCGCAGGCTCGACTTTGGCCCGCGGGCCGCGATCCTGCCTGGCTTGGTCGACACCCACACGCACCCGGTGTGGGGTTCTGAGAGCCGCGGTGGCGGCGTCGATCTCACCGGTGTTACGAGCCTCGAGCAGCTGCGGCGCCGGATCGCGCCCGCCGCGGCCGGGGGCGCATGGGTGAGCGGCTTCGCGCTCGACCCTGCCGTGTTTGGGCCAGAACCTTGCGGCCGCGTGCTCGAAACCTGGTTTGCGGGTGTGCCGATCGTGCTCATGACGAGCGACGCGCACGCCGTGGTAGCAAGCCCCGCGGCCATCGAGGCGGCGGGAATCACGGGCGACGAAACCTTTGCCGACGCATCTCGGGTCGTCTGCGATGCGTCGGGGCCGACAGGCTGGCTGGTTGAGCTGCAGGCGATGGATCTGGTCTTCTCGGCGCTGCCGGCAGCGCCGCTCGAAATGCAGGCCGAGTACCTGCTCGACGCGCTCACCCAGTTCGCCTGCGCCGGGCTCACCGAAGTGCACGCCCTCGACTTTCATGACCCATCAAACGAGCTCTACGAGCTCCTCGAAACACAGGGAGAGCTGCCCGTACGGGTGCGGTGCTTCCCGCTCGTTCCCGCAGATTCTGGGCCCGATGTGTGGGCCGAGATCGCCGCGCTTGCAGCATGCGGCGGCAGGCGCTGGCACGTTGCAGGGGTCAAGTTAATGCTCGATGGCACAGCCGACAACGGCACGGCCTGGTTTGAGCACCCCGACTGCCACGGTGAGAACCGTGAGGCGCTGTGGCGTGACCCCGAGGCGTATCGCGCGGCCGTAGCCTTTTTTACGGCGGCCGGGCTGCCGACCGTGACGCACGCGATCGGTGACCGGGCCGTCGAGTATGTGCTCGACGTGATCGAGAGCACCGGGCACACCGCGGCCGCGCCGCACCGCATCGAACACATCGAGTCGATTCCTGACCGGCTGGTCTCGCGGTTCGCGTCGCTCGGGGTCGTCGCTGGGTTGCAGCCCACGCACGCAACCCGGTTCACGCGGGCCACGGGCGACGACCCGTGGTCGCAGCGGCTCGGCGCCGAGCGCGCCGCGCAGGGCTGGCGCGTGCGCGACCTGCTCGATGCGGGCACGACCGTGACCCTCAGCTCTGACTGGCCGATCGGCGAGGCGGACCCGCGTATCTCGCTCGCTGAGGCGCAGCTGCGACGACCGCTTGCTGACGCAGATCAAGAGCCGGTACAGCCCACGCAGCGCATCGGCGCGCGTGAGGCGTACCGCGCGATGACGGTCGCGGCGGCTGAGGCGAGCGGGGAACCCAGCGAGCGGGGCGTTGTCGCGGCGGGGTACGCGGCAGACCTCACGGTGCTCAGTGCCGACCCGACGATGCTTGCGCCCGAGGCGCAGGCGGGTGTGCGTGTGCTCGCCACCGTGGTCGATGGCGAGCCGCTCCTCGTTACACGCTGAGCGTGCGCCACTCCTTGCTGCCCGCGTCGAGCGGCGTGCCGTCGAGCACCCGCAGGGAGCGGGCGGCGGGGTCGGTGAGCACCGTGCAGAGGGTGGCCCAGCGCTCGCCCAGCGGCTGAGTCATGTCGGGCACACAGGTGAGCGGCGGCTCCCCCGCGCCGCTTTCGAGCAGCGCGACCAGCTGCTCGTCCCCCGCGGGCAGCCCGGTCGCGAGCCGGCGCTGTACGAGCGCGAGCCGCTGCGATGAGTCGGGCTCGTAGACGGGCTTCTGCCGTTCGAGCGGCAGCGGCGCCTGAAAGTGGTTGGTGCGCACGACCGCGCCCGCCTGCTGCTCAATCTCGAAGACCCCCACCGGGGTGATCTCGAGCGACACCGCGCGCCCCGCGTCGATGAGGGTAAACGCTGACGACGAGGTGATGGGGGCCGCACGCACGAGCGCGATCGCTTCGGCGACTGTCGCGCACTCGGCGAGCACGACGTTCGCAAGCACGTGCATCGGCACCCCGCCGGGGCGGTCTTGTTCGTGGCCGAGAATGTTGAAGTGCAGTGCGAGCCCTCGCTCGTTGACCCCGATCTTGCCGATGATGCCCTGCTCGGTGACGCCCGCGAATCGGTAGCCCGGGCCCGCGACCTCTTGTGTGTGCCAGAACGGGTCGAGTTCGACGTGCCAGTCCCACGTTTGCACCCCGCGCTGGCGGCCGTTCACGAGCGCTGCGATCGTCGAGCACTCGTTGCTGGGCTTCGCCGAGGCGGCGAGCACCTCGGTGCGGGCATTGAGCGCGGTGACCTGCTCGAGGGTGACTTCGGCCGCGGAGGCGATCGCCTCAAACTCGGTCACGATTTCTGGGCGCCACGCGCGCAGTGTGTCAAGCGTCACTGCTGCGGCCTGTCGTTCGGTGGCCTCGTCGACTCCGGCGGCGCGAAACAGCTCGGCGTACTCCTCATAGGCGGCGGCGAGGGTGTCGCGCAGCTGCGCCCCGCGACTCGCGCCGAGCTCGGCGCACGTCGCACCGGTGATGACGAGGTGTTGGCGTGAAGGTTGCTGGGGCTCGTGGGACATGCGAGGAAATCTCCGTTGATCGGTGCGGATGCTTGGTGGCGCTCGTTGCGCCGTGCGTTCGAGCCTAGGTTTCTAAATCGATTTAAACAACTAGGCTTGAACCCATGCGGGCGCAGGGAAAACGAACCACCATCAAAGACGTGGCGCGGGCGGCCGGGGTCTCGCCCGCGACGGTCTCGCTGGCCCTCAACGGCAAGACCACGGTCAACAAGCACACCGCTGAGCGCGTGCGACGCATCGCCCGCGAGCAGGGCTACCGCGCGCACGCGATTGCCCGAGGCTTGCGCACCTCAAGCTTTGGCATTCTCGGGCTGATCATTCGACCGCTGCACACCCTCGAGAATCCCATGCCCCAGGGCGTCGACTTCTTCATGCGCCTCGCGGGAGCGGCGGCGCTCACCGCGCTCGACCGCGGCTACACGCTCATGCTGGTCGGCGACCCGACCCAGCCCGACAGCCCCAATAGTGCACTCGCGGCAGACGCGTTCATCGTGCTCATGCCGCACGAGAACGACCCGATTCTCACCACTCTCGATGCCGCACAGATTCCGTTCGTGACCGTGGGCGCCGACCCGGCGCGGCCCGACGCCTTCGCCGCGATCGACACCCGCATCGACGAGGAAATGCGGGTGATGCTCGACCACTTCTGGGCGCAGGGGGCGCGTCGCCCAGCGCTTGTCGTGGGCACCGAGCCCAACGGGTGGCGTGCCGAGTCGCTGCGACACTATGCGCAGTGGTGCCGTGAGCGAGGCATCGTGGCCCGCGCAGCATCACACCCCGAAGCGCTCGGCGAGGCCGCGGGTGAGGCGATCGCCGGGGAACTATTCGGCTCGAAGAGCGATGCTGGCAGCGCCTTTGCTGACACCTCTGCCGGCGCCCCTGACGGTGATGCCGAGCTCGTGCCCGACGCGGTGTACTGCCTCACCGGGCGTCACGCCGACGGGCTACTCACTGCGCTCACGGCGCGCGGTCTCTCGGTGCCCGGCGACGTGCTGGTCGCCGCGGCATCGGGCGCCCCGGCCAACCTGGTGTCGACGCCGGCAGTCACCACCCTCGACCTGCACCCCGACGATCTCGCCCGCACCGCGGTCGACGCCGCGATCGCGGTCGCGAACGGCGAGGCGCCCGCGGCTCCCCTGCGCGGCCCCGCGATCACGCTGACGGCCCGGGCGTCAACCGCGCGCGGCTGACGCCGGGGATCCGGATCACTGCTCGAGCTCGGCGAACTTCGCGGTCATCGTCGGATTGCCGCGGGTGAGCTTCTTGATGGTGAGGTCGTCGGCTTTGTCGTTTGCGAGCCGCAGGTTGTTGGCCGACTTGTGCAGCGCCTGCTTCACCTTCTCGAGGTCCTTGATCGACTCGTCGATGCGCTTCACCGCTTCTTCGAACCCCTCTGAGGCCAGGCGCCAGTTGCGTCCAAACGCATTCTTAAATGTTTCGAGCTTGTCTTCGAAGTCGGTGATGTCGATGTTCTGCGCCTTCACCTGCGCCAGCTCGGTCTTGTACTTGAGGGCGTTCATCGCGGCGTTGCGCAGCAGCGTGATGATCTGCACAAAGAACTGCGGTCGCACGACAAACATCTTGGGGTATCGGTGCGAAACATCGACGATGCCCGTGTTGTAAAGCTCGTTCTCTGGTTCGAGCAGCGACACGAGAATGGCGTACTCGCAGCCCTTCTCGGTGCGGTCTTTGTCGAGCTCTTTGAAGAAGTCTTCGTTTTTCTTCTTGGTGGCGGTCGTGTCGGCCTCGTTCTTCATCTCGAACATGATCGACACGATCTCGGTGCCCGCCGCGTCGAGGTCACGAAAAATGTAGTCGCCCTTGCTGCCGGTGCGGGCGTCGTTGTCTTTCTCGAAGTATGCGAGCGGAAACGCGGTCGCCCGCAGCTTGTTGAACTCGATCTCGCAGTGCTGCTCGAGCGTCTCGCCCACCATCTTGGTCGAGAGCTTCGCTTTCATGTCGCGCAGCCGCTCGATCATGTCGTCACGGTCTTTGATCTGCGTCTCGTACTTGTCCTTCAACGACGTTTCGGCGAGCTCTTTCTCAAGCGCCGCGCGGTCGAGGCTGTTCTTGAGCTCATCGCGCTGCTTCTCGACCTTGCCGACGGCCGCCGCGAGCTCAACCTGTTTTTCGAGCGTGGCCGAGGCGAGCTGCGCCTTGAGTTGCTGCACCTCGGCCGCGCGCTCGGCCGCCGCTTTCTGTTGCTCGGCCGCAAGCTTTGACGCGGCAAGCTCGGCGGCCGTCTGCTGCTCTTGTCGCGCCACCGCTAGATCGCTCTGCAGCGCATCGCGCTCTTTTTCGAGCGCCGCAAGCGCCTCGGTCACCGCGAGCTTTTGGTCGGTCTCACTGGCTTCAAGTTTCGCCTGCAGCGCCTGCGTCTCGGCCTCTTTCTCGGCGACGGCACGCTGCATCTCGCTGCGGGCGTTGGCCGCGGCGAGTTCGAGCGCGCTGCGCTTTTGGGCCTCGGCAATCTCAAGCCGCTCGTGCAGCTGCGCCTCAAACTCGCTGTCGCGCACCTGCTTCACGATGTCTGCGTAGCCGGCCTCGTCGACGGTAAACGTCTGCCCGCAGTGTGGGCACTTGATCTCGTTCATGCCACCACCCTACGGCGAGCCTACGACAGCGCTACCGCGGCCATGCCCAAGACAGTGAAACCCGCCCGCTCACTGCGCGAGACTGCTCGCGAGACTGCTCGAGACATGCCACGCGCCGCGCCGCACCATACGCTCAAGCTCGTGCGCACGCGCCGCAAAATCTTCGCTCGAGGTAGACAGCGACACTGCGCCCACGAGGCCCCCAGAAGGCGAGCGCACGGGGGCCGCGATGCAGGCGAGGTGCGGCATGTACTCGTCGACTTCAACGGCCAACTGTTGCGCACGCACGTCTTCCAGCTGGGCACGCAACTCGGCCGCGTTCGTCACGCTCTGCGGCGCGACCCGCGCCAACCCGTGCTGCTCGAGGTACCCGGTGAGCTCGCGCTCATCGCACCCCGAAAGCATGAGTTTGCCAAACGCGGTGACGTGTGCGGCCTCATTAAACCCCACGTGCAGCTGCCCGATCCGGCGATAGCGTGTCGAATCAGCGACGTAAGCGACCGCGATCTCACCGCCCCGAAACACAGTGAGGTAGGCGGGCGCGCGCGCCGCGTCGCGCAGGCCACTGAGCACCTCGCGCACACCCGGGGTGACGGCGAGCTGCGCGTGCATCGCGCGGCCCAGGTGCTCGACCGCGCGGCCGAGCAGGTAGCGTGCGGCGCGAGTGCGCACGAGGTATCCGCGGCCCGTGAGCGTGCCGAGCAGCCGGTAGGTCGTGGGTGCCGTGAGCCCCAGCTCGCTCGCGAGTTCGCGCGCGGTGAGCCCGTCAGGCGCCTCGGCCACCGCGTCAAGCACCTGCAGCACTCGGTCTGCAGAGCGGATCGGGGCTACTTCATCGAGCGGGCGGGCGGCCATGCCCCATGATAAGCACGCCTGGCCCGCAAAAGGCAACGATCTCGCCCCGCTTTTGCACACAGTGAGAACGCGGCTGGCGAGGCTCCGCCCGTCGCGCGCACAGTGGAGGTAGACACTCCGTCTCTCCCCCAGTCTGGCATCGACGCCCGACACCGAAAGCGAGCACACCATGGCGAACAAGATTCTCATCATCACCGGCGACGCGGCCGAAACCCTCGAGGTGTTCTATCCCTACCACCGGCTGCAGGAGGCTGGCTTCGAGGTGCACATCGGCGCACCCGAAAAGCGCAAACTGCAGTTCGTGGTGCACGATTTTGTGGACGGTTTTGACACGTACACCGAGAAGCCCGGCCACACGTGGGACGCCGACGTGGCACTCGCCGATGTCGACCCGAACGACTACGTGGCGATCGTGGTGCCCGGCGGCCGCGCCCCCGAGTACCTGCGCAACAACGCCGACGCCCAGCGCATCACGCAGCACTTCTTTGCGCAGGACGCCCCGGTCGCCGCGACCTGCCACGGCCCGCTGTTGTTGGCCGCAGCGGGCGTGCTGAACGGCCGCACCACGTCGACCTACCCCGAGCTGGCGATCGATGTGACCGCCGTGGGCGGCACGTTTGAGAACGGCGGCGACGTCGTCGACGGCAACCTGGTGTCGGCGCGGGCCTGGCCCGACAACGGCACCTGGATGCGCGCGTTTCTCGCGCTGCTCGACGAGCGCGGCATCACGGCGTAACTCTGCTGGCGTGGCGCAGCTGCGTGGGCTGCGCTACGCGGCCCGCTCGGCCGCGAGCCTCGGCGCGAGATCCTCCATCTGATTCATCACGAGGTCGATCGCGGCGGGCTGCTGGTCGGGCGGGTAACGGTACTTGACGAGCAGGCGCCGGATCGACGAGCGCAGCTTAGCCCGCACGTTCTCGCGCACGCTCCAGTCGGTGCGCACGTCGCGGCGTACGATCTGCACGAGCTCGCGGGCGATCTGGGCAAGCGCCACATCGCCCTGCAGCTGTTTGGCTGACTCGTTGGCGGCGACCGCGTCGAAGAAGGCGAGCTCGTCGCGCGTGAGCGGAGGGTCAAACAGTTCACCGCGGGCGGCTTCGGCGGTGATCTCTTGGCCGACGCTAAACAGCTCGGCGATGACCTGCGCGGCGGTGAGCTGCTGGTTCGTGTAGCGGTTCATGATCTCGGTGATGCGCCCCGAAAACGTCTGCTGTCGCACGAGGTTGCCGCGCGATACCTCACGGGTTTCTTGGGTGAGCTGCGCCCGCAGCGCCTCGATAGCGAGCTGCGGATTCGACGCCTGCTGCGCGCGGGCGAGCGCGTCGGGGCCGAGGTCGTCGAGTGACAACCCCGGCAGCCCGGCTGCCTCATAAATGTCGATGACCTCATTCGACGCGGTCGACTCGGCGACGAGGCCGCGCAGCACCCGCTGCACCTCCTCGGGCACCGGCTCGTCGAGCGCCTGGCGCGCCGCGGAGTCGTACTTCGCCATCCACACCCGTACCTCTTCATAGAACGAGATCTCGTCGCGCAGCTCGGGCAGTTGTTCGCTGCCCGCCGCAAGCGCCCACGCGCGGGCAAGCTTGCTGCTGAGCTCACGAAACCGCGTCGCCGCCGGCGTCACGCCATCTGCGGCAACGTGTGCCGGATCGCGCAGATAGCCGGTCGCGATGGTCGCGGCGGTGATGAGTGCGCGAGGGGATCCGGAGCGTGCGACGCGCTGCCAATCACAGCCCGCCAGCAGCGCGCGCAGCTCGGTGACGAGTTCGTGCGCGAACGCGATCGCCTCGGCCGTGTCGCGGCCCACGGGCCGGGTCTCTTGGTCGGTGGCGGTGTACTCGGCGAGCGCGGCGCTCAGGTTGTCGACGAGCGGGGCGTACGCGACGAGCAGCCCGTCTTGTTTGCCGCGGAAGGTGCGGTTGACGCGCGCGAGGGTCTGCATGAGTAGCGCGCCCTTGAGCGGGCGGTCGAGGTAGAGCGTGTGCAGCGGCGGCGCGTCGAAGCCGGTGAGCAGCATGTCTTTCACGATGACGAGTTCGAGCTCGTCGTCTGGGTCTTTGAGGCGCGCTTTGACGCGCGTGTTTTCTGAGTCGCGGCGCACGTGCTTCTTGATGAGCGCGGGGTCTGACGGCGTGCCCGAGTAGACGACCTTGATGCGGCCCGCGAGCGGATCGTCATCGTGCCAGTCGGGGCGCAGCGCGATGACCGCGTCGTAGAGTTTGGCGCAGATCTCGCGGGTGCCGCCCACGACGAGCGCCTTGCCGGGCCCCTCGATGAGCGGGCGCATGGCGCGGCTGCGGCGCTCCCAGTGGGTGACGATGTCGTGCGCGAGCTCATCGATGCGCTGCGGGGCGCCGTAGACGGCGTTCATGACCGCGACGGAGGCCTCGATCTTGGCGCGCTCGGTGTCGTCGAGGCCGAGGGTCGCTTCGTCGGCGGCCGCGTCGATCTCTTCGGGCGTGAGTTCGTGCGAGAACCCCACTTTGATGAGCCGGGGCTCGAACGCGACGGGCACGGTGGCGCCGTCATCGACGGCACGGCTCAGGTCGTAGATGTCGATGTAGTCGCCGAAAACGTCACGGGTGTTGCGTTCATCGAACGAGATGGGGGTGCCCGTGAACGCGATGAGGGTCGCGTGTGGCAGCGCACGCTTGAGGTGGTGGGCGTAGCCGTCGAGCGAGTCGTAATGGCTGCGGTGCGCCTCATCGACGATGACGATGACGTTGCGGCGCTCGCTCAAGAGCGGGTGGCCAAGCCCCGCGTCTTTCTCGGCCTTGCTGAGGCCAAACTTTTGCAGCGTCGTGAAGTAGATGCCGCCGGTGACGCGTGAGCTCAGTTCGACGCGCAGTTCTTCGCGACTGGCGACCTGCCGGGGTGTTTCGCCCAGCAGCTGGCTGCGTTTGAACGTCTCAAACAGTTGACCGTCGAGCTCGGTGCGGTCGGTGACCACGACGAGGGTGGGGTTCTTGAGTTTTGGGTGGCGCGAGACGAGGCCCGCGTACAGCTCCATCTCCATCGACTTGCCCGAACCCTGCGTGTGCCACACGACGCCCGCCTTGCCGTCGGAGTCGACGGCGTGCACCGTCGCGGCGACCGCTTTTTCGACGGCAAAGAATTGGTGCGGTTTGGCGATGCGCTTGCTGAGGCCCTGGTCACCCTCGTCGAACGCGGTGAAGTGCCGCGTGAGCTGCAGCATGCGGGCGTGATCGTAGAGACCGTAGACGGCGTCGTCGATGGGCTGCACGTCGACGACGGTGTCAAGTCCTGCGACACGGTCGATGCGCGGCTGCGCGAGTTTGTGGCCGTCGCCGTCGACGTTCCAGGGCGAGAAGTGGTTGAGCGGTGTGAATGGGGTGCCGTAGCGGGCCGAGAGCCCGTCGCTTGCGAGCGTGAACACGCAGAACCGAAATGCGAGTGGAAACTCTTCGAGGTAGGTTTCGAGCTGCGCGTGGGCGTGCGCGACGGTCGCGGTGGAGCCTGCGCTTTTGAGTTCGATGACGCTGAGCGGCATGCCGTTGACGTAGAGCACAACGTCGAAGCGGCGGTGGGCCTCGCCGTGACCGGGGCGGGTTTCGCGCAGCGTCACCTGGTTGACAGCAAGCCAGTCGTTGCGAGCCGGGTCTGGGCTGAGCAGCTGCAGCGTGGGGTTTTGTTCGACACCGTCTGCGTCGAGATAGCTGAGCTGGTAGCCCTTGACGAGCCACTCGTGCACCCGGTGGTTCTCGGTGATCGCGTCTTGCGACGACGGTGTCGCGATCTCGCTCGCGGCCTGCAGCAGGTATTCGGCGGGCACGCCGGGGTTGAGCCTGCGCAGTGCTTCGACGAGCCGCGGCTTGATGAGCAGCTCGCCCCACGACTCGCGCTCGCCGGTGCCCGGCGCAATGTCTGACCCGACCGCGACCCGCCAACCGAGCGGCTCTGCCAGCTGGTCGAGCACCCGGTTCTCCCAGTCGGCCTCGCTCGTGCGCATCATGCGGTGTCGTCCGTTCTACGTTGGTGCGGCAGGTGCTCGTCGGTGATCTTCACACCTTCATTCACCCTAGCGAATGTGACGCCCGGTCCCTCGATACCTGGGCACAAGACCTGCGTTAAGCATGGCGACCGAGAGTGCTACGTCGCCGACATGCGCCGAATCCGCGCCGCATAGTCATCGAGCACGCCCAAGATGCCGCGGTGCTGCCACACTCGCCCTCGTGACTTCCCTGTCGTTTCAACGAGCACTCCCCTTGCAACCATTGCGTCGAGGGCGCGCAGCGCCGCCATCTCTCCCAGCCCAAGAGCCCGAATCAGGTGCTTCGTGTTCACCGCGGGCTGGCTGATCAGCGTCGGCAGGATCCGCCATGCGGCTGCATCGGAGCGAATGCCCGCCAGTTTGGCCTTCGAGTCGTCGAGCTGAGCCGCGAGATCATTCACGAGGTCGCGGCCAGTGACGGCCGCGACCCGACCGGCGCGCGCAAACTCATGAATGATCTGAGCCGCATCTCCCTGGCGAAAACTACCCAGAGCGGCGAAATAACGGTCAATGTCGACAAGCAGTCCTGCTGAGATCGGTACTGCGGTCGATTTCACGAGGCCTTTGTTGCGCAAGATTGACTGGGCAAGAGCTCTTCCTGTGCGACCGTTGCCATCGGGGAACGGGTGGATCGTCTCGAACTGCGCATGAGCCACCGCCACTTGCGCCAACACTGGCAGATCTTGCCGCCGCACAAACCGAATGAGGTCGGCAATGGCAGCGGACACGCGGGTGTGGTGAGGTGCCACAAAGTCTGCGGTCAATGGCCCGGCCTCCCCCGGCCCGATCCACACCTGCTCGGCCCTGAAGCACCCTGCGAGCACGGGATCGAACCCACGCTGGTGCAGCATCAGAGCTTTATGCATGGCGAGAATGGATTCCTCGTTCACGTCGCCAGCTAAACCCAGTGCGGCTTCCATCGCATGCACGTTGCCGATGACTTCCCGCGCGTTCGCCCTATCGCCCTCATCGATCTCAGCGAGCGCAAGCTGCTTCGCCGAGGTCGTCAACTGTTCGATCTGTGAGCTCGAAGCAGCCTCCGTACGCAACAGAATTGCGGACATCGGGCCGAGGGCAGGGTTGTCGCTTGCGAGGGTGCGCTGCGCGTGCAGGTCAAATTCGACCAATTGGCGTGTTGCATCTTCGACATCAGCCAGCGCCTCGGCAGGAAAGGCAGGCACCCATTCCGCGATTGGGGCAGCAACAGAAGCCCGGTAGGTTCCAGTCTGCCGCTCAAGTTCCGCGCGAGTGTAGATTTCGGGCACGCGCGGCTTCCATTCGAACTCCTCAAACGAGACCGCATGAATTGGAATCAGTGCCCTCGCAATATCTGTTGCCACCGCACCATTTTACCAACACTTATTCCGATAAGTGTTGGTAAGGCGATGTGCATCCATCACTTCGCAAGCGCAGTGAATCGCATCTTCACCAGGAACTCGCACAGTGAGCGACACCGCCTCCGACCTAATTTAACCCCGGGACCGCTGAATCAATCGAAATGGCCCGGCCATATTGACTGGTTGCGTGGCTGCTATTGATTATCAAAAGTCGCGGTTTTTGATAATCATCGAGGAGGCCGCTATCAACTCAGTCTTTCTACACGCACGAGAGCAGAAAGCCTGACCTCTGGACTTATAGCAGGCACCTCGGTGCGAGATTCCACAAGCCCCAGCGCCCCCAAAGCCGCCATTCGCGCCGTCACATATATCGTTCCAAAGTCCCGAGCCCGTTCCAGACCCACCTCAAACTCACGCACACCATCGACGGATTGAGCTACGCCATCCCACCCTTCAACGAGTTGCGCGCCAACGTCAACGGTGACCGATCCACGCTCCCCAGCAACATGCAGATGACCGAGCAAGAACCTGCTCCCAAATTCGTCACATTCTGGCGCATATCCAACGCTCCAGGCGACATGAGGCCCATACACACCTTGCCCGTCGACTTCCACGGTGAGCACTCGAGGCCCTGCAACGTAGCCCATTCCGCCTTTCTCAAGCACGTGGCTCACCCTCCGCTCGGGCCCAGACACCATTAGTTGATGTGCGGCGTGGCGCAGTAGCGCCAGGCAGCCTCCAGAGTGAGCTGCCGTCCGCCACACCCGTGACACCTACATGTCGATTCAGAGACAACGTCTCGCCAAGAACGTGAAGTGTTGCGGCGAGCGTGCCCACGCCAATGTTGTGCTCACCCTTCAGCCTGCGGGTGATCTCTGCTCGACTGACACCAAGCCTGCGTGCAAGTTCAGCGCGGCTCACACCACTACGCTCCAGGGCGGCTGCAATGCGCTCAGCCGCATCAATCTTGGCGGCCTCCTCAGCGTAGACAAGGTCATGCTTCGGATCGCCGCCCCTAAAAATATCTGTACTCATAACTCGTCCCCATTCCATTCCCAAAAGATGTCGAGCGCCTTGCGAACCTCCCGTGGAACCTGGCTGTCTTTTGGCTTTACACGACCGTGCGTCACATACCAGCAGGCTTGATACCGCACGACGTACAGCCGATATTTGTCGACTTTGATCTCATAGACCGTTGGGTCTTCACCCGCTGAGCTGAGCCGGCGAAAATTCTCGGGAGACTTGATTGGAATGCCATCACGCAAGTACTCCAAGTATCGCTCGTACCGCACGCGAAACCGCAGCTGTAAGGCTTGAATGAAATCAAACGCATCGCTCTTCCCCGACCTCCGGTTCATTGCGAACACCGTGTCGCAGCTTGACCACAACCTCCTAATGTGTTCACTCATAACTTAACACTCTTCCTTGGGTGTTTCGCCGGCCCCGGACTCACGCATTACCAACGAGTTTGCACCCTGCACACTTTGGGCTGTCAAGCTCCGGCACCGGGGCTGACGCCGGAGCGCTGCCGAATCGCGGAATCACCTACATTTATCCCCCGCAACGACGGAGTCACTGAATCCGCTGCCTCAACCACCAGCTCGGCGGCGCCCTCGGGCGATCGATTATCAAATATCTCGGTTTTTGATAGTGATCGAGGAGGCAGTTATCCACTCGGGTACCGGATAGCGACCGAAGGTGTCGGCTTCTGGCTCGCTTCCCTGGCAAACTGTAATCTTGATTACATGTCTAGTCATGTAGTCACGATCCGTCTCCCCGAAGCCCTCGGTGAGCGTCTTGATCTGCTCGCTAAACGCACACACCGCAGCAAAGCCTTCTACGCACGCGAAGCAATCGAACAGCACCTCGAAGACATCGAAGATGCGTACCTCGCCAGCGAGATTTCGCGCCAGGTTGCCACTGGCGAAATGCCCACTCGCGAGCTGAGTGGCCTTCGCCGCGATTTTGGAGCCGAAGGCGACCCCGACCTTTCACTGCTTGAAAACATTCAGTGAGTGACCACGCGTGGCCGGTGCGTTACACCGTCTACAAGTAAGCCAGTACATTCCACGCCTCACCTCGCCAGCCACCCTGCACGTCGAGGGAGCCGCTGAGGCCACAGCCTGCGTTCCCGACCCACCCCACGACAAGTCAGTCATTGCGGGCCGAGTCTGTGCTGGGCTCCTTTTTGAGCGTGCGGCGCCCAGCTCTCGCAGCAAACGCGTCGATCGTTTCGAGCACCGCTGGTGCTCTCCACACCGCTGGCCCCTTGTGTTCAACCTTGTAGGCAAGCACGCCCTCGTCACGAAGGTTCTTGAGATAGCGATAGACGTTTGACGGAGCGATACTGAGCGCCCGTGCGACCATCTCTGCGGTGAACGCTGGCCGCTCCAGGGCATAGTCGAGGATCTTCTGTTTCGCACTCCCCTGCCTGGCTCGTGTAGCTTCTCGCCACTGCAACGCGACTGCATCGAGTTCTTCGAGCAACATACGGCCGTTAGGCACCGCCAAGAGTGACGCTGCGGCGAACTGCTGCACGATAGGCCCGACATCACCTTCGCGGTAGGCGGCGAGCGCGCTGTGATACCCCTGCACATCGGTGAGAAGTCCTGCTGACACGGGCACCGCAACAGTTCGAGTGATGCCACTGTGGCGCAGCATCGCTTGCGCTAGCGCGCGACCAGTGCGACCATTACCGTCGCTAAACGGGTGGATCGTCTCAAACTGTGCGTGCGCAATCGACATGTGCACGAGGCCCGGCAAGTCACTGCGGCCACAGAACGCTGCGAGGTCTTGCATGAGTTCTGGCACCCGGTTCTCAGCGGGCGCCACGTAGGTTGCTCCGATTGGGCTATACGCGCTTGACCCGATCCACACCGCCTCGCCACGGTACTCCCCTGGCGTATGGCGCGGTTGATCGTACATCAGTACTCGGTGCATCTGCCGTATAGCTTCGACATCAATCGAGTCGCTGAGCTCTAGCGCAGCCATCATCGCTCTCGTATTCGCCACAATCTCAGCCGCGTTGCGGGCACCACGCCCGCCGAGTTCTGCCGTAAAGATCTGTCGGGCAGAGGCAGTGAGGTTCTCGATCTGAGACGACGACGCAGCCTCAGAACGCAGCAGGATCGGGCCAAACGCAGCCAGCCTGTAGCCGCATTCTGCGTCGAAGCGGGCGAGTTCTTGTTCCGCTTCTCGGGCAAGATTGTCAACCTCTGGTGTGACGCGAGGCACACGGTGCGCGATGAACGGCGGTACCGCAGAGAAATAGGTCGCGCCTCGCTGAGCAAGTTGCGTAGCCGCGGGGCCGACGGCGGCAAACTGCCCGCCTTCCCATACCTGTTTCTCGTGGTCAAGCGCAGGCCACGAGGGAACATCCCCTTCACCTTGCTGCATCATCGTGCCACCTCACCAATTCGTGTTTTGATAATCAAATCACAGTTCATTATCAAAACTCGCGGTTTTTGATAATAGATGGGTGGTCCGTTATCAACTCGGCGCCCGAGCACACGAGGACATAGCAACCCTTTTGCCACGTTCAGAAAACGTGTAAAAAATCGGCCCGATTTTTTACACGTTTTGTTGATGTGTAAAGGCGCTTTACACGTGCTGTGGCGACCTGCGCCTATGTTTTCGACTGAAGCCTATGGAATCGTCGCCTCTATCAGGGACAAAAGCATAGGCGCGGGTCGAAAGCATAGGCGCAGGTGAACATGATCGTTCCGGATCAGGCTCCCGCGGCCTCTGCGATGCGCTCGGCGTCGCGCACACGCAGCTGCCCGCTCATGAGCTTCGGCAGCAGCGCGTCCCGCGTCTCGGCGAGCGTGCGGTTCTCTGCTGCAGTTGAACGAACTAACGCAAACATAGAGGTTGCCTGTTCACCGAATTCCTTTAGCCACGACATGTCGGGTGCGGGCATCGCGAACCCTTCGAGTGCGCTGGCGGCAACCCGCTGTCGGCCCGAAGTTCCGATCATTCTTTGAATTGCGAACTCTCGGAACCGCGACTCTGTGGCCAGCAGGAAAGAAATTGGTGCCGCAATACTTGCGCGGCTACGCAATACGATGAACTCGGTCGAACCGACCGCAATCTCTCCGTCGTTCAACGTGTCAACGAAACCAGTCTTCCTATTCTGAAGGCATGGCGTAATTCGGGCGAGCAACGTGTCCCCGTTCGCAAACCGCGCCCCGCCCTTGGCGGGCCGCTTGTCTTGCCCCTCAATCGACCATCCGACTTCTGGCAATCGTTTCATGTCGATATACGAGGTCTCAGACGACCCTTTCGCCAGCTTCTCTTTGGGATTCAATTCGACAAAATCAGACAGTGTCGCAGACCGGTCAGTTCCTTTCAGCCACTGGGCATCAATTTGACTGCGCAAGAACGCGTCGGCGGTGGCGGCGAGGCGGGTGTTTGCCGCGATCTTGTCGTCGAGTGCGCCCAGCACCTCCGCGATCGCGCGCTGCTCCGCAAGCGATGGCAGGAGTGCTTTCACACGCTCATATTCTTCGCGACGCAGCCCAGGAACTGCACTATCTCGGCTTAGCCTGTCGAGCCCCGAAGCGGTAAGCAGGTAATAAAGAAAATGAAGGTTGGTGTCGAACGATCCTTGCGTGTAAAACGCAGTATCAATAGGGAAGCTCGATTTGCGCGCAAAGTACACGCTCCCTACGTTTCCTTTTCGCCCTATGATGACTGCATCACCTTCGACAAGTGCCGAACAGTGTGCCCCAGTAATCCCTGCGGAACTATAAACCGGCACTATTCCGGGTTCTCGTTGAGGCTCAGGAAGCGATTTGCCATACTTCAACGGCGCTACCTCACCAAGCGTTACCTCCCGCCACTCAGACATCGACACGCCCCAGCTGCTCGCGCACGACTGCGGCCAGGCGCTCCGACTCTGCGAAGTGCGCGAAGAGCTCCGTCTGCAGGCGATCGAGCTTCTCGGCGATCGGCTCGCCGTCGTCCTCGGGCTCGGGAGCCCCGACATACCGGCCGGGTGTGAGCGCGTAGTCGGCCGCCTTGATCTCGGCGAGCGTCGCCGACTTCGCGAAGCCCGCCACATCGGCGTACCCCTCGGGGCAGGCCGCAGCCGCCGCCTCAGACTCGATGCCCCGCCACGCGTGGAACGTGCCCGCTATCTTCGCGATGTCTTCATCGCTCAGTGCACGCTCGGCACGGTCGACCATGTGGCCGAGCTCGCGGGCGTCGATGAACAGCACCTCGCCCGTGCGGTCGACGGTGGGAGAGGACACGGCACCAACAGCACCGGCACCAGCTGCAGAGCCGGCACCAGCACCGCCAGCGGCCTTGTTCTTCGCGAAGAACCAGACGCACACCGGAATACCGGTCGAGCGAAACAGCTGCGTGGGCAGCGCGACCATGCACGACACCAGATCGGCTTCGACGAGCTGCGCGCGAATCGCACCTTCACCGCCCGAGTTCGACGACATCGAACCGTTCGCCATCACCACGCCCGCCGTGCCGTTAGGCGCAAGCTTCGAGATGATGTGCTGAATCCACGCGTAGTTCGCGTTGCCCGCGGGCGGCACACCAAACCGCCACCTGGCGTCGTCTTCGCTGCGCGCCCAGTCCTTAATATTGAACGGCGGGTTGGCCATGATGTAGTCGAACTGCACATCGGGGTGCAGGTCGCGCGCGAACGTGTCACCCCAACGCGACCCGAGGTTACCCGAGAGCCCGTGAATCGCGAGGTTCATTTTCGCCATGCGCCAGGTGCGTTCGTTGAGCTCTTGCCCGTACACCGAGATATCGGCGCCCTCACCGTGGTGCGCGTCAATGAACTTCTCGGCCTGCACAAACATGCCGCCCGAGCCGCACGCCGGGTCATACACGCGGCCGCTCGCCGGCTGCAGCAGCTCAACGAGCACCCGCACCACGCCCGCGGGCGTATAGAACTCGCCGCCGCGCTTACCCTCGGCCGCCGCGAACTTCTCAAGGAAGTACTCGTACACCTCACCCAGCAGGTCGCGCGCACGCCGCCCGCTCTCAGCCCCCTGCCCCTGGCCCGCAAACTTCGCCGAGTTGAACAGGTCGACGAGCTCGCCGAGCCGGCGCTGGTCGAGGTTGTCACGGTTGAAGATGCGCGGCAGCGTGCCCTCGAGCTGCCCGTTCGCGGCCATCATCGTTTCCATCGCCTCGTCGATGAGCTGCCCGATCTGCTTGTCGGGCTGGCCGTCGACCCCGGCGAGCCCCTTCGCGTGCTCGGCGAGGTACTGCCACCTGGCACGCGCGTCGACCCAGAACGCACCGTTGCCGGTGTACTCCTCGGGCTCATCGATGATGTCGGCGATCTGGTCTGCTTCGTAGCCGTCTGCGACAAGCTCTGCCCGAATCTGCTCGCGCCGCTCGTCGAACGCGTCTGACGCGTACTTCAAGAACACGAGCCCCAAGATGACGTCTTTATACTGCGACGCGTCCATCGACCCGCGCAGCTTATCGGCCGCCTTCCACAGCGTGTCTTTGAGCTCCTTCATGGTCGAGGGCGCGGCTGGCGCCCCCGCGGTCTTCTTACGAGGCGGCATGGGTGGTCCCTTCATCGGCGGGTGAGTGAGAAGTAGGTAACGTCGCGGTTGGTTCTTGTGGCGCGAGCTGCACGCCCGCAGCGGCGGCATCGATGAGTAGCCGTTCGGCCCGCTCGATGCGGGCGGCGCGTGCTTCGAGCGCCCGGTGCTCGGCCCTCAGGGTAGCAAGCACCTCAGACAGCGCGGGCGCGGTTTTGGCGTGCACTCGGCGCAGCTGCCACCCGCGCCACGGGCTGCCCGGCTGCTGCGCGGCCACGTCGGCCGCGAGCACGTCGGGGTGCAGGCCGCCATCTGGCGTGGCACGCAGCACGCGCGCCGGATACTCCACGACCGACGTTCCTTCGCGGTCCACAAGCGCGGCCGGGTGGCTGCCCGCCGTAAACACGACGTCGCCCGGCTCGGTGAGCATCGCGCGCGGGTACGCCGCCGCGAGCCGCAACGGGTCGATCGCACGCTCGCTCCCCCCGCCACGCACCTCGGCCGCACCGATCACGCGGTACCCGGCAGCCCGCCCGGTTTGATCCGGATCATGCGTGCCTGCACCCGCAATATCGCTGGGGTCGAGGCGCGCGCCGCCGAGCAGCCGCAGCGCCTTTGCATCGAGCGCCTGCTGCGCCGTCACCGCGAGCGTCTGTGTGCCGGGCGTCGCGGTCACGGGGGTGACAGGCGCGGCAGGCGCCGGGCTCACGCGGAGGGTAGCCAGCGCCGCATCGACGGCCGCGGCGAGCTCGGTGGGAGCCGGCTGCGCCGAGATCAGCGGGGCCGCCAGCGCACCGTGCGCGACGAGCGAACCGCCCTCAGCGAGCAGCCGGGACGTGCGCACCACCCGCAGGTAGCGAAACGCGTGCCCGCGCACCTGCGTGATGCTGCCAAGCATGCTCGACAGGTCAGTTGCGAGGTCGCGCATGCCGGCGTGGGTGAGGCGCGTGCCGCGCAGGTCGCCGATTGCCGAGATGCGCTCGGCGATGCCGCCCGCGCGCTGCGACCCGCCCACCAGCCACAGTGCGAGACTGTGGCGGGGCGCCGCGGGCACCCAGCCCGCTGGCAGCCGCGCGATCGCACGCACCCGGCCCGTACGCAGGAGCGCGTCGCGCGACGCCTCGCCGGGGCCCGCGAGCTCGTCGACGAGCAGGGTGTCTGGGCCGAGCACGAGCGCCGTCTGCCACTCGTCGAGCTCGATCACGAGCTCCTCGAGCGCCGCAAGCTCTGCCTGGGGTGCCAGGCCGGGCAGCCGCGCGAAGACCAGGGACGCCGGTGTCGGTGTGTCTGCTGGTTCGTGGCCATGCACGAGGAGGTACCTGGCCGCATGCCTGGCGCTGCCGTCTGTGGGCAGCGCAATACACCGCTCGGTGTCTTCGCCTGGCCCGTCGACGAGGTCACGAAACGTCGCAGCATCTGCGAGCGGGGCGCCCGCGCAAGCCAGATCGAGCATGGCGGGCGGCATCGCCTGCGTGACGAGCAGACGCAGCAGGTGCAGCGCGTCAGCGTCGAGTGCGCCCGCGGGGCCGTCGTTCGACCGATGCCGGGCCGCAGCTACTCGCCGCTTCCACGCACCCTCGGGCGAGTAGGCGGCGTCGACGAGCGCGTCGAGGTACGCGGCCCAGTCAGTGCCCTTTGGTCTGGTCGTGATCTCTGCGGCGAGCGCTCGGTCTGACCGATCGTGGGTGACCGCGAGCGTGTCGAGGTCACGGCCTGTGAGGGGTTCGCCCACCCGCACCCGCAGGGCGATGAGCGCCTCGACGAGGGCCTCGTGCTGGCCGGCCTGCGCGACCGGGTCGGTGAAGGCCGCGGCGTCTGCAACCGCGTCGGGGTTGTTGCCGTGCCCCGTGTCCACGAGCCACGCTGCCACGTCGTGCGCGTCAAACAGATCGGTGCCCTTTTCGTGGGCCTGGGGCGAAGGAAAAGGTGTGGAGCTTTGCGCGAAGCGTGATCGCCAGGCCGAAACGACGGGACGCTGCACCCGCGCAAGCTGCGCGATCTGCGAGGGCGAGATGAATTGCCCGGTGCGGTCTGTCGTGGTCATGTGTTGATCGTACTGTGATTGCTCGCTTATTTGCTTGCGAAGTATTGATAAGGGGGCTTATCGACGGTCTCGGGACAACATGGTTCGTGCCAGCTCTATTGTCGATTCATCACCCACCAGCCATCATCAATGCTAGGAGCCCCGATGTCTCTTCCTGAAAACACTCCCCCTGTGGCGACCACGCCTCAGCCCGCGGCAGCTACCCCTCCGACCGGGGCGGCGACCGGGGCAGCGACCGCACCGGCTGCGGGACCGGCTGCGGCACCGGCTAAGAAGCCTCGCAACACCATTGGCCTCGTCGCGCTCATCACCGCGATCGTCGGGTTCATCTTCGCCTGCATGCCCGGCGCGCTCATCGTCGGATGGGTGCTCTTGCCCGTCGCGTTTATTCTCTCGATCGTCTCCCTCTTCATGAAGGGTAAGGGCAAGGGCCTCGGCCTCTCAGCCCTGATCCTCTCCATCGTGGGCACCATCGTTGGGTTCGTCGTGTTCTTTGGCACGCTCGCCGCGGGCATCGATGACGCTCTCTCTGGGAGTGAAACCTCCGTCTCAGCGCCACAGGAGTCGGGCGACGAAGCGTCGACCGACGCTGCAAGCGACACCGACGAAGCGGCGGGCGCCGAGGTGGGCACCCGCGCCAACCCCGCCGCCCTCGGTAGCCTGATCGAGCAGGGTGACTGGAGCGCCACCGTCAACAGCGTGAACCTCGACGCATCGCAGGCGATCGCCGACGCAAACCAGTTCAATGAGCCTGCCCCCGAAGGCAGCGTCTACGTGCTCGTCAACATCACCGCCACCTACAACGGCACCGACGAAACCGGCACGACGCCGTTTCTCACCACCGAGTTTGTGACGAGCGGCGGCAACACGCTCAAGAGTTACGACTCGATGGTCGTCGCGCCCGAGCCGTTCGACGTGATCGGCACCCTGTACCCGGGCGCGAGCAGCACCGGCAACTTCGTGTTCACCGTGCCCGCAGCCGAGGTTGCAGGTGGCACGATCGCCGTACAGCCCGAGCTGCTCGGCGACAAGGTATTCGTCGCGGTGCAGTAGCGGTGCTACAGGCGGGCTTCGTCGCACAGACGAAGCCCGCCTGTTGCTCACCTCGCTAACCACCCCAACGTCACGCCCATATATCTACCGGAGGCTCAAGCACCCATGAACACCTCAGATATTCCTCGCTCTGACGACGACACCCCTTCGGCCGGCACGGGCGGCACGGGCAGTTCTTGCGCCCAAGATGATTTCACGATCAATGGTGTACCCGTTAAGCACCTGATGGCGGGGAACTTCATGATCGCAACGGCATTAGGACTCCCCGACGCGGGAGCACACATGGTGAGCCAGCCGACGACGCGTGCACAGAAAGAAACACCCCATGACGAACACTGAATCCCCCGAACTCTCGTCGGTGCCTTCTGGCCTGGCGGCCGGCGAAGCCGCTGTCGGCAAAGCCACGACAGGCAAAACCTCAGGGACCAAGATCGCGCTCATCGCTGGCGCATGCGCGGTAATGCTGCTCGGCACGGCAGGCGCCGGAGTTGCGTTCGTGCTGCAGCAACGCGCAGCTCAAGAACAGAGTCTCGAAGACGCCGTGACCGAGCGCAATGAGGCGTTTCAACTCGCGGCTCAGGAGTGCGGCGCTGGCGAAGGAGAGTATGAGCGTCTCGACGGCGGCGAGGGCATCGAGTTTGCTCGCGTAACCAAGATCACCGGCGCAAGCTATGACACTGTCTGGTGCTTTCTCGAGTCGCAGGGCGCTCCTGAGAGTCTCGACGTGAAGATCGGCCGCACCCGTTCCCTCGACGGCACTCGTGAGCAAGCGTGGGGCGACTTCCTAGCAACCTGGACGTACCACCCCGATGCGGGGCTGAACCTACTCGTCGAGCGGACGGATAGCCCGCCCACTCGTGAGTAAGTCTCAGACGGGCTAGACGCTGCCGAGTGATAGCGTCGAGGCAACCACGGTTGGCGAAAGACATGAGGTGATGAGCGTGACGTTGAGCATGGGCAAAGGCAACGAGTTCGTTGAAGCGACCCAGTCGCCCGAGGGCGCGGCAGCGTGGAAGCAGCAGCTCGACAAGTACGCGCCCGGCGCATCTGACTGGGTCGTGGGCGCGGTCTTTGGGGGTACCTATCAGCGTGAGGGGCTTGCCCTGCGCGACCGGCAGGTGCTCAACATGGCGGCGCTGGCCGCAATGGGCGGCACCGAACCGCAGCTCACTGGCCACATCAAAACCGCTGTCGATGTGGCCGGTATGAGCAAACAAGAGGTGGCTGAGTGCTTCGTACACCTGCTGCCTTACATCGGCGTGCCGAAGGTGCTCGCCGCGATGCGCTGCATGGATGCCGCCTTTGACGATTAACTGCGGCACGGCTGGCTGCACCACTGCTTGAGAGCGTTCAAGGAGACCACAGCAACGACACAGATACCCTATTTCCCCCGGTCACTGCTACTCTCAGAACTCAGTTGATATTTGAAAACGCAATGGAGCGCGAATGTCTGAGCCAGGAACGGGGCCTGGTTATCTCCAGCCCCCACCACAGCACATGCAGCAGCCGATGCCAACGCAGCTGCCTCCTCCACAGCTTTACCCTCCGCAAGTTCAAGAGCCAATGCCAGCTCAGCCCTCGGCGCCACGGAAGTCCATTCGAGTCACCCATCCACGTCGATGGCTCGTTGGTATGGTCTGCTCCACTGTCGCAGCGCTTCTGCTTGCGGCAGCGGCAGGTGGCTGGTGGGCCGCTAGTTCGCTGGTCGTCGCATCACATGAGACCAGCAAGGCCACGGCGTCAGACAGCACGAGTGCGGACACAGAGGGTCTCACCGACATCTCGATGCTCCAGATGCCCGACGTGCGAGGGCTCACTGAGGCAACCGCACAGCAGGTTCTCGCCGACTCTGGGATTCCAGTGGATGCGATCACCCTTTATGACGCTCCCTCAGTAGTTGCCACTGGCATTGTTGCCGAGCAAGAGCCCGCGTTTGGCTCGTCTAACCTTACGAGCGTCAGACTTGGCATCGCTGTGCCCGTCACAATGCCGAAGCTTTCGGGTAAAACGCAACCGGAAGCTACAGAGATCCTCTCAGGTTTTGGCGCGAGTGTGTCGCTTGAGCTGCGCTATGCGCACGGTGTTACAGCCGGCACCGTCATCGATACCGAGCCAGCAATCGGCAAACCCCTGGGTCAAGAAGCGCGGCTCGTGGTCGCCACGGATGGCTCCACTCTGCCCCTCACAGAGCTTCGCCCTCTCACAGGACGATGTGACAACAATTCAAACATCTCGGTCAACGGCAAGTCATACACGACCGCCCTCCTTTGCTATGGCGAAGTGGACGAAACTTCGACGACTACCTGGACGTTCTCGAAGACCGCCGATCGGTTTACGGCGACGGTAGGGATTTCAGACGACAGCGTCCCCGGGGCGAAGATCCCCTATGAAGTGCTTGTCGATGGACAGATAGCCCAAAAGGGAGTTGCGGGTTATGGCTCATCCACCGACATCGACCTAGACGTGACCGATGCGATCCAGCTTGCCCTTCGCGTGGGGCCTACTTCCATCAGCGACGCCGAGGTAGCGTTTGCTGACGCTATCGTCTATGGCTCTGACGATGCAATTGCAAGGCTGGTGCAGTCACAATGATCCACAAGATCATCACGCTCCTGACCCTTATCTCCCTCGTTCTTGGCGTCTTCTCCTCGCCAGTGGCACACCCCACTACACCGAAATCACAACAGGCGGAGCTTGTGGCAGAGCAGCCAGATTCAGCGGGCGAGTCTCCCCTCATCATGGTGCTCGACCTCTCGGGGTCGATGAACGAAGAAGATGGCACGGGCCTCATCAAACTCACGGGTGCGAAGAAGGCCGTTAGTAACGCAATCCGTAGCCTTCCGGCCGCTCAACCTTTTGGATTGTGGCAGTACCCCGGGGGCACGAGCGACTGCTCAGCAGGCTCTTTCGAGATCACGCCAGCAAAAATCACCGACCTTGCAGGCACTATCAGGCAAGTTGACTCACTCATTGCAGAAGGTGGCACTCCCACGGGGCCAGCTTTACAGGCCACCGTTGACCAGCTGAAATCAACCGGCACGACTCAGGCAACACTCGTGCTCGTGTCTGACGGCGAAAGCAACTGCGGTGAGCCCCCCTGCGCAGTGACCGAACAGATCATAGAAGACGGGTTTGACGTGACAGTGCATGCTGTTGGCTTTCGCGTTTCAGAGGCAGGGCGCGAAGAACTCGACTGCATCGCATCGGTGACCGGTGGAAAGTATGTCGATGTTGACGACAGTGATGAACTGAATAACGAGATCCGCGATATGACGCGCGCGAAGTTACACATCGAAGTCGCTGAAACTCTTAGTTTCGCGGGTATCCCCGCACGAATCACCGCAACAGTTACAAATGTCACTCCCATTAGTGCGAGCGATACTCGACTCTCGCTCGATCTCGAAGCCGGGACTCCCGTAAACCTAAACACCCTCCTCAGGCTTGGCAATATTCGTGGCGCATCATCAATAACGAAATCCTGGATCGTCGGTGACACTGAAACTTCACTAGACTTGCAACATCTCGAAGGCAGCCCCGGAAAGAACCCGCAGGGACGCAAGTTCACTGTGCACGCGTGGGCGACAAACGCCGATCGAGTTTCAGCGCAGGGCATAGTAGGTTTCGCAGCTTCGAGCGGCGACAAGGGTAAATTAGGATCGTACCTTGGCGATTTTCTGCGCACTCCGGTCGAGGACGGGCACCCCCTCGTGATTTTGGGTGATTCCTATTCGTCGGGCGAAGGGGCTTACAACTATACGAATCCCCCAAAGGACGTCTCGCAAGACTGCCATCGCAGCACAGCCACATATTTAGTGCCCGACTTCAGGCCAGATCAGATTGTGAATTTGGCCTGCTCGGGGGCTGTGAGCGAAGATCTTACGAACCCAAGCCACAAACACAAAGCACCTCCACAACTCACGCAGCTCGACCGATTGAAGAAGGCCCCCGCTGGCGTGATCATGAGCATCGGTGGCAACGATTTCAAATTTTCAGACATCATCACCCAATGCGTGATAGGTAACTGCGACAAGAACGCCGAACAAATTTCCGGATGGTTTTCGAATGCTAAGGCGCTGCGTGAGAAGCTCTCGCCTGTGTACCAGGAGACATGGAAGAGGATTAACACTCCCGAACGCATGACGCAGCGCGGTGGTGCGACAGCGCCCGTAGTGGTGGTCGCCTACCCAAACCTGACCCATGCCTCCCGCCTTGGCGCCTGCGGAACGGTTAGGTTTCATGAAGCCACGGTTTGGCACGTCTTGGGTCCGGGCGAGGTGAAGGTGGCGAACCAGCTCGCGGCGCACTTGAATGCTGCACTTAAAGCAGCTGTAGCCGACGCTCGCAACAACGGGTACGAAGTGTACTTTGTCAGCGATACCGCTGACGCTATGTTGCCGAATCATTCCCTCTGCGCTGGACAAGAAAGTTATATCAATGGTGTAGAGCTTTTGGGCAAAAAGCCTTCACCAGAATCGATGCACCCTAATGTCGCCGGATACCGCGCGACAAGCGGGGCAATCATCAACTGGTCTCGGACCGTGAAAACTTTCTCCCCCGATGAAGCGAAGCAACAACTGGACGAACAGAGAAGACGAGAAAAGTCGGGGATCGTCGCGAATTCACAACGACTTTTTGTGCCCCCAGCTCCACAGGTAAGCCTCGACAGCGCAGCATCGGGTTTCAAGCCGAGCGCTACTGGCCTCTTCATGAACGGCGCACCTGTGAACGTGTCTGGCGAAGGGTACGCGCCCTTTACCCCGGTGATCATCTCGCTTCACTCCAATCCAACGCTGTTGGGCGGGCTCACTGCCGACGAACAGGGACGCATCGAAGGCCAGGTGCGCGTCCCATGGGAAATGGAGCTCGGCCGCCACGATCTCGTCGCCTCGGGCACGAACGAGGACGGCAGCTACCGCGAGACACGCCTGCCCATATCAGTAATCTCGACACCACCAGTATGGGTGCAGCTTGCGCCCTTCGGGGTGGGTGCGCTTCTTCTCGGCGCGATGGTGATGCTATTTTTCTGGCGTCGCACCCTGCGTCGTCACTCTGCTCAGGGGATGAACCCGAGCCAGCAACGTTGAGACGCCAAGGATTGTAACCACCGGACGGGGGCCGGATCCTGCCCGATCCGGCCCCGCGCCTAGCCCAGCAGGCCTAGCCCGCTAGTACCTAAACGTCGCGAGCCCGTCGCCGTCTGGCTCGCTGAGCGTGCGCAGCGTGCCCGACGAAGCGAGCGTCGCGATGAGCGCGCGGTTCGCGTGCGCACGCAGTTCGGGGTCAGCGATGCGCGCATCGTCACGCGGCAGGTAGAGCGTGTCGACTCGGCCTTCACCCGCCGCCTGCGCGATCTCGACGAGGTCGAACGCGCCCTTGCCGTTGTGGGCGAGGGAGCGGGCGCGATCCTGCTCTTCAGCCTCGTGCGCGCGGTCGTTGTCGCGCAGCAGATGCCAGGCGGCCGAGCGCAGGTCGTCGGGCAGTGCGTGCTCGGGGTTGCCCGCGATCGCCTCGCCAAAGATCGCGGGGTAGTCGCAGGCCTGCTTGAACAGCGGCAGGTATTCGGCGACGGCAGCGAGCACGAGCGGCTGCGAACGCGCCGTGCCCAGCCGCGCCCCGACAGCCTTGCCGACCGCGTGAATGTACTTCTCGATGAGCAGCTGCTGCAGGTCGCCGGTGTGCCCGTTCGAGTAGGGGGCATTGGCGCCCGGGCCCGCCGACCGCACGTCGATCGTGCGCTCGGGCAGCTCTTCAACAACCTCGTCGAACGACGCCGGAATGTTCTCGAGCGGCAGCTCCTCGACCGTGTTGCGGGTCGCGTCGAACAGGCGCACCGCGCCCTTCGCGAGCGCGAGAATGTAGGTCTTGCGGTCGCTCGCGAGCACCGGGGCGAGCGGCAGCATGTTGAAACTGTCTGCGACGGTGAGGCTCTCGTGCACCGCGATCGGAATGCGCACCGCGTGGCAGAACCCCTCGGCTACGAAGATGATGAGCCCGCGGCTCTGCAGCCGCCAGTACGACGTGTCGGCTGCGATCTCGGCAACCGGCGCGAGCATGCTCGCGGCGTCAGCTTCGCTCACGCCGGCCGATTTGAGATGCGCGCGGGCGTCGCGCACCTGGTTCTTCAGGGTGAGCGCGCCGATGTTCGCCTGCGCGCCTGTCACGTCGGTCGGCACGGTGAGTGTCAGCTTGGGGCCCGCCTCGGCCCCGCGCCGAAACACGATGTCGAAGTCGAGGGCGTCGACGATTCCCTGGGACGTGTGTGTCATGTAATGCACCTTTCCGCGTGAAATACGACGGGGGTCGCCCACTACGGGGACCCCTGTGTCCCCAGCCTGCAGCGTGAGGCCTGGTGCCTCCCAATACTCCCAGGGATCCGGATCACTGCACAAGGCCTACCGCGCTTTGGGGCTCTTGGAGCGTTGGCTTCAGCCGCTCGCGCTCGCGTCTCTTTCATCAGCGGTAAGTTTCTCGGCTTGTGCAACGATGCTGCGGCTCATAGTACGAAATATGAGACCGTGGAATGGCAGCATGCTGAACCAGTAGAGCCTGCCCGCAAGACCCTGGGGGATGAAGGTTGCGCGTTGCCAGTACCTCGTCTCGTCTTTTTCGGCTTCAACGCCGAACTCAAGCCAGGCCTGACCGGGCACTCGCATTTCGGCTCTGAGCCTGAGTAGCTTGTTAGGGATCACTTGCTCAACTCGCCACACATCGACGGCGTCACCCGCCCTGAGATTTACGCGTGAGCGCCGACCCCGTTTGAGCCCGACCCCGCCCTGAAGCCGATCGATGACACCCCGCAGCGACCAGAGCAGCTGAGGTGAGTGCCACCCCTGTGCGCCCCCGATTTGTGAAATCACAGACCACACATCCTCTGCAGCCGCGCGTGAGTGCTGGGTACGCTCGTCGGTGAAAACCGTTCGGCCTGACCAGCCCGGGTCACTCGGCAACAGGTCACTCGGTAACGGCTCGCTCGATGCTCTCGGCACCCGGGCGTCGACCCAGCTCGTCTCGACGGAATCCCCTTCGATACGGCCGAGCGCAAACTTCACTGCTCGTCGGTACGGGGTGAGGCCAGGCTCTGGTCGCTCGATCCACTGGTCGACATCGTGTTCGAGCATCACACAGTCGTGCTGCAATGACTCGACGAGCGGGCGGGCAATCTGGCGTGGCACCGGCGTTACAAGCCCCACCCAGTGAGAGGCGAGCCGCGGTGTGAGGACAGGCAACGAGGCGATGTGCCGCTGTGGGAGCCCGGCTTCGAGTGCGTACCCGTTCATCATTTGGCCGTACCGCAGCACGTCGGGCCCACCAATGTCTAACGTTCTGTTCAAGTCATCTGGTATTCGAGCCGCAGCAAGCAAATAGTAGAGCACGTCACGGATCGCAATGGGTTGGATAAAGTTGCGCACCCATCGTGGCGCAGGCATGTACGGCAGCACCTCTGTAAGGTGGCGCACCATCTCGAAAGAAGCCGACCCTGAGCCGATGATTACACCGGCTTGCAGCACGATTGTGGAGACACCCGAGCAAAGAAAGATGTCACCAACCTCGACACGTGAAGCGAGGTGCTCTGAGAGTTCACCGTCTCGCGGGTGCAATCCGCCCAGGTAGATCGCCCGTTGCACGTGAGCGCTCGCAGCTTCGCCGATGACATTACGAGCAATCATCCGATCTGCGTGTGCGAACTCCTTGCCCGCAGTCATGGAATGGACAAGAAAGTAGAGCGTGTCTACGCCGCGCAAGGCCTGGCGCACTGCGGCAGAATCAGCTGCATCTCCAACCCTGATCTCGACTTGCGACGCCCAGGGCATCCCAGCAGCACGGTCACGGTCTCGTGTCAGCACTCGCACTCGGTAACCCGCCGCAAGTAGCCTGGGTACGAGCCTGCCGCCGACGTAGCCAGTTGCTCCAAACACGAGCACGAGCGGCGCAACCCCACCGAGGGAATTCGCACGCAATGCTCGTTCTTGACCTGTCGGAAAGCTGAGGTCAGCCTCTTCTGCAACTCCAGAAGTTGGCTGCGGCTTCATTCGTTCCATACTGACACCCCTTAGCTTCGACTCGACAGGCTGAACTAATCCGTTGTTGGAGGTTTTACTGCGTTCCAGGCTGCCCGATCGCCGACTATGCCCCGAGTAACCTCGTCAAGGAATCGGGCGACCACTAGTCTCTCTGCGCTCGAGAGCTGCGCAGCAGCGTTGAACCGCCTCGCCTGCTGGCGGCCCACCGATCTCTGTACGAGCGCGCGGGTGGCGGGCGACACTTCAATCTGAATGCCTCTGCGGTCGTGTGGATGGAGCGATCGAGACAGGTGCTCTGCCCGCTCGAGTTTATTGAGCAGCTTCGTAATCGAGGCCGCCGAAACCCGTAGGTAATCGGCCAGCATGCTAGGTGAGACGATGCGGTCCCCCTGCTGCTCAGAAACAACAAACTGCAGCGCCCGCATATCTTGTGCAGACACGCCGAGCGCGACGCGCGCTGATTCAGTCAGAGTGCGCTCTGCATTGCGCAGATGCGCGAGCCCGTTCACTACTTGGAGAACTTCTTCTACCTGCTCCTGCGACATGCCGGGAACTTCGAGTTCCTCGTTCTCTGCCGACGCATGCACGAGGCGGTCAACGCCTTGTTCACTGTGTGAATCATTCGCATCTGCACCGAACGTGTTCATGCTCGAGCCCCCGAAACAGTCAGTTGGAAGTGCATCATTTACTTTCCTTTGGTTTACTATAGCCTAAAGTCAATGAAATATTGAAGGCGCGCAGCCGTCTCAACAACGCTTGGAGGATCAATGCCACTAGCAGAACGCGTCGTGCTGCTCGACAAGGACGGCAGCCCGATAGGCGAACGAGCGAAGAGCGACGTACACACAACTGCGACTCCACTCCATTTGGCATTTTCTTGCTATCTATTCAACGATCAGGGTGAACTGCTGATGACTCGCCGGGCCATTTCGAAGCAGACCTGGCCGGGGGTCTGGACGAACAGCTTCTGCGGACACCCGGCGCCCGAGGAGAAATTCGAAGACGCCATCAAGAGACGTGCAGCCCAAGAGCTGGGCACCACAGTCAAAGATATCCGGTGTGAGCTACCGAAATTCTCTTACCGGGCAGTGGACGCCTCAGGGATCGTGGAGAACGAGGTGTGCCCCGTATTCTCCGCCCGAATTGAGGGGTCACTCAGACCGTGCAGCAGCGAGGTGAGCGAGTGGGCCTGGGTCCGTCCCGAAGCACTCGCCACAGCGCTCCCACTGACGCCGTTTGCATTCAGCCCCTGGCTGCGTGAGCAGCTTCCGCAGCTGCATGCCCGGGGGCTTTGGGGAAAGGGCAGCATCGATGCTTGACACACAGTTTCGTGGCGAGATGACTCAGGCCCTGGTGCACGAAATCTCGTCAGAGCTAACACGCATACTCTCCGAGCGCGGCGCACAGGCAAGAGGTCTGGGAGCCGCATATGACGAACTTTGGCAGCTCGCGATCAGGTGCGTAGGGGGCGGCAAACTCCTACGCCCGCGCCTCGTCATGGGCGCATTTGATGCATTCACCGATCATCACCCTGAATCAACGGCGCACCGGGATGCCGCGCTCACCGTTGCTGCAGCGCTTGAGATCCTTCACTACGCGTTTCTCCTGCACGACGACCTCATCGACGAAGACCTGCTGCGCAGAGGACAACCGAACCTGATCGGTCATCTCGCAAACGGAACACTCGGCACACCATACCCGGACTCCTCACAAGCTCAGCGTCTGCACTGGGCCCGCAGCAGCGGTTTGCTCATCGGCGATCTTATGCTGACCATCGCCCACCAAATCTTTGCAAGAGTCCATCTGCCCGAGGCGCAGCGCATCGCATTACTCGATGTGCTCGATGCCACAGTGACTGAGACTGTCGCGGGCGAATACTACGATGTTGGACTCGCTGACCGCTGCCTAGCCCCGAGCTTGGCCGCTGTTCTCGAGATGACGCGCATGAAAACAGCGACCTACACTTTCGAGCTGCCCCTTCGTGTCGCCGCGATTATGGCGGGGACTGACGACCGAACCCAACAGCAGTTGGGCGAGATCGGCCGCCATTTGGGCCTCGCCTTCCAGCTGCAGGACGATCTGCTCTCTGCTTTCAGCATGAGCCTCGCGCACGGCAAGGATCAGTTTTCTGACTTTCGAGAAGGCAAAGAAACAGCACTAATCGCGTTTGCACGAAACACGTCAGTCTGGCCAGCGCTCGCAGAATTGATCGGAGCTGAGGATTTCCGTTACGAGTCCGGGGTTCAAATTCAGCATTTGCTCGTGGAGTGCGGGGCCAAGGGCTTCATGGAGGCGATGGTGAGCGAACGCATCAGCACCGCCATCGCCTCGTTGACTCAGAGCCCCGGAGCGCTGCCAGCCCCAGTGTGCCTTTTCTTACTCGATCTCATCGACTCACTTGACGGGCGCACAACATGACAACCCGAAGAGACAATCTCGCACCGTTTGAGAAGTACAGTCGTGCTTCAGAACGCGCGACGGATCAGATAATTCGCAGCTACTCCACATCCTTTGGTGCCGCCACCAACCTATTGGGTGCCCGCCACCGCCAGCACGTTCGAAACATTTATGGACTGGTGAGGATCGCCGACGAGCTAGTCGATGGTGTGGCAGCCGCCGCGGCACTCTCCCCTGCCACTCAAGCACACCGCTTAAACGCACTCGAGCAGGAAACAGAGACTGCCGTATCGACCGGATACAGCAGCAACCCCGTCGTACAGTCCTTCGCCAACACAGCTCGCCTTTCGGGCATTGACTGCGCGCTGATCCGCCCATTTTTTAAGTCCATGCGCATGGATTTGCCGGCAACAACTTCGTCCTTGCCCGCGAACTTTGCACTTACTTCGCAGATGAACCGATTTGATGCCGCAGCACACGCAGCCTACGTCTACGGGTCAGCCGAGGTAGTGGGGCTCATGTGCTTACGTGTTTTCGTGCAGGGTCAGGCGCGGTCCGCGAGCGACATGTCGAGACTTGAGCATGGGGCCCGCAGCCTCGGAGCGGCCTTCCAGAACGTAAATTTCTTGCGCGACCTCGCCGATGACACTGACCGTCTGCAGCGGAACTATCTCTGCGGAGATGCCCCCTTCACTGAAGCCCTCAAACAGGAGTGGATCGCAACGATCCGGGCACAACTCGCAGAAGCCAATGCAGTCCTGCCGCTGCTCCCAAGCGATGCGCGGGTAGCAGTGGACTGCGCACGTCGTTTGTTTTTGCGGCTGACGAACAAAATTGCTGCGACGCCCGTGGATCAGCTACTCACACAACGTGTCAGAGTTTCGAATCCCGCGAAAGCGTTACTTATTGTCCAGTCCATTTACCCCAGGCGAAAGCTGAGTAGAGTATGACTCGCACGATCGTTATAGGTGGCGGCGTTGCGGGTTTGGCTACCGCCGCTTTACTCGCGCGCGAGGGCCATCGCGTACGTTTGCTGGAGCGCCACGACCGCGTCGGCGGTCGCGCCGGCACGTTCCAAGACCAGGGGTTCAGGTTCGACACCGGGCCGTCGTGGTACCTCATGCCCCGGGTGTTTGAGCACTTCTTTGAGCTCCTCGGAACCTCGAGCGCAGAGCAGCTCGATCTTCGCACCCTTGACCCCGGATATAGCGTTTTCTCAATGCCACAGGAAGATAGGCAGGTGAAGCAGCTGACCATCCCGTTCGGCCTCGATCATGTCACCAATATTTTCGAGGAAGTTGAGCCCGGAAGCTCGGGGCGTCTGCGTAAGTATGTAGAATCCGCTTCGCGCACAACCGACATGGCTGAGCGCTACTTCCTATACAACACGTTCACCAGCTTCCGTTCGTTACTCACACCCGAAGTGCTGCGAGCAGTGCCTCGCCTGATCCCGCTCCTGCTCCGATCGCTCAAGCGCTTCATCGAACCACGCTTCAGCGATCCAGTACTGCGTCAAGTGCTGGGATATCCTGCTGTATTCCTCGGCACCGACCCTCGTCGTGCGCCTTCCATGTACCACCTCATGAGCGCACTCGATCTCGACGACGGCGTGCAGTATCCAATGGGAGGTTTTTGGCGGCTAGTCGGAACGATCGAACAGCTCGCTCTCGACAACGGCGTCGAGATCGTCACAGGGGCCGAAGTTACCGAGATCCTGACTCGACAAGCCTCCGGTGGGGACTTTAGTGCGAGCGGGGTGAGATGGCGGGACCAAGACGGCACAGAGCACATCGAGCATGCCAACACCGTGGTCTCAGCAGCAGACTTGCACCACACCGAGACCGCACTATTACCGAAAGCCGCCCAGAGCTTTCCAGAAAGCTGGTGGCACAAACGCCAGAGCGGGCCGGGAGCCGTTCTTGTGCTCTTAGGCGTATCGGGCAAGCTGCCCCAATTGGGCCATCATTCGCTCTTTTTTACCGACGATTGGGACGCGAACTTCGATGCAATCTTTGGCCCACAGGCCCGCATTCCAGACCCTGCGTCTGTGTATGTATGCAAGCCGAGCGCGACGGACCCGAGCGTTGCGCCAGCAGATGCAGAAAATCTGTTTGTGTTAGTCCCCGTCCCAGCAGACGCGTCGATTGGATCAGGAGGTAACGAGGGTCTCGGCAGCTCAGCAGTCGAGCAGGCCGCAGATCGCGCTATCGATCAGATCGCTCACTGGGCAGGCATCTCTGACCTGCACGATCGAATCGTAGTGCGCCGTACCATTGGTCCCGCCGATTTTGTACAGGACTATTCTTCGTGGAGCGGGGGCATGCTCGGCCCGTCCCACATTTTGAGTCAGAGCGCGATGTTTCGGGCCCAAAATGCATCGAAGCGAGTCAAGGGGCTTTACTATTCCGGCGCAACCACGGCCCCAGGGGTCGGTGTTCCCATGTGTTTGATCAGCGCAGAGCTCGTCCTCAAGCACATTCGTGGCGACAAGACAGCGGGCCCGACAGTTCCTCGCGCAGGCGGTTTCTCACCTCCCGCGCCCGCGCCAAGGGTCAAACTTAAGCGCTCAGCACAGCGAGGGCTGAAATGAAACCGATCCGCATTCGGGTGGCATTCAGCATCGATTGCACCGCTGACGCAGCGTGGAACGCCATGCACTCTTCCTCGGTAGCTGCCACCCTCTACCGCCCGCTGCTACAAATGCAGCCCACAGAACACTCGTTCTCAGCCGCGTTCGCCCCGGGAACACCCGCAGATGTGCGACTCCTCGCATTTGGCAGGCTTCCAGTTGGGCGACAACGCATCCTCATCGAAGACATCACACGCGACCAGCTCCCTCCAGGTTCTCGCACGATGCGCGATTATGGCCGTCCGCTAAGTGGGCCGCTGGCGCTCACGCGCGGCTGGAACCACGAACTGTCGGTCTGGCCAGCGGGCAATTCGACTGCGGTGTGGCACGACGAGCTTACGGTCGCTGGCATATTCGCATACCCATTGTCATTGGCACTCTGGCCCCTTTGGCTGTGGCGCAAGACCAAGATTCGCAGGCTCGCGCACGCTTGGCGCCGGGGCGCGACCGTCACGGACCGATAGCCAGCGAACAATCCGCAGCAGCACAAATGCCCAGGTCACTTAGAAAAGAAACGAAACGGCATGTTCTTCATTCCTGATTCAATGCAATACGTAGCCCTCATGTTGGCCTGCCTCCTGTTGACAGTACCCCTCGAGATAGTTCTGGGTGCGCGCGTGTATCGTCGGCCGCTGCGGCTCTTGCAAGCCGTTCTCGTCACGGTGCTGGTGTTCTCCATTTGGGACATCATCGCGATCAACGCAGGGCTCTGGAGCTACAGCGAACGCTTCACCACCGGTCTGATGCTTCCGTTTGCCCTGCCGCTCGAAGAACTCATCTTTTTTGTGGCGATACCACTGTGCGGGCTGCTCACGTATGAAGCTGTGGGGAGAGTCCTCACATACTTCAAAAAGGTCGTGCACCGCCGCACCCGTTCACATCAGGAGAATGAAAATGCTTGAGTACACCCTGGCCACGATGGTCACGATGGTAGCCGTGGTGCTCTTGGAGGTGCTGTGGTTGCGCACCGGAATCTTTCGGACTGCACAGTACTGGATTTCTCTGTTGATCATGTTCTCGTTCCAGGTACCTGTCGACGGCTGGTTGACGAAGCTTTCAAATCCAATCGTGATCTACAATCCAGACACGATGCTCGGCATCCGCTTCCCTTGGAACATTCCCATCGAGGATTTTGGTTTTGGGTTCGCCATGCTCACACTGACGATCTTGATTTGGAAATCGGCAGGGCGGGGCGCTCGCGAGGCGCGAGCTACCGATGCCCCGGCATTAACAAAGCGAAAGGGTGTTTAACGTGCCGACGTCCAAATTCCACCGGGATCGTCGGGCAGTGCACTTTCCCGGTTCACAAGGAGCTTCGCAGCCGGATCGGCCCCGGCGTGTAGTCGTCATCGGCGGCGGCATCGCAGGCCTGGCCGCAGCGAGCGGTCTCATCGAGCGTGGCGTCTCCGTCGAACTCATCGAACCCGAAGAAAACCTTGGCGGCCGCGTTCGGGCTTGGAACGTCAGTACGCCAGCGGGTGACGTCAGTATGAGCCGCGGGTTTCATGCGTTCTTTCGTCAGTACTACAACCTTCGCAAACTACTCAGCCGGGCCGACGACCTTTCAGAGATCCTGAGACCTGTGGCAGATTATCCAGTGGTTAGCGCCAACGGTGACCGCGATTCGTTTACGCGCATCCCTCGCACACCACCCTGGAATTTCATTTCCTTTGTGCTCAAAAGCCCCACGTTCACGGCTCGAGATCTCACCAAGGTCGATATCGATACCGCTCTGTCACTTCTCGACGTCGATTTTCCTAAGACCTACGCCGACCTTGATCACGTCAGCGCTTCAGACTTTCTCGACAAGTTGCGCTTTCCGGACAGGGCACGCCACCTCGCGCTCGAGGTGTTTGCTCGCAGCTTCTTTGCCGATCCGCGCGAGTTTTCTGCTGGTGAGCTTGTAGCGATGTTTCATAGCTACTTTCTGGGTTCTGCTGAGGGTTTGCTGTTCGACGTGCCACGCGATGATTTCAACACCGCGATATGGAAGCCGCTCAGTGCGGCGCTCGAACGCCAGGGTTTGCAGCGAGTGCGCGGGTCAGTCGCACACATCGAGCACTGCCCCGAGCAGAAAAACTGGTGCGTAACCCTTACAGGTGGCTCCCGCTATGAGGCAGACGCAGTAGTTCTTGCAGCGGGCCCGCAGGCAACGAGAGAGATCGTGACCGCGTCACAGCTCGAGGCCCACAGCGAGAAGGCGCACTTATGGAAGCAACGGGTAGAAGCTACCCAGGTCGCACCACCCTTTGCAGTACTGCGACTGTGGCTTGACGGCCCAGTCAGTCAAGATCGTCCGCCTTTCCTGGGTACAGCTCGCTTCGGACCCCTCGATAACGTGAGTGTGCTCGAACGGTTCGAAGAAGGGGCTCGCGCTTGGGCCGCGGCCAATAACGGTAGCGTCGTAGAGCTTCACGCTTATGCACTTCCGGGTGACTTTCGGGGAGACACGGCGCAAGAACAAGCGCTGGTGAACGAGCTGCGCGCAGAACTTGCTCGCGTATATCCAGAAACCGCGGCGCTTGGCGTCGTCGCTGAAGAACTGCTCATCGAACGCGATTGTGCATTGATCGGCACTGAGTCTTGGCAGGATCGCCCAGAAGTGGCGACCCCGTTACCGGGGCTCATGCTCGCAGGCGACTGGGTGAGATGCGACCTGCCCATCGCACTCATGGAACGTGCCGCCACGACAGGCTGGATAGCCGCGAACAATCTGCTAGAGGCTTGGGGGGTGAAAGGGCACGATCTGTGGAGCGCGCCCTTGAAAGGCCGGCACTGGTGGCCCAGCGCTGCACGAAAGCTTATAGCTCGCGTGCCGGGCTCTCGAACCGCAGGGTGAAGCCGCGCAGTTTGTAGCCTTGCACGAGCGTGTCGAATTCATGATCCGGCTCTCGCTCGAGCGTCGCTCCCGCGGTCAATAGTGACCTCACGAGAGCGTCAGTTTCGAGCAGAGCGAGGTGGGAGCCTGGGCAGCGATGGGGCCCATCGCCGAAGCTCAGCCCGGTGCGTTCAGACGCCGCGAGCTGCCTGGCCGGGCAGGCAGCTTCAGGGTTCGGCTCAAACACCTGCGGGTCACGATTTGCCTGCCGCACGTTGACGTCAACGAGCGCCCCCTCGGAGTGCGGGCACTCGGTCGTTGAAGCCTGCACACGCCGGTAAATGTGCGCGACGGGCGGTTCGAGGCGAATAATTTCGCTCAGAATGGCGATGCGCTCTCGATAGTCACCCTTGAGATACTGCGCACGCAGGGACTCTTCGCGCAAAAGATACAGCATCGTCATGCTCATAAACTCGCGCGTTGTGACCATTCCCGCGGTGCCATACGTCAGACACTCCATGAGAATCTCGCGGGGGCGGTAACCCTGCTCAAGAAGGTGACCGATCACATCGTCTTGCGGCACACGTCGGTGTGCCCGAATCGCGGGTCGTACATCTTTCATATAGAAGGTGAAAAGGGGTGTGAGGGCGTTACGTGCGGCCCGTATCCAGTCTTTGCGTGTGCGTCCGTGATCGCCCCGGGTGTGATCGACTTCGGGCTGTCGAAAAAACGCTTCAAGTCGTTGTGCTAAAGCGGGAACGCTGCTCTGAGTGAGCCCCACGATCTCTGACGCCACCCGCACCGAGAAGTGCAGCGCGAGCTCATCGAGTGCGCAGCCGCCCTGCTGCTGCACGCCCGCAACATACTCCTGCGCGGTACGCTCAATGAACGCTCGATGTTTCATCTCCAGCGTTCGCGGGCTGAAGAACCGCACGAGCTGCCGACGGTGCTCAAGGTGTTCGTCACCATCATCGATTAGGATCGGTCGCCGAGCGAAGAATCGTTGCGGAATACGCTCAGCAGTGAACCCAGCCTGAGTGGTAGCGCGCTGAGCCCGCAGCAGGGTTTGGCTCTCACGCATATTCGTAAGCGCAATGACTTCTTGCTCGGCTCCTTGCCGCTCAGACAAAGTGCTCGCCTAAACTTCGACAGACGCGCGCAATGCACGGGCTGCGCGCGCCCTGTACCAGTGCGTCAGTTCGATGACCGCACGCAGTACGTTTTCAGGCCGCTCCGTGTCCTCGAGATCTGCAAATGTGCTGCGGTAGCCCGCGGGTGTTGCACCGGCCGACTGACGCAGGGCTTCGTGTCCCATCGTCCACTCAGAAAATCGGCGTTCGTGAACGGGCGTTTCGAGGAGCACCCGTAGGTTCGTGTGGCGAGAGTCCGCGCATATCTCACGATATAGGTCTTTGATACTGCGCTCTGGCCCTTCAATGTACTGAAAGAATTTCCCCTGGCGAAATAAGAGGATTCCGGTGATGCCGCGAATCGTGTTCTTTCGCCGGGCGGTGTGCAAGATGTCGTCGAGCGTTGCCTCGTCAACCCCGCTCACTGCATCGCTCGAATACATGAGGGCAAAGAGCTGCCCGCTGGTTACAGTATCGTTTCGGTTCAACTCAGCTCCTCCCCACGTAATGCCAACAATCCGTCACGTTGTGCATGCTCTATGAGGCACGCCTGGGCCGCCTCGAGCGAACTGAACAAGCCCACCTGTTCTGACTGAGCGTTGCACACCTGAAAAATGTCGCTCTCTATGCGATCGACAAATCCTAAGAACCTCATCGACTGTGTGGCGACGTAAAACCCGTCTTCCACGCACGCCCAGACAGCGTGTGCCTCCTCCGAAGAGCGAGATGATTCAGTCTCCACGTCGCTCCATCTCCTCACATGCCGTCATTACACCCACTGTTCAGCGTAGCAGCGGAGGTTTCATTTCAGCTGCGCCTCGACAGGACCTTCACGAAAGCGCGCCCCGCTCTCACGCAGGATCCGGAGAGCCTTCGGTCCAACCCCGTGCAGCGCGAGCAGCTCCTGTTCAGAATGGGTGCCTAATTGGCTCAGCCGGGCGACGCCGATCGACTCGAGCGCAGCTCGAGCGGGCCGCCCGATCTGGGGAAGCTCGTCAGAGACCGACTCAACCCTGTGCGAGATCACGCGCGTAATGAGGTCGATAGGCAGTGGTTCTGTGAGCGGCAACTGCACCGAACCTTTGCCCTGCACGTAGGGCGCGAACTCTTCTGCAAACGCCGCTTGGCCAGCCGGGGTTGCGTAGAGCCCGATGTGCTGTTTGAACCCGCCAAAGTAGATGACTGGGTGGCCGTTGAGCTTGTACCCGATGAGGCCGTAGCTCATTCCCTCGGCTGCGGCGGGGCAGCGCTCACGAACGAGGCCTCGAAGCGTTTGAAGGCGCTGCTGCGTCTGATCTGGAAACTGCGCAAGGTATGCAAGTACATCATCGGACATGGGTGCAGCCTAATTCCCCAGGCTTGAACGGCCAAGCACAGCGACCTGCCCGCTCAGACTTCACGACGCCCGCGTCTTCTGGAGCTTACAGCGCGGCCGTCGTGATGGCGACGAGCGGGTCGGTGGTGGGGGCGCCCGTGGGCGAGCCGCCCGCCTGCTCCACGGTCACCGCGATCGTGTCGCCCGACTCGAAGTCACTCAGAAGCGCAGGCTCGCTCCCGTCTGCGAGCACGCCCGCAGAAATCGGCGTCTCACCGCGCACGAGCCACACCTCAAAGTCTTCGCCGCTGGGCAGCTGCGGCAGCCCATCGGTCACAAGCAGGGCACGGTCGAGACCCTGCGACCAGTGCAGGGTCGCTTCGCCGCCGCCGGCAACCTCGGCGGTCTGCTGCTGCGCGTCACCCGCCCCGGTCACTTCGGCGAGCGCGACCACCGCCGGATCCTCGTGCGTCACCGATCCCAGCAGCTGCGGGCCGAGGGTGATCGCCGCGAACACCGCGAGCGATGCGGCGAGCGCGAACGCACCGGCCACCCACATTCTGCGGCGGCGGCGAACGCGCCGATGCCGAATCGGGGCGGAGCCGCCTGGCTCAGTCGCAGCGGGCTCCGGGCCACCAGTCGCGGGCTCGGGCAGCGCAGGCCCGACGGCCGCGGCCGCACCCGCACCCGCACCCGCACCCGCACCAGATTCCGCCTGCTGCGGCAGTAGCGCGATCTGGTCGAGCAGGCTGGCGCGCAGGCTCGCGGGCGGCTCGGCGCCTGGCACCGCGTCGCCGAGCGCGGCGGTCGTCTCGAGATCGTCGTCGACGATATACCGCCACTCGGGGTGCTCAGTGAGCGCCCGTGTGAACGCGGCCTCGTCTGCTGCGCTGAGCGCGTGCAGGGCGTGGCCCGCCGAAAGCTGTCTAAACTCCCCTAGATTCATGACACCACCTCCAGGGTCTTGCGCAGGCGTGTCAGCCCGTCGCGCATGCGCGTCTTCACTGTGCCCAGCGGAACACCCAGCAACACTGCAATCTCGCTCTGCGAATAGCCCCCAAAGTAAGCGAGCACGAGCGGTTCACGCTGCGCTTCGGGCAGCGCGTGCAACGCCTCAGTGGCCTGCGCCCCGTCGACGAGCAGCTCGACCTGTTCGTCGATCGGCTGACCCGGCGTGCCCAGCTCACGCAGCCCAGCCCGCTCATCGCGGCCCGCCGCGGCGTGCGCCGATCGCACCCGGTCGACCGCGCGTCGGTGCGCGAAGGTGAGCACCCACGCGCGCGCACTCCCCCGATCCGGATCAAACGAACGCGCTTGCTGCCACACCTCGAGAAACACCTCCTGCAGCACTTCCTCGCTCTGGGCGTGATCGATGAGCACGCGCCGGATCAGGCCGAGCGCCCTCGCCGACAGCATGTCGTAGAGGGCGGCGAAGGCCCGCTGGTCGCCGGTGGCGACCCGGGCGAGGGCCGCGTCGGCAGGGTCAGCGGCCGTCCCGTCTTCGGGAATGTCGCAACCGTCGATCACCATCTCCTTCAGCATGCCGTACTCACCCGCTTTCTGCGTGTTTTGCCGGGCGATTCTTAGCCGAATGTGAATGAGTACACTTCGACCCCGACGGGCACCTGCACCTCGAGCGTGCCCGCGGGCGGCGAGTCTTTGCCGAGGAGAGCGTACGAGCGCGGTGTGCCCGAGACCTTGACGGTGCGCTCGCCGGCGGCGTCCGTGACGCGCAGGCTGCCCTCGCCCGCCACGACCATGCGCACCTCACTGGCGCGGTAGTTCAGCCGAATGGCGGCGGTGTCACCGGGCGTCGCGGGGTCGGCGGGGCCTGCGGGGCCTGCGGGTGTCGCGTACTGGCTCTCGACCCGCCAGGAGCCGTCGAGCGCGAAGGAGTCTTGGGGCTGCTCTTGCGGCAGCGTGAACTCGTTCACCCCCGCACCGTAGTCGCCGGGCCCCGCAAAGTTCACGTCTTTCGCGTAGCCGAGAAACGTCTCGGGCGTCGTCGTGCCCACCTGCGGGGTGGTGTCTTTCGTGTCGGTCGTGTCGGGGAGTTTCACCGTCGGGTCTGCGTCTTTGAGCAGCTGCCTGATCATGCGCTCGGTGGAGTCGTAGTTGCCCTCACCAAACGAGATGTGGCGCACCGTGCCCTGCGCGTCGATCAGGTAGTGGGCTGGCCAGTACCTGTTGCGGTAGGCCGTCCACGTGGACAGATTGTTGTCGAGCGCGACCGGGTACTCGATGCCGAACCCGCGGGCGGCGTCTGCCACGTTCTGTGCGTCTTTTTCGAACGCGTACTCGGGTGAATGCACACCGATCACGCGCAGCCCGGCGTCGCGGTACGCGCTATCCCAGGCCACGACGTGCGGAATCGACCGCTGGCAGTTGATGCACGAGTACGCCCAGAAATCGATGAGCACGACCTCACCGCGCAGCTGCGCGAGATCGACGGCGGCGCCTGCAGGCGTGTTGAGCCAGGCCTCAATGCCGCGAATATCGGGGGCGGTGCCGCAACTCTCGAGCTCGGCCGCCCCGTTGCTGCACTTATCAAGCTCACGGTTTTCGGCCGTCACGAGCCCGCCCAGGTCGAGCGCGCGCCTGGCACCCTCGCTCCCCGCAAGCTCCTGCTGGAGCCCTGCGGTGTAATCAGGAATGAGGCGCTGAATGGCCTGGGGAAGATTGAACGCGAGGCCCGCCGCGAGCGCGAGGAGGGCTGCGGCCGCGGTGATCCGGATCGCGCGTTCGCGCTTACGAAACGCCCTGATGCGCTCGGTCAGCCCGCGCCCAGCGAGCGCGAAGGCGAGCAGCGGCAGAGCGACGCCGATCGCGAACGACACGGTGAGCGCGATCGTGCCCGCGCCGATCGTTCCGGTGGAGCCGGCGACGATGATCGCCGCGAGCACCGGGCCCGCACACGGCACAAACACGGCGCCGAGAGCGAGGCCCATGCCGAAGCCGTTGCCGCCGTCATTGACCTTGCGCCGCGGCAGCCACTGGAACGGGCGCTCGAGAATCTGCTCGACTCGGGGAAACAGCATGCCGACGCCGATCAACACAAGAACGGCGACGCCCGCCCAGCGGATCGCGGCCTGCGGCAGCGAGAAGAAGCCGAGAATGATCGAGCCCGCGAGCGTGACCGCCGTGAAGCTCAGCACGAGACCCGCGATCACGAAGTAGGGGCGGCTGCGGGGCGCCGGGATCACCTCGGGGGTTTCACCGACCCTGGCCGACTGGGCGCCCGCCGTCAAAAAGATGACCGGCAGCACCGGCAAGATACACGGCGAGATGCCGGTGATGAGCCCGCCCAGCAGGCCGATAAGCACGGTGTCCATGGTGCCTCCCTTAGTTGCGAGGTATTCGGTGCCGCGGGTCGATCGGATTGCAGCAAAAAGTTTTTTTGGGAATGTGCAATCCGGTTTCGCGGGGGCTCCGAATGAGAGTTAAGCCGCGGGTGACCGTGGTTCCACAACGAGGAGGACATCATGACTACCACCCGCAAGATGATCGGATCGGCTTTCGCACTCACGTTTGCTGGCGCCGTCGCGCTGACCGGTTGCTCGATGAACGCACCCGCCGATGAAGGCACGAAGCAGTCCCAGCAAGACACCAGCAAGGAGCAGACGCCGAAGGAGACGCCTGAGACGGAGGGCAACATGGCAGACCCGGCCGCGAACCTCGTCGGCCCCGGCTGCGCAGCCTACGCTGAGGCGGTGCCCACAGGCGACGGTTCGATCCAGGGCATGTCGCAGGACCCCGTCGCGGTCGCGGCATCGAACAACCCGATGCTCACCACGCTGGTCGCGGCCGTAAGCGGGCAGCTCAACCCGAAGGTTGATCTCGTCGACACCCTGAACGGCGGCGAATTCACCGTGTTTGCGCCGGTCGACGACGCGTTCGGCAAGATTGACGCGGCCACCATCGACGCGCTCAAGACCGACGATGGCCTGCTGTCGAAGATTCTGACCTACCACGTGGTGGCCGGCCAGATCGAGCCCGCCGACATCGCGGGCGGCCACGAGACCGTCGAAGGCCAGGCCCTCGAGGTCACCGGATCGGGCGACAACCTGAAGGTCAACGACGCGAACGTGATCTGCGGTGGTGTGCAGACCGCCAATGCCGTCGTCTACCTCGTCGACTCGGTGTTGATGCCGCCGGCTGAGTAGCCGCCCGGGCGGTTGCTTCGCCCGTAGGGCGCGCGCCCCGGCCCTGGCTTCAATGCCAGTGTCGGGGCACACCCGTGCATCACACCTGTTTGAGCTCGCTTTCAAGGCCCCAAACAATCTCGACAGCGCGACGAATCATGTCGACCCGTTCTGCAACCGATGCGTTCATGGGCCGAAAACCCATCTTGACAGCAACCCAGTCAAGGCTTCCCGCTGCGGCGAGCGCAGCGTGTGCTCGTTCACGCGTGAGTAGGGACGAGGACTCGCCTGCTCCCCCTTGATTAGCGGACGCAAACGGGGGATGGTTGTCTTCCCAGGCAGGGCCGTAGGTGTTCTGAACTGCTGACGCACCTGAGAATACGAACCCGCGCAGGAGGCCGCTCTGCTGCGCCCGTGCAACCTGTTCGGCGACCAGGTCGGCGTCACGCAATTCAATTGCGCATCGGCCCCAGTTCAGGGCGAGGCCAACCGTGCCGCCAACTGTTTCGAGTGCGGCAATCTCATCATCGAGCGAAAGATAGCCCTTTTCGGGGCGTTGGCCCGCGATGAGGGTGTCGCAGTGTTCAATGACCAGGTCTGCACCATTCCAATCCCACGCCGAGATCTGGGCAAGTGAATCGGCAAGCGCGTCGCTACTCCCGTCAGTCGCCAGGGGCGCGCTGTGCAGCTCAACGGAGACAACACTCGCTCGTCCTGAGCGCTGCACGAGACGTTCCACGTCGTCGCGCAAGCGCTTCGCACCGACCAACGCAAGCTCACGGCCTTCGGAGTCGACGGACGCGAGCCCAAAACTAGGGTTAGCTGCGAGGGATCCCACAGCGTGGCCGATCGCCGAAACAACGAGGTCCGCAGAACCAGGAAGGTGTTCAAGCAGCCATGCCTCATCGTGGGCGTGCAACCGCCCCGGCCAGGGAAGCTCGAGCCCACGCACATGATCGAGGCTCAGAACACTGTCGAGGTACTCTGCTTCGAGTTTCGGTTGCCACCCGGTCAGTGACGGTGATGCAGCGTACGCGCCGACGATAATGCTCATACAAAGGACTCCTGTTTCGTTTGCTCCTGCGTTGAACACACGGGCAGTGAGCGCCCGTAGAGGAGGCATCTCCAATATGCATTGAACCACACTGTGAAATAGGCATTGCGCTGAAGCCGTTGTCGCCAGCAGGTCGGTGAGGCTTGCATCGCCCCATCAGGAACAGTTGTAGACCCGGCCTCAATAACCGCCGGTGCCCGGCCAACGTCCGACATGGGTCGGGTGAAGGCTGCGGTGCGGCGTGACCACTTGCAGTCGGCGGAACCAAAGCATCCTTCGCAGCGCACCGCGCAAGCAGTACTGCCAGTAGTAATCCTTTTTGGTATACTTCTGACATGGCCGAGGTGTTGACGTATCTAGAGCGACTGCGTGAGATCGCTTTAGATCAGCACGGCTTTGTGACTGCAGCTCAGGCAGTCGAAGATGGCATCCCGAAGACCGAGCTCCCTAAGCTCGCAGCTCGCGGGCGCGTTGAGCGGATCCTGCACGGCGTGTATCGCGTTCCTCAGGTGACGGCAACGCCTCATGACAACCTGGCACTCGCGGTGCTGTGGACCGGCGCACCAGAGGCCTGCCTCTCGCACGAGACTGCTCTAGCTGCGTGGTCCGTGAGTGACGTAAATCCTGAGCGCATTCATCTCACCGTAACGCGCAATCGTCGAATACGCCGTTCGGGCGGAGAACGATATGTCATTCACCGTCGCGACCTCGCCTCGAAACAGCGGACATGGTGGGAAGGGATTCCGATTACCGACCTGCAGACAACAATTGAGGATTGCATTAGAACGGGGACAGCGACCTATCTGATTCGACAGGCCATTGAGCGAGGCGGCCGCACAAGCCTGCTCTCCGCGACTGCAGGTAGGCAGCTTGAATCTCTACTCGATGCCCGTGATTATGAAGCGGTGAAAGCATGAATCTCTCAGAAGCCATTGGTCAGCTGCACCCCAAAGACAAAGCCCCTAATTCAGCTCGCGTGCTCAATACGTGGATCGCACAGGCGGAGCGGCGGCTCGAATCTGATGGCGGACGTCTCGGGTGGCTCGTGGCTTCAACCGTTGTCGCTGCAGCACTGCAGCAGGCAGTGGACACTCAGGGACGCCCCTATTTCTTACTCAAGGGTGGGACACTGTTGCAGCATCGTTTGCCGCAGTTCTCACGTGCGACAACTGATCTCGATGGGTTGATCAGAGGGGATATTGACAACTTCTTGGATGCCCTCGACAAGACCCTCGCAGAACCGTTTGGACCTCTGCAATTGAGGCGGGACGAGATCGAAATAATCCGTGTTCCCCACAAGGTCATCAAACCGCGGCGTTTTGATATTGTCGCTCTTTTGAATGGGCAAACGTGGCGTCGCATGCAGGTCGAGATCTCCCCCGACGAAGGCAATGCAGGCGAATACTCAGAACCGGTTGCTGCGCCTTCGCTTGCTGGGTTCGGGCTGCCCTCGCCAGATCATCTAGCTGGGCTGTCCATGAGATACCAAATCGCACAAAAGGTTCATGCAGTTACCGATCCTCACAATCCACCAGCCGCAGTAAATGATCGAGCTCGCGATGTCGTCGATCTACTTCTGCTTCGCAGCATCGTCCAAGATAGCGGATACCCTGCGCCCGAAGAGATCCGAGCCGCGATCACCGACACCTTCGATGCACGCGCAAGCGAAGCAATCACCGCAGGTGGCACTCCACGCCCTTGGCCCGCAAAACTCACCGCTTACCCGCACTGGGCAACCGCGTACGCTTCGGCGGCCAACTCTGCGCGCTTTCCACTCCCGATGGCCGAGGCTGTAACAGAAGTCAACAACTGGCTCGAACAAATCGAATCTTCCTAGACTCAATGTCGGTTTGGCCTGACTCGTGCCACTGTTTCAGACTTCGGGGAAGGTGCGCGCCCCCCCTCCATGCCGCATCGCGCGGATATTCCTGTTCATCTCGCGCCCCTCGACCTCTCGACTGGGAGCATGAAAAACGCCCCTGATTCGCGAAAACTCGCAAATCAGGGGCGCTGTTACGCAACAATGGATCCTGCGACTCGCTACGCTCGCGCAGGATGACGTGACAAGACTGACTGCGCGCAGGACGACGAGCGTTGCCAGTTAGCAGGATGACTTTGTTAGAAGTCCCAGTCCTCGTCTTCGGTGGCTTCCGCCTTGCCAATGACGTACGACGAACCGCTGCCCGAGAAGAAGTCGTGGTTCTCGTCTGCGTTAGGCGAAAGCGACGACATGATCGCCGGGTTGACGTCGCACATCTCCTTGGGGAACATCGGCTCGTAACCGAGGTTCATGAGCGCCTTGTTGGCGTTGTAGTGCAAGAACTTCTTGACGTCTTCGGTGAGGCCTACGGGATCATAGAGATCCTGCGTGTAGAGCACCTCGTTCTCGTAGAGCTCGTACATGAGGTCGAACGTGTACGCCTTGAGCTCTTCCTGACGCTCGGGCGTCTCATTGGCGACGCTCTGCTGGTACTTGTAGCCGATGTAGTAGCCATGCACGGCCTCGTCGCGAATGATGAGGCGAATCAGGTCTGCCGTGTTCGTGAGCTTCGCCTTCGACGACCAGTAGATCGGCAGGTAGAAGCCCGAGTAGAACAGGAACGACTCAAGCAGGGTCGAAGCAACCTTGCGCTTGAGCGGGTCGTCGCCTTCGTAGTAGTCGACGATGATCTGTGCCTTCTTCTGAAGGTACTGGTTCTCGACCGACCAGCGGAACGCGTCGTCGATCTCTTGTGTCGAGCAGAGCGTCGAGAAGATCGACGAGTAGCTCTTGGCGTGCACCGACTCCATGAACGCGATATTCGTGAGCACGGCTTCCTCGTGCGGGGTGATCGCATCGGGGATCAGCGAGACCGCGCCGACGGTGCCCTGGATCGTGTCAAGCAGGGTAAGGCCGGTGAAGACGCGCTCAGTGAGGCGCTTCTCGTCATCGGTGAACGTCGCCCACGACTGCACGTCGTTCGACAGCGGCACCTTCTCGGGCAACCAGAAGTTGTTGACGAGGCGGTTCCAGACCTCAAGGTCCTTTTCGTCCTCGATGCGGTTCCAGTTGATCGCCTGTACCGCGTGGCCCAGCTTGAACGGCTTCGGGTTCATCGTTTCCTTCTTGGCTCGTGCTTTGTATTTCTCGTTGTTTGGATCCTGCGACTCGCTTCGCTCCCGCAGGATGACCGGGGCAGCAGGTCCCGGCCAGGATGACCGGGGCAGCAGGTCCCGCAGGATGACCGCTCCCAGGATAGCCAGGAATGCCCTGGAAGATCAGAAGGAGTGCTCCTGTGAGGGAACACTCCTGGCCGATGTTAGAGCATGCAGCTGACGCACTCGGTCATGTCAGTGCCCTCGAGGGCGAGCTGACGGATCCGGATGTAGTAGATCGTCTTGATGCCCTTGCGCCACGCGTAGATCTGCGCGCGGTTAATGTCGCGGGTCGTCGCAGTGTCCTTGAAGAACAGCGTGAGCGACAGACCCTGGTCGACGTGCTGCGTTGCCGCCGCGTACGTGTCGATGATCTTCTCGGGGCCGATCTCGTAGGCGTCTTCGTAGAACTCGAGGTTGTCGTTCGTCATGAACGGCGCCGGGTAGTACACGCGCCCAAGCTTCCCTTCCTTACGAATCTCAACCTTCGAGGCGATCGGGTGGATCGAGCTCGTCGAGTTGTTGATGTACGAAATCGAGCCGGTGGGCGGCACGGCCTGCAGGTTCTGGTTGTAGATACCGTGCTCCATGACGCTCGACTTCAGCGCACGCCACTGATCCTGCGTGGGGATCTCGATGCCGGCGGCTGCGAAGATCTCGGCGACGCGAGGCGTCTCGGGCAGCCACTCGGCATCGGTGTACTTGTCGAAGAACTCACCCGACGCGTACTTCGAGTCCTCGAAGCCGCCAAACACCTGCTGACGCTCAATCGCGATCTTGTTCGACGCCTGAAGCGCGTGGAACAGCACCGTGTAGAAATAGACGTTCGTGAAGTCGATGCCCTCTTCTGAGCCGTAGTGCACGCGCTCACGAGCGAGGTAACCGTGCAGGTTCATCTGGCCAAGGCCAATCGCGTGCGACTGAGCATTGCCGTCTTCAATCGATCGCACCGAGGCGATCGAGCTCATGTCGCTCACCGCGGTCAGCGACCGGATCGCGAGGTCAACGGTCGAAGCGAGGTCGCCACCGTCCATCGCCATGGCGATGTTCATCGAGCCCAGGTTGCAAGAGATATCCTTGCCGATCTGGTCGTAGCTGAGGTCTTCGTTGTAGGTCGTGGGGGTGTTGACCTGCAGAATCTCTGAGCACAGGTTCGACATGTTAATGCGGCCCTTGATGGGGTTCGCCTTGTTGACCGTGTCTTCGAAAACGATGTAGGGGTAGCCCGACTCGAACTGCAGCTCGGCCACGGTCTGGAAGAACACGCGCGCGCTGATCTTGGTCTTCTTGATGCGCGCATCGCCCACCATGTCGTAGTAGTGCTCAGACACCGACAGGTCGCCAAACGGCACCCCGTACACCTTCTCGACGTCGTACGGCGAGAAGAGGTACATGTCTTCGTTCTTCTTCGCGAGTTCGAACGTGATGTCGGGGACCACGACGCCCAGTGAGAGGGTCTTGATCCGGATCTTTTCATCGGCGTTCTCGCGCTTGGTGTCGAGGAACTTCATAATGTCGGGGTGGTGAGCCGAGAGGTACACGGCCCCCGCGCCCTGACGCGCGCCCAGCTGGTTCGCGTAGCTGAAGCTGTCTTCGAGCAGCTTCATGACAGGGATGATGCCAGACGACTGGTTCTCGATCTTCTTGATCGGGGCACCCGACTCGCGAATGTTCGACAGCGACAGCGCTACGCCACCGCCGCGCTTAGACAGCTGCAGCGACGAGTTGATGCCGCGTGAGATCGACTCCATGTTGTCCTCGACGCGCAGCAAGAAGCACGAGACGAGCTCGCCGCGCTGCGCCTTGCCGAGATTGAGGAACGTGGGGGTGGCCGGCTGGAATCGGCCCGAGATCATCTCGCGCACAAAACCGCGCGCGAGCTCCTCGTCGCCCTGTGCGAGGCCGAGCGAGACCATCACTACGCGGTCTTCGAAGCGCTCGAGGTAGCGCTTGCCGTCGAACGTCTTGAGGGCGTACGACGTGAAGAACTTGAACGCGCCGAGGAACGCCGGGAAGCGGAACTTCATGGCGTAAGCCTCGTTGGTGAGCGACTCAACGAACTTGGGGGCGTACTGGTCGAGCAGCGCCTTCTCGTAGTAGTCGTTGTCGATCAGGTAGCGCATGCGCTCTTCAAAGTTGTGGAAGAACACCATGTTCTGGTTGACGTGCTGCAGGAAGTACTGCCGCGCGGCCTCGCGATCCTTCTCAAACTGGATCTTGCCGTCTGCGTCGTAGAGGTTCAGCATGGCGTTCAGCGAGTTGTAATCCATCTCGCTGATCTTCGAGGACTCGTGTGACTCCATCACTGATGCTTCCAAAACTCTTCCAATCCTTTCCGAACGGCCGTAACGTCGTCCGGGGTTCCAAATACTTCGAATCGATAGAGGAAGGGCACTTGGCACTTCCTCGCAATAATGTCGCCGGCAATCGCAAACCCTGAACCGAAGTTCATGTTGCCGGCTGCCATCACGCCGCGCAGCAGTCCTCTGTTTCTCTCATCGTTGAGAAATTTGATGACCTGCTTGGGTACGGCCCTTGTGGCGGGGCCGCCGCCGTATGTGGGCACGAGGAGCACGTACGGCTCTGTGACCACGAGCGGTTCTTCGCGCGCGTAGAGCGGGATCCGGGCTGCGGGGCGACCCAGTTTGTCTATAAAGCGTTTGGTGTTGCCCGAGACGCTCGAGAAATACACCAGATCAGTCATGATCATCTACCTCATATACCGCTGTACCCCGAGTACATTACCCGGGGTATTGAAGCGCGGCGGCCTAGGCCAGCCGGCTTGCGAGCGCCGAGATCTTGTCGGGACGAAAGCCCGACCAGTGCTCGTCGTCGGTCACCACGACGGGAGCCTGGAGGTACCCCAGTTCCTTCACCGTTTCGAGCGCCGTCTCGTCTTCAGACAGGTCGAGCACGTTGTACTCGATGCCCTTGCTGTCGAGCGCACGATACGTCGCCGTGCACTGCACGCACGACGGCTTGGTGTATACCGTGATGGCCATTTCACGCCCCTCTTTCAAAACACACGCGCCTCGGCCGAGGCACTACATATAGTGAACCACACCGACCTTAACCACAACATGGTGTAGTTACATCAATGTAGTTTTCCACTTCCTATCCACCGCCCCACCCCCTCACTTGGGGAGAACTTTTCGCATAGTCTCGCGCTTCGCGGCAGGTTATCCACAGGCCAGCCCGCACGTGGAAACTTTCCTCCCCACCCCGCCTCGGCGTGTCGCGCGTAGTGTGCCCGGAGCGTGCCCGCAGCGTGCCCGCAGCGGTGGCACAAGCGCCTACCCTGCGCGCCTACTCGAGCGCAATGGGCCACAAATATTCGCGGCCATCGGGCTCAAACCAGCGCAGCACGAGCATGGCATCGGGCGCTGCGGCGCAGACTCCCGCCTCACCGTGACGCACAAGCACCGTGACCCGTTCACCCGGCAACACTGTGCCCGGCAAGGTCAAGCCGAGCATGCCGCCGCCGGCAAGTGCGAAGCGCACTGAGTGCGCGGGTGCGCGCCCACTGTGCGCCACCTCAATATCTCCGTCGGGTGAGCGTGACACTACCCGCCAGGGCACCGCAATCGCGGCGCCCTGCTCTGTAGAAAGGGGCGCGGCCCGCGCCCGCACCGCCGCGCTAATGTTTGCGCGCCAGCGCCGCGCAGCCCCGGGCGGCGGCCGCGTGCGCGAAGCAAGACGAAAAGGATTCATGCCCGCAGGCTACGCCGCACCTCGGACATCGCGAGCTACACGTGGTGGTAGGGCCTCCCGGCGGCGATCTCTTGCGCGCGATACAACTGCTCGGCCAGGATCAGTCGCACGAGCTGGTGCGGAAACACGAGCTTCGACAGACTCCACACGAAGTCGGCGCGCGCTCGCACCGCGCCACTCACACCGTAGGCACCGCCAATGACCACCGAGACCTGGCGGCCCGCGTCAAACGCGCCCCGCAGGGTGCGCGCCAGCTCGGGTGAATCAACGTTGCGGCCGCGTTCGTCAAGCAGCACAACGAAGGCATTCGCGTCGAGCTTCGCGAGGATCCTGTCAGACTCTTCGGTGCGCGCGGCATCACCCTCGCGTGCCGAGTGTGGCAGCAACTGCCACGACGCATCGAACGGCTTGCGCAGCCGCTTCTCGTAGCGGTCGATGCCGTCGACGACCCACTTCTCGTGTTTCTTGCCGACGGCCAGCACGCGTACGCTCACGCCGCCACCGCCCCTTCCCCGCGCACCGACGCAAGGAATTCGGCGATGCGCCCGATCGCCTCCTCGAGCACGGGCACGGCGGGCAGGGTCACAAAGCGCAGGTGATCCGGAGCTTGAAGATTGAAACCGCGCCCGTTCGTGACCAGCACCCGGGTCGCGCGCAGAAGGTCGATCACGAAGGCCTGGTCATCGTCGATGCGGTACACCTCGGGATCGAGGCGCGGAAACAGGTACATCGCGCCGCCGGGGAGCTCGCAGGTGACCCCGGGGATCGCGGTGAGCAGCCGGTGGGCGGTGTCGCGCTGCTCGCGCAACCTCCCGCCCGGTGCGCACAGCGCGCCGATGCCCGACCAGTCGGGGTCGCCGAGTGCGACCGGGATCGCGTGCTGCGCGGGCACGTTCGAGCACATGCGCATGTTGGTGAGCAGCGTGAGCCCCTCGAGAAAGTCGCTGGCGCGCGCCTTGTCGCCCGAGATCGCGAGCCACCCGGCGCGGAACCCTGCGACCCGCTGCGCTTTCGAAAGCCCACTAAATGTGAGGCAGAGCGTGTCATGCGCGTGCAGTGCCGCGTGCTCGTGCGTAGCCCCGTCGTACAGAATCTTCTCGTAGATCTCGTCGGCCATGAGCACCAGGCCGTGCCGTTCGGCGAGCTCGGCGAAGCCGCGCACAAGTTCGGCGCTGTACACCGCTCCCGTGGGGTTATTGGGGTTGATCAGCACGATGCCCTTGGTCGCGGGCGTGATGAGCCGCTCGATCGCGTCCAGGTCGGGCATCCATCCGTTGCCCTCGTCACACGGGTAGTGCACGGCCCGCCCGCCCGACATGGTGACCTGCGCCGTCCACAGCGGGTAGTCGGGCGCGGGCACTAAAATCTCGTCACCGTCACCCGCGAGCGCCTGCAGCACGAGCGAGATCAACTCGCTCACGCCGTTGCCCACGATCACGTCATCGGCCGTGACGCCCGTAACGCCTACGCTCGCGTAGTAGCGCGCAACGGCTTCGCGGGCGGGCAGAATGCCACGCGAGTCGCTGTAACCTTGCGCGTCTGGCAGCGCACCCCGCAACGCTTCAACAATCTCGGGCGGCGCTTCAAACCCAAACGGGGCCGGGTTGCCGATGTTGAGCTTCAAAATCTCGTGTCCCGCTCGCTCAAGTTTCTCGGCCTCTTGCAGGATCGGGCCGCGCACGTCGTAGCGCACCCCCGCGAGCTTCTTGGACTGGGTGATCTGACGCTTCTGCCGCACAGAAGAAGTGTAGTGGATTACAATGTTTACATGAGTACGTCAGCACCGCTTGGGCGGCCAATCTCGGTTCGGCTACCAGAAGCCCTGCGTGAGCGTGTCGAAGCGCTAGCCAAGGCGACCCGGCGCAGCCAGGGCGACATTGTGCGCGAGGTGCTCGAGCGCGACCTGGCCGAGCTGGAATGGGAGCAACGCATCGTTTCACGTTCGGCAGACCTTCGTTCGGGCCGAGCGAAGACTGTGCCGCTCGCTGTAGTCGAGCATGAGCTTGGGCTAAGCGACTCACCCGTTGACGCCTCGATCTTAGATGAGATCGAGTGACCTGGGAGGTTGAGCTCTCGCCTGAGGCGGCGAAGTGGCTACGCAAGGCCGACCCCCAAACCGCACGACGCATTCGTTCCGCGCTTCGAGCAATCACGACCCTCGATAGCCCCCGCGGCAGGGGCAAAGCGCTCACCGGGGGCCTATCTGGCCTGTGGCGTTATCGCATCGGTGACTATCGAATCGTCTGCGACCTACTTGACGCACGCCTCGTCGTCTTGGTGATCGACAACGACCACCGCAGCAGCATCTACGAGTGTGCAGGCACTAGGCCTGCTCAAATAATTCAGCGCTGCTACTGCTGCTGCGCGTACAGTTTCGCGTAGGCGTCGCCGCGCGCAATCAGATCCGCGTGAGTGCCGTGCTCGAGGATGCGCCCCTCACCCACCACGTAGATGCGGTCGGCGCCCTCAATCGTCGACAACCGGTGCGCGATCGCGATCGTCGTGCGGCCGCCCCGCGCGCCGTCGAGCGCCCGCTGCACCGCGCGTTCGTTCACGGTGTCAAGCGCGCTCGTCGCCTCGTCAAGCACGAGCACGCGCGGGTTTTTGAGCAGCACTCGCGCGATCGCGATGCGCTGCTTCTCGCCGCCCGAAAGCCGGTACCCGCGCTCCCCCACGACCGTGTCATACCCCTTTGCAAACCCCGAGATCGCGTCGTGAATGTTCGCGAGCTTCGCTGCGGCTACGAGCTCCTCATGCGAAGCGTCGGGTTTGCCGTAACGCAGGTTGTCGGCGATGGTCGCGTGAAACAGGTACGGGTCTTGTGTTACCACCCCGATGCGATCCATGAGCGCCTCTTGCCGCAGCTCGCGCACATCGCTGCCCGCGTAGCGCACGCTCCCCTCGCTCGCGTCGTACAGTCTCGGCACGAGCGACCCGATGGTCGTTTTGCCCGACCCCGACGCTCCCACAAACGCCACGAACTCGCCCGGCTCCACCCGAAACGACACCCGGTCGAGCGTCGGCCGCTCGCCCGCTACCGCGTCGGCGTAGCGAAACGTGACGGCATCGAATTCGATGCGCCCGGCATTCTCCGGAGCGTCAGAAGGATCGATCGCGCCTGGGGCGTCGATGATCGCGGGCTCGAGGTTTAAATACTCGAAGATGCGCGCAAACAGGGCCCGCGACGTCTGCAGGTCGAGCGCGATGCGCATGAGCGCCATGAGCGGAAACAGCAGGCGCGATTGCACGGTCGTGAACGCGACGATCGTGCCGGCCGTGATGCCGGGGTCGAAGCCGTCGCCCTGCGCGCCCGCGACAATGAAACCCGAGACAAGATAGACGATAGCGGGCACCGCCGACAAAAACACCTGCACCATCGCGAAGAAGAACTGGCCGCTCATCGTCTGCCGCACCTGCAGCGCGATCTGGCGTTCGTTCTCGGCCGCGTAGCGCTCAGTTTCTGCGCGCTGACGCGAGTAGGTTTTCGCGAGCAGCACGCCCGACACCGACAGCGCCTCCTGTGTGATCGCCGTCATCTCAGACAGCGACTCCTGCGTCTTACCCGCGATGCGCGCCCGCACCTGGCCGACGCGGCGCTGCGCGATGACGATCACGGGCATCAGCACGAGCGCGATGAGGGTGAGCTGCCAGCTGAGAATCACCATCGCAACACCCGCTGCGATCACGGTGACGGTGTTGCCGATGACGCTCGACACCGTATTCGTGAGCACGTTCGCGACGCCGCCCACGTCGTTTTGCAGCCTTGACTGAATCACGCCCGTCTTGGTGCGAGTAAAGAACCCCAGCTCCATCGCCTGCAGGTGCGCAAACAGCCGCACCCGCAGGTCGCCCATCACGCGGTTGCCCACGCGTGCGGTGAAGAGCGTCTGCACAATGCCTAAGCCGCTCGAGAGCACAAACGCCGCGACCATCGCCCCCACGAGCCACCCGAGCAGCGGAAGATTGGGCATACTGTCTTTGGGAAACAGTGCGTCATCGAACACGCGCTGCGTGATCAGCGGCGGCAGAATGCCAAGCCCCGCCGACACGACGACGAGCGCGATGATGAGCGCAAGCTGCGCCCGGTACGGCCGAAACAGGTCGACAATGTGGCGCCCCAGGTTTGGGATCTTCGGCGCCTCAGCGTTCTCTTCACGCTGCTTCGCCCTATCGCCGCCCGCTACACCGCGCCCGCCTGGTCTCATGCCCCTGAGCATAGCGGGGCGGGCAGGCTGGGCCCGGCTGTTCGCGGCGCGGCCGCTGCATGATCCGGATCTTCGGCGAACCGCGCGAGCTCACTCGCGCAGCAGGTGAGTTGCTGAGCTGGTCAGATACTCAGCAGGTCAGATGCTCAAGAGGTCGCCGAGGCCCTCGAACGCCGACCCCGCGGCGTCGAACACCTGGCCGACCGCGTCGAGGGCTCCGAGCTCGCCGAGGTCTCCCGCGATCTCAGCGAGCTGCAGCGTGAGCCGTGTGAGCTCGGCGATCGCGGTCGCGCTGTCGAGCGCCGAGAGCAACGCGTCGCCGTCGACCGCCTGAGCATCGACGCGCAGCACCTCGGCCCACTGTTTCTCGAACCCAAACAGAACGGCGTAGGGCAGCAGTTGCTCGTGCAGCTGCAGCCGGTCGACCCCCGCCTGAGCGGGCACGCGCATCGCACCCTGCGGCGACTGCAGCACCCGCAGCCGGTCGGCTTCAGCAAGCCGAATGTACTCGCGCAGCCCCTCCAGGTGACGCCTCGCCAGCTGGCTCGGCGGCAGAAATCTGCGCCACGGCCGCGGGCACACGATGAGCGCGGCGACGGTCACACCGAACGCGGCCACTGCGACCAGCACCCCCGCCGGTGCTGTCGGCTCGGTCACCCACACGGCGCCACAGATTCCCGCGATCACGAGGGTTGCGGCCACGCCTACCCACCCGAGTACGTTGACCACGTTGCTGGGCCAGCGCACCGAGCGCTGGGCGATCAGTCCGCGCCGGGCGAGGTCACTCACCGTATCGGTGAGCAGCGCGGCAGCCTTGCGACCGGCCACACCCTTCGCGGGTGAGATCTTGCGCGCGGCCTTGCCCTGTTCTTGTGCCCCCAAAAACACGGCGAGCACCCGCTGTTCGGGGCCCGTGAATTGCACGCCCGGCATGATCTCTGCCGCGAGCTGCGGTTTCGCGCCCTTGGTCGCGCCCGCGGCGTCGCCCGCGGGGTGCATCACGAGGTGAATCTTCTTGCGCAGCGCGAGGTCAATGAGCGCCGCGGCGAGCGCTTTCGAGTCTTTGCCTGCAAGCACCGCATCGAACAGGATGTTCGAGTTCGGCAGCGGCGCGTACTCGGCGATGACCGTTCCAACGGGTTGCCGTGAACGCAGCCGCGAGACAATCGCGATGATGAGGAGTGCGGCGGCAGGGAGCAGCGCGAAAAACATCGCGAATAAGAGCATTCCCCGAGTCTAGGATCTTTGTCGGGTGGGCGCGGGCTAAGCGAAGAAGTTCCCGGTGAATCGGTACCACTTGATGAGCACCAAGACGAGAATAATGGCGTTGCACACGAACATGGCCGTGTAGGCGGTGATGAACGCCACAGGCACCCCCAGCAGCAGAAAGATGAGGCAAAACAGGCCATAATCAGTCGGAATGATGAGCAGTGCCCGAAGCCGGCTGGTAGAAATCGGGGCGGCCGGCTGTGCGGAGCGTTTACCGCGCGTAAGCAGCTCCTTCAAAATCATGCTGAAGAACATTACGTTGTCGACGACGAGATACCCGGCCGGCACGAGCAGCCACAGCAGCGGGACGTCAAGGAATCTAAAGGCCGAGATCAAGATGGCGAGGTGCAGCAGGCTCAGCTTGGCCGCGTCCACCGTGTGATCGAGCCATTCCCCCTGCAGGCTACCCCCGCCCCGCAGCCGGGCCAGCTGCCCGTCTGCCGAGTCGAGCGCGTACCCGAGCAGCAACAGCACGCACACGAACACCCCCAACCACAGGGCTGGGGGTACTGTTGCGAGCAGCACGATGCCCGCCAGAGTCGACGTGGCGCTCAGGGCTGTCACCCCGTTGGGCGTCCAGCCCCATACGTACCCGAGCGCCGCGATCCGGCGCCCGAGCGGCCGGTTCACATAGCGCGAATAGGCCGGGGTGCCGGCCGAGGGTTTTTGGGCCGATCGCAACTGGGCGAGCGCCACCCGGTACCCACGGCGAGGCATCGAAGTCGGCTCGGCCCCGTCGGGCGCTCCCACATTCGGCGCACTGCTCACGATCCCGGCTCCTTTGCCTCGGGTCTACCAGCGGTAGAGCAGCCCGGCACAATCGTGCGCGTGCTGCCTGTCATTCATTTGATAGTAACGGGGGTCGCACAATCTGGGAACCTTCGCCTACGATCACTATATGGTCAACGGTGTCCACATAGAGCTCCTTTTGGATTCGCATGCGCAACGTGCGTGGCACGGGATCTTGATGCAGCGGCTGGGTGCGGTCGCGGGAGTGACCGCCTCGGCCCGTCAGGTCGCCGGCGACACTGCGCAGCAGCTGCAGCTAAGGCGACTTGAGCGGCTACTGCGGCTCGAGCAGCTCCTCTACGGCCTCACCCCGGGCGTGCTCGAATTCCAGAACATCGCAGCCACCGCGGCTGCCGATGCTTCGCTGCCCGCCGAGGACGACCCTAGCATCGTGTTCGACCTCACTGCCCGGCCGGCGCCGGGGCACTGGGTCGTTCTGTATGACGGAGTGCCCGGCGAGGCTGGCGCGGTTGCTGCGCTGCGCGCGGGCCGGATCCCCGTCGTGAGCGTGGTCGATGACTCGGGCATAGTGCGCGCGCAGGGGCGCCCGGGGAGCGAAAGCCCGGGCCTGCTCACCACCGCGCTCGCCGATATCACCGCAGGGGTTTCGACCCTCATCGTCGGCGCGACCACCGGTGGACGCTTCGCCCCGCCAACAGACTCGAACCTGGGCGCCGCCATTACTGCCGCGCCGAAGTCACATCTCGAGCTCGCCGCACGTCGAGTCGTGGGGTCGCTCGTGTACCGGGCATACCGTGCCTTGTATCGTGCGCCACACTGGCGAGTCGGCTGGCGTGCGCCGAAACACGCTGCGGCCTTGAGCGATATCGTCGCGAACCCTGGGGTCTGGACAGACCTCGCAGACGACGGATTCCATTTCTACGCCGACCCTTTTCCGATCACGCACGCGGGGGTGACCTATCTCTTCGTCGAAGACTTCGACCATCGCGTCGGACGGGCGGTCATCTCGGTGGTGGAGTGGGGCCCAGACGGCGCCATCGGGGCGCCGCGCCCCGTGCTACAACATGAAGTGCACCTCTCCTATCCTTTCGTCACCGCTCACGATGGCGACATGTGGCTGATCCCGGAGTCGTCTGGCGCCCGCACGCTGGAACTCTTTCGGGCAGTGGAATTTCCGTGGAAGTGGGAGCGGCACTCGGTACTCCTTGACAATATTGAGATCAGCGATGCCACCCCGTTCAAACACGAGGGCCGATGGTGGCTCACAGGTACCGTCGGGTACGGCGGTTCGCTTTCAGATTCGCTCTGCATCTGGTCGGCGCCCGATCTCAGGGGCCCTTGGACTCCTCACCAGCAGAACCCGGTTCTCATCGACATCGCCAGTGCTCGGCCAGCCGGGCGCGTGGAACTGCACGACGGGCGTCTCCTGCGTCCCGTGCAAGACGGCCGCGAGGGGTACGGAGCAGCCCTTGGAGTCGCCGAGATCACACGGCTCGATGATGAGGGTTTCGAACAGCGAATCGTGGCACACCACACCGCCGGCAAAACCTGGGGAGGAACACGGCTCCACACACTTAACAGAGCCGATCATCTTGAAACGGTTGACGGCTCGAGGCGCGTTCCCAAATTCAAACCCCGGCGCGCATCCGATCCGGGTCCCTCCATGTTTGTCGTCGCCAGAGAAGACGACCTGGACTTTCGGGGCGACGAGTACTCCCACTTGTTCGATCGGTCGACGGGATCTGCGTTTCAACACGGCGTCTGGATACACCGCGTCTACGAGCAGCTCGCCCCCGCAAGTCGGGCCCGCCCGTGCATTATCACCCTGCGTGCTACAGAAGACGGTCGACTCGTCGGAGTGCTCCCGTTCGTGATGAGGCGCAGGGGCGCCGCCCGCATCATCGAGTTCGCCGACCTGGGGGTGTCTGACTATGCCGTGCCCGTTATCGACCGCGAGGAGGTGCTCGCGATTCGGCACGAAACGCACCTGGGCGTTCAAATCCGCGACGCTCTCGGTGCGTTCGATCTCTTGCTCGTTGAGCGTTCACCCGAGTCAACGGTTCCCCTCTCAACCCTGCTGCACGGTGCACGCACGCGTGCTCACATCTATGGCGCGCACCCCACCCGGCTGACCGCTGACGTCGAATCTTGGCGGGCTCGACTGGGCGCGCGCCAAGTGCGTCACCTCGACAAGGCGTACAAACGACTTCGCGCGAAGGGAGGCTACTCGTTTCGAAGCGTCACGGATCTGGGCGAACTCGACCTACTGCTCGCCCAGCTGCGCGATTTTCGCTCCGCACGTTTTGTAGAACGTGGCGGCCTCGACCTCTTCCAAGACCCTCGGTTCTTTGATTTTTATCGCACCGTCGCCCGCGACAGTATCGACGGCCGCGGGCCCGTCACTGTCAGGGTGTTCGAGGTGGGAGGGCAACCTGCCGCAATTGCACTCGATCTGCTCGAGCCGGATCGGGAGCTCTATGTGATCACGGGTTATGATTTTGGGGGTCTGCGCAACTACTCCCTCGGCCTTCTGATCGTTGATCAGATCGCTCGCGCTGCGATCGAACGAGGAGTGAGCGTACTCGACATGACCGTCGGAGACGAGCCATACAAGGCCAGTTTCGGGGCCGAGCGCCGACCCGTGTACCAGGTCTATGTCGCCCGCACTCCACTCGGGGAGGCCACGTTCGGGTTGCGACAGCTGTACCTGTGGGCCCGTCGCACCGCGAAGCGCGTGCGTGGTGCCTGGCGCGCACGTCGCAAACGCGCGTTGACGCAGAAGACGACCGCTCGCTCTGATTCGGCCACGGGGTAAGCCGTGAAGCGCACGGCCACCGCCGCGATCCTCGCCCAGGGCACCCAGGCAGGCGTTAGCTTTGTTCTTCAAATCCTGGTGCTCCGACTGCTCGGAATCGACGATTACGGCCGGTTCGCAGTGCTCTACGGCATCATTGTGCTCGCAATGGCGGTCGTGTCTGGGCTGGTCGGTGATTCCCTCGTCGTGCTCCACCGAGAATTGCCTTCGATTCGCGCCGGTCTCGAGCTGACGACGATCTCGGTCACCACTGTGCTCGGGTTACTGGCGGTAGGGGCGGGGCTGGTCACCGGGTTCGTCACCCCCGTTGAAGCGGCAGCCTTCGGACTCGCTCTCGTTGCATTCGTGGTTATGGAAGTTATCCGGCGGCTGATGATCGCGCATTTCGCATACGTACGCATCATTGTTGCTGACCTGCTGGGATTCACTGCCACCGGAGCCGGGTTGCTGGCATGCGCTGCTCTCGATGCACTTTCGCTTGCTGGGTTCTTGTTCGCGGTCTCCACGGGGCAGCTGGTGTCGCTGCTCGTCGGTTGGCGGTTTATTCCGAAAGATGATCGCGTGCTCGTGCCCCTGCGAAACCCCGATCTGCGTAGTGTGTGGCGTTACGGCACCTGGCGTGCGCTTCAGCAGACTCTGCGCCCGGCGCTCTTCACGACCGTGCGGGTGCTCGTCGTCGGCTACAGCGGCGTCGCTGCCGTCGGAATGCTCGAGGCAGGGCGCACCTATGTCTCACCCCTTGTACTAGTGGTCGGCGGGTTCTCCTCCTTGCTCTTCGTGCGTTTTGCTGAACGTGCCAAGTCTGGAGGGGCAGGTTCTCTTCGCGAAGCGGATCGTGTCGTCGGAGCATTGATTGTCGTGTCTGTCATGTTGAGTCTTATAGCGCTCGCGCTGCGCCCCTGGATTGGCCCATTGCTGTTTGGCCTCGATCTCGACCTCATCGTGGTACTCGCATGGATCGTGTATGGCATTTCGGTGGCGATGGTGACGCCCTATGGGGCGCTCAGCGCAGTGTCTGGCCGTCAATCAGCCGTCTTTTTTGTTCGTTTGGCAGACACGGCGGCTGGCGTCGCGGTCACACTGGTGATCCTGACTTTGGGTGCCCCCTATGTCACGGTCCCGTTCGCGCTCGCCGTAACCTCAGCGTTGGGAGGCCTCGCTTTGAGGTGGATTGCAACTCGTGGCGAACAAGCTTCGAAGTGATATGTTGAGCAGATCAATGAAGATTTGCCAACCGCGGGGAAGGGGACACCGTGGAGGAAGTACCGTATGGCCGCATCCTGCGAGAGGGTTGGCTCATCATTCTCATCGCGGTGTTACTCGGAGGCGGGATTGGGTACGGCATGACCAAACCTATGCCGCGCAGCTACGCCGCTACGTCAACGCTGCTCCTACAAGTGGATTCGGCTCAGACTTCGCTCTTCGAGCGCAATCAGTTCAGCCAGGCGCGCATCAAATCGTATCCGGCGCTCGTTGACAGCCCGCAGGTGGTCAACGGGGTCCGAACTGACCTGCACCTTTCGCCCGCTGTGTATAGCGACCGTGAGATTCGTTCGATGCTCTCTGCTACAAACACATCCGACACTGTCTTAATGGATGTACGCGCACTCGCTCCTACTTCCAAGATGGCCGCAGCGATGGCAAACTCGGCCGCGAAGCATCTTTCTGTTCTGATTGAAGCAACTGAGAACGACAAGGCCGACGGAAACTACCAGGTCAAGCTTGAGCAGGCTCTTCCCGCTGTCCCCCCGCAGTCTGCAGTCTCGCCGCAGGTCATTCCGATTGTGGGGCTCGGGCTTCTTGTGGGGCTCACCGTTGGAGCCCTCATCGCGCTGTACCGCACGACCTCTAACCGTCGACTCCTTAACATCTCTGACGTCCGCCGGGTGGCAGACCTTCCGGTCGTTGGACAGATACCGCGCTTACCCCGTTTTCGTAGTGCGAAGGCCCGCGCGAAAGGGTTGAACTCGCCTACCTACACGGAGGCGGTGAGTAACCTTATGGCGCTTGCCGGATCCACCACGCGCACGTTGGTGTTGGTCCCAGCCGAGGCCGGTGCCCTCGGAGAAGATACGCTCATCGGGCTTCGCGATGCGTACCGTCAGGTTGGGCGCACAGCCCACATTCTTGACACTCGGCAGAGCCGCTTCCCGCCTGATCAGTTCCACCCCCTCGAAGACCTTATTCAGTCGACCATCCCCAAATCCAAGTCTGATGCGTCTGTAGACAGTGATCCCGGCTCCGCCGCACTCGGCCTTGATCCGCTCGATCTCACCGGGGGCGCACCGCACGACATCTACACCACGACGGTCATCGACACCGCCAAGCTGGAGTCCATGCTCCCCGGCTTGATCCGCCATTTCAATGACCCGTTGGATGTCGCCCTCGTCGTGATCGACCCCGAGGCCACGACCCTGCTTGCGGCAGTCCGAGCACCACTGGTGATCGATGTCCGCAGCCATGCCGCCAGCTTTGCAGATCTCATGGCGCTCACCATCAGGTTGCAGGTCATGGACATTCAGCCCCTCGGTGTTCTACTCACGAGCGCACGGTCTCGGTTGCGCACTGCCGTGTCCCTCACATGGAATGATCTCGACACGCACCCGGCCCGCCGCGTCCCCTCTCCTCATTCAAACACGTAACCGTTGACCTGAGTATGCGTCAGTTGACAGCGGGCGTCGAACGTCGTTCCAGAGACGCCCGGCACCCCACCCGCGAGCGGATGATCATCATCGGGCTGCTGTTCGCACTCGTCGTCGTGGGCGTGGTTCCCTGGCGCAAGGACACGATTTACGAGGGCGGCGCAGACAGTGTTGTGCTTGCCAAGGCCGCGATCGCGATGATTGCCTTCGCGGGCGCTGTGATCTTGCGGCTGCGCACCCACCGCCCGCTGCCGATCGGTCTCGGCCCGGCCGGAGCTCTCTCGCTGGTACTGCTCATATCGCTGCTCGGCGCCTTCCAGGTTGGCAATGAATCGGCCACCTTCGTGCTCGTCGTTCGCGTATGCATTCTGCTCGCGACGGTTCTGTTGATCCTGCCGTGCGCCCCGTGGACTCACGTACTCGGCTGCTTTCTCTCAGCCATGGGCGTCCTCGCCGTCGTCGCCGGAGTGACCGGCCTCGGCACGCTCTCCGAAGGCAGGCTCGGTGGCGGCGTACCTGAGCTCCATCCCAATGACCTCGCCGAAGTCGCCACGGTTCCACTCGTTGGCATCATCGTTCATGCTCTGCGCTGCGGCGTCCAGCTCCGACATTTCGTCGCTGCCGCCGTGCTACTTACGCTTGTGGTGGCCAGCGGCTCGCGCTCCGCGCTGCTCGGCTTGGGCCTCGCCGCCGCGGTCGCGGTGCTGACGACCGGTCGACTCGAACGCCGGATCGTCACGGTCCTGCTAGTGTGCCTGCCCATCGCATACATCGTGACCAACTTCACTGGGATTCTAGGCTCGCTGGCATCCCGAGGTGGCACTAATGCCGCCATTGGGGCGCTTGATTCACGCTTCGACGTGTGGCGCCTCGTACTGGCCTGGCGATGGGAGTCGTGGGAAAAGTGGATCGGGATCGGGCTATCGGTAAAGGAAATCGAGGTTGACGACAAGTGGCTCGACAGCCAAGTGCTTGATAGCAGCTGGGTGTCACTGCTCGCGCAGACCGGAGTCGTAGGAGCCGCGATAACAGCGATCGTGCTGATCTGGTGCATTATCGCAGCGCTCCAATCTCGCAGTCGCCGCAGCGCACTGCTCCCGTTCCTTATTCTGCTTGTGGTTCGGTCGATCACTGAGAGTGGCCTTGTTGACAGCGCAACGCCCTTTATCCTCCTACTCATTGTTGCAACCCTGCTCACGCGACGATCCCGCCGCGACGACATCCCTCCACCTTTGGGGGCAAGAACAGCATTCCCTAGACGGAATCCCTGACGTACAATGACGCAAAGTGCACAGGATCACGCCGCACTCCACGCGTAAGGAACGTACGCTCATGGCCGAAACAGTTCAGGGATCTTGGTCCCGATTGCGGTGGATTATCGTTGGCGTCATCGGAGTGGTCGCCGTCGGCATCATTGTTTGGGGCATCATTGTCAATCTGCCGAACAGCTCGGAGGCAGGGCCGGGCGCGGTTCCCACTGCCACCCCGGTCGAAGATCTTCCGGTACCCGATCCCGGCAAGACAACTCCGATCGAGAAGTCCAAGCCCCCGGTCTCCGTCAAATTGACCGAGCGCGCGGAACCCTTGACCGGCGTGTTCGTCGAGGTGGTATCGGTCGAGTCCGTCACCGCCGGGCGCGCGATCCCGGGGGAACCCACTGGGCCGGCCGTGATGGTTGAGGTGCGCCTCGTCAATGAGTCGAGCAAGCCCGTAGACGCTGCCGGCGCGAGCATCAGTCTGACCTACAACGGCGAAGATCAAACGCCAGCCGTGGCTCTGACCAGTGATATCGCTACCAATTGGCCCGCCGAGGTGCCCGCCGGAGAGAGCGCAAGTTCCGTATTTGTTTTTTCACTACCAGATGTGGTACGGGGCGACATTCGTGTTATCGTTGACCTGCTGGCAATGGGGCCAGACGTCGTTTTTGAGGGGCCACGTCCCTAAAGGACGAACGTAGGAAGTCTCGTTCGTCCAAATCGGGGGGATTACGTCGAACGGGTTATCAGTTTAGGAACTCTGATGGTCACGATCGCTTTCCCCCTGGTTCACCGCAAAGGCTTCGCCCTCACCGCTGCGACAGCGACGCTCGCAGTGATCGCCACGATGCTCTGGCCAGCGCAGCAAGCCTTTGCAGACACCGATCCACCCGCGGGCACCCCGGCCACTGTCACGGCAGACGCCCTTCCCACCGTCCAAATGAACGGAATCGCCTGGGACCAGGAGGTCGTCGGCGACGTCGTCTACGCGGCAGGGTCATTCTCGAGCGCCCGCCCAGCGGGGGCCGCCCCCGGCACCGACGAGACACCGCGCTCCAACCTGCTCGCCTACAGCCTTTCGACCGGGCAGCTGATCGCATCATTCGCACCGACAATCAACGCCCAGGTGCGGCAGGTTGCCGCCGCACCTGACGGCAAGACGCTCTACATTGTGGGCGACTTCAGCACGGTGAACGGGGTCTCGCGTAACCGAGTGGCCGCTTTCGATCTTCCCAGCGGAACGCTGACCTCGTTCAACCCCAACGCTAACAGCACGGTCGATGGTGTGGACGCCACCAATACGGCGGTCTACCTAACCGGCACCTTTGGCCGCGTCTCAGGCCAAGATCGGGCGGGCGCTGCTGCATTCACTCGATCCGGATCGCTGCTTCCGTGGGCACCGGATGTGCAGCGCAGGGGCCGCGCGGTGATCGTGTCCCCCGACGAGACGAAAGTCGTGATCGGCGGCGACTTCCCCACCCTCAACGGCAGCGCCAACCCGGGCTACGGCCTAGGCATGGTCGACGCACAATCGGGCGCTTCATTACCCTTCGGCGCAAACTCGGTCATTCGCAATGCTGGCAATAACGCCGCCATCCTGTCCCTCAAGTCCGACGAAGATTCCGTTTACGGTGTGGGCTACACGTTTGGCTCTGGCGGTACGCTCGAGGGCAGCTTCCGAGCTTCGTGGGACACGGGCAACCTGGAATGGGTGAATGACTGCCACGGCGACCAGTATGACGTACAGCCGATGGGCGACACCGTGTATGCCGCGGGCCACCCCCACTACTGCGGTAGCCTCGAAGGCGGATTCCCACAGAGTGATCCGAACTGGACCTTCTACCGCGCAATCGCCGTCACAAAAACCGTCAATCGCAACGTTCCCCCCGGGCTCAACCTCGGTTACAACGACTTTGTCGGCAACCCCCAGCCCAAGCTCCAACACTGGTTCCCGCTGTTTAATACCGGCACCGTGAGTGGGGCTTACCAGGGCCCCTGGACGGTGAACGGCAACTCGGAGTATCTCGTCTATGGAGGCGAGTTCACGCGGGTCAACAACGTAGGACAACAGGGGCTCGTACGTTTCGCCATTCCGTCGAAGGCCCCCGAAGCGCAGGGGCCAATTCTGTGGAACACTGACTGGATGCCCTCGGCCACTCAGGTGGCAAACGGGGCAGTCCGTGTTAGCTGGCCCTCCAATTGGGACCGAGACAACGAGTTCTTGAAGTACGAGGTGCTTCGCGACAACGTCGTCATCAAGACATTTGACGCCCTCCGTTCCAAGAAGGACGACTGGGCGATCCCCCCGTTCGGGTACGTCGACACCACCGTTGAGGCGGGCACTAACTACTCTTATCGCGTGCGAGCGACCGACGCGCGAGGCAACTCAATCATGAGCGGCACCGCGACGGCGAGCGCATCGGGGGCGTCGACCCCGAGCGCATACAAGACGGCAGTACTCAAGGATCTCCCGAGCAGCTACTGGCCACTCGACGAGGCGACTGGGGCAACCGCAAGCGATTGGGGTGGCGGCTCAGACTTGACCCTGTCGGGCGGGTACACCCGCAACCTGGCCGGGGCTATTTCTGGCGAGAGTGACCGCCGAGCCACCCGGTTCGGAGGCTCCTCTGGCTTCGGTGCGACTGACAAGAAAATTATCGCCCCACAGACGTTCTCTATTGAGGCTTGGGTTCGCACTGATGCAAATAACGGCCCAGGCGGCAAGATTGCCGGGTTTGGTAATAACCGCACGGGCCTTTCCTCAAGTTACGACCGGCACATCTACATGGAATCAAATGGACGTATTAGCTTTGGTGTCAACGCAGGCGGCCAGCGCACGATCACCTCACCATCGTCATACAACGACGCTCAATGGCACCACGTCGTGGCCACACTTGGCACCGGCGGAATGGTGCTCTATGTCGACGGGGCTCGCGTGGCGCAGCGCACCGATGCCGCCAGTGCCGCGTACTACTACGGCTACTGGAGAGTAGGTGGCGACCGCACCTGGGCTGGCAACAGCTACTTCCGCGGTGACATTGACGAGGTCGCGGTATACACGACACCGCTCAGCCTGCAATCGGTCGAAGCACACTATGCCGCCGCTGGCAGGACGGTGCCCGCCAGCACCCGACCGACCGATGCCTACGGTGCTGCCGTATATGATCTCGCGCCTACCCTCTACTGGCGCATGGACGAGACCACGGGCAGCATTGCAAACGACACCGCGGGGATGGGCCAGCGTGGCCGGTACCTCGGCGGTCACACCAAGAATGTTGCGGGCCCTCTGCAGGGTGTCGCGAACCCCGGCGTACGCTTCTCCGGCGGGCAGATTGTCAGCGAGAACTCGTTCTCCGACCCGCGAGCCTACTCACTCGAAGCATGGTTCAACACGACCAGCACGAATGGTGGCAAGATTCTCGGGTTCGGCAGCAGCAGCTCAACCTCAAATTCGACAAGTTATGACCGGCACGTCTACATGACCAACACCGGCCAGCTCGTATTCGGCACCTATTCCGGGGTGGAGCAACGGCTCACGACACCACAGTCTTACAATGACGGCGGTTGGCATCAGGTGGTCGCAACACAGGATGCGAGCGGCATGCGGTTGTACGTCGACGGCCAGCTCATCGACTCGAATACTGCGGCGCAAGCTCAAAGCTATTCAGGGTACTGGCACGTGGGCGGAGACGTCACCTGGGGCCCGGGAGGCAACCAGTTCGGTGGCACCATCGATGAAGTGGCCGTGTACTCCGCGGCGCTCCCTGCCGCCGACGTCGCGCTGCACTATGGACTCGGCACCACAGGCACAGCACCGAACGTGAAGCCGACCGCCTCCTTTGTGCCGACGACGAACCGTCTCAACGTGTCGGTCGATGGCACCGCCTCTTCCGATCCGGACGGCACGATCGCTGAGTATCGCTGGGACTGGGGCGACGGCGCTCCAACCAGCACCGGTGCAACCTCGACGCACACGTACGCAGCGGCGGGCGCTTACACCATTACGCTCACGGTCACCGATAACGACGGAGCAACCAGTTCGAAGACCGCACAGGTCTCGGTTGCCCCGAACCAGGCCCCCACCGCATCGTTTACCACCACGACGGCTGAGCTCACAGTGTCCGTCAACGGCTCAGATTCGGCGGATCCGGACGGCACAATTGCGAGCTACAGCTGGGACTGGGGTGATGGCAGCCCCGCAGGCAGCGGCGCAACAGCGACCCACAGCTATGCGACACCGGGTGACTACACGCTCAAACTGACGGTCACTGACAATGAAGGCGCCACCGGCGTCACGAGCCACCCCGTCAGCGTGAGCTTGCCAGTCGGTGCCGTAACCTACGCCCGCGATAGTTTCGGACGCAACGTAGCCACCGGGCTCGGCGCCGCCGACGTAGGCGGCTCATGGTCGCTATTGCAGAGCGCAGGGAACTATCGCGTCGACGGGGATCAGGCGGTGTTTGTGCAACCCGCTGGCGGTTCGCAGCGGTACGCCTACCTCCAGAGCGTGTCCTCGACCGACACGGCAGTCGAAGTCGACGTCACACTGCCGCAGCGTCCCGTGGGGGGAAGTTCGTTCAGCACGGTGCACCTGCGTCGCATCAGCGGCGATGAATACGTGGCCCGGCTCATCGTCACCACCGGTGGCGGCGTTACGGCACAGCTCATGCGCAACGGAACGGTGCTCACCAATGTGGGTACGTCAGTCAATCTCGCGGCGGGCGACACGATTCGGGTGCGCGGCGAGGCCACCGGGGCCTCACCTACTACTCTCAACCTGAAGGTCTGGAAAGTGGGGTCACCCGAGCCCGCGACCTGGACCACGACGACCACCGACGCGACTGCGGCGCTGCAGGCCCCCGGTCAGGTCGGGCTCGGAGTCTATCTCGGCGGCGGGGCCACGAACACACCCTTCCAAACCCGCTTCGACAATTTCTGGGCGGGGTCAACAGAGGGTGCACCTGAACCACCCGCGAATCAAGCCCCCACCGCCGCATTCACCGCGACCGCCGCTGATCTCTCGGTGCACACGGACGGCTCCGGTTCAAGCGATCCAGACGGCACGATTGCCTCTTATGCCTGGGACTGGGGAGACAACAGCCCCGCTGGGAGCGGGGCTGCGGCGACCCACACTTACACCGCCGCAGGCACGTATGTGGTGAAACTCACCGTCACTGATAATCAGGGGGCAACCGCCACGCTATCGAAGAACGTGACCGTGACGGCACCGGGCGGGCCGGCCAACCAGGCCCCGGCAGCTGCGTTCACCGCGACCGCCGCCGATCTGACGGCCAGCGTCGACGCTTCGGCATCCACCGATCCCGACGGTACCATCACGAGTTATGGATGGGACTGGGGTGACGGCTCGGCAGCGGGCACGGGTGTCACGACGACACACGCCTATGCCGCCGCTGGCACGTATACGGTGACGCTCACCGTCACAGACGACCAGGGCGCCACGGCGACCCACACTGAGGCGGTGACCGTCGCCGCACCCCCGCAACCCGACCCCGTCGTCTTTGGAGCAGATGATTTCGACCGGGCTCCAGGCCTCCTGGGGTCCGCCGCCGCAGGCGGTGCGTGGACCCAAACCGCGGGTGTGGCAAATGTTGGCGTCGAAGACAATGCCGCACGCCTCACGTCGATTGCGGCGAGCCAGACCCGCACGGCCTCGTTGCCGGCTGCGGTGTCTGACAGTACCGATTTGACGGTCTCGTTTCGTGTGGCGGCGCTGCCGAGTTCCTCCGGCCGTCTGTATATTTCGACGCTCGGCCGTGTCGTGGGCGCGGCCGACTACCGCGCTCGCTGGATCGTCGACCAGGGCGGCGGGGTCCAGGCGCAAGTGGCCAATGGCGGCTCCGTCATCGCTTGGCGTGATCTCACCGGGCTTACGCTAACGCCCGGCACCACATACAATGCTCGCGTGCAGGTCTTCGGTACGGCCCCCACCAGCCTGCGCAGCAAGGTCTGGGAGGCCGGCACCGCTGAGCCCGCGGACTGGCAGGTGAGCGGCACCGATGCCAGCGCCGAGTTGCAAGCGCCGGGCTATGTCGGGTTCTCAACCTATACGGGTGGCGGCTTCCAGACGTTGCCATACAGTGTGTTCTTCGATGACTTCCACGTGCAGACTGTAGCGCCCTAAGCATCGCCCTACGCGGCTACTGGAGGCGACTGCGTCGACTCGGAACTACGAGTTGGTCAATCGCCTCCAGAAGCCTGCGCTGGTACTGCTCGGGGGCGTAATTGTCGCTGGCGTATGTGGCGTCCCGTATCGCCGACGCGCTCAGGCTCGGCCACTCTTCGACGACGCGGCGCAACGCGTGCGCTACGGCCTCGGCATCATCCTTCGGCACGCGCACGGCCGCAGCGAGACCAGCAGATGCCTCTCGCAAGCCCGAGTGGTCAGCCACCACGACGGGGCGCCCACTCAGCGCTGCCTCGACCACCACGTTGCCAAATGATTCGTCAGATCGCGATGGCACCACCGCGACGTCAGCTCGAGCCAGCGCTTCCCAGACACTCGACTGAAACCCACCAAAGGCGACCCGGTGCGTCAGCCCGAGTTCGGTCGTACGCTGTCGCAGCTCATTTTCGTACCACTCATAGCCGGGAAACACGTCGCCCACCAGCTCCAGTTCGACATCAATCCCGTCATTCCGCAGCATTCCTGCGGCCTCGAGCAGCAGATCCGGCCCCTTGCGCGGTGAGAGGCGACCAACGAAGACGACGCGCAGCGGCGAATTGATTTCGCTACGTGGAGCGACGACCGTGCCCGGACCGGGCACGCCGTTGTAGACAATGTGGGTGCGCCCCCGGCGTTCGAGGGCGTTCACCCACGACACTCTGCGGCTTGTCTCGGAGTTATAGATCACCCCATCTGCGAAACGCAGCGGCGCGATCAGGAGCTTGCGCGCGAGTGGCCGCAGCGAGGCCTCCGCCTCGTGCACGTACACGAGCACTCGGGTCCCGTTGAGGCGCCCCACAGCCGTCCAAAACGGCACCGTCACCGTGTTCGCGAGCACAAATTGCGGACGCACTTCGCGCACGAGCTTGCGCATCTGAGGCAGTGCCGTCGCGAGTTGTTTGGCGAGGCGCACGAGGCCTGCCGGTTTCAACATGCTCTTTCGAATCACGGGTGCAGGCAACACACGCACCTCGGCTCCGAGGTCTTGCATCGCCTGCACAAGCGGGCCGTCCACCGAGCAGGTGACCACGACACGAAACCCATGGCTGAGGAGGGCACGTGCGCATTCGATGGCCATGCGGTCTGAACCGTAGAGGTCTGCCGACGGGTTCGCGATGAGCACGGCCGGTGGGGTGCGGGCTTCCATGGGCGTTACCGGGTGTGGCTGTGCTGCCCGCAGTCATCAACGAGGGTCGGCAGCCGCAGTTGCCTTCTAGAGCCTCTCACACGGATGATGCCATACACGTCGCACTCCACTTCTGGCGAGACCTTGTCCAGGGCCAGAATGGCCTGGTCCAGGTCACCATTGATCTGGGTACTTCTGATCCTCTCACGAGATCGTGCAGTTCGTGCGGAATGTTGCGCTGCGGCTTCTGCCGGCCGAGTTAGTGCCCCCAGCTCCCTGTTGAGAGCCCCAACCGTGCCTCTTCCAGCCCCAGCTACCCGTCGATCGCCCGTTCCAACCGCTCAAGCTTGCCGTCGATCTCACCCGCGAAGCCGGGGCGAATGTCGGCCTTGATGACGAGCGACACCCGCGCACCAAACGGCATGACCGCCTCGGTGGCCCGCTTCACCACGTCGAACACCTCGTCCCATTCCCCCTCGATCTCGGTGAACATCGACGAGGTGCGGTGCGGCAGCCCCGAGGCGCGCACCACCTTTACGGCCTCAGCGACCGCGTCTGATACTGAGCCGTCGGCGCGCTCTTTGCGGCCCGGCGCTTCACCGCTCGGCGCAACTGAAAAGGCGAGGATCATGGGGTTCCTTTCTCGGGGCGCAAGCGCGCAGCATTACGGGTTGACGGGCACCGGCCCCGTCTCTGACTTCACGGGGCGTTTGCCAAACAGCAGTGTCACCACAATACCCACCGCGATCACCGCGAGCGGCAGAATCAGCGAGTGCGCCATGGCGCTCGAGAATCCCTCGCGCACAGGCTCGGGCAGCGCGCCCACACGACCGGCTCCCTGCTCTCCCATCTTCGCGGCCGCAGCGCCAAACTGTGCACTCAACAGCGCTGCCATGAGCACCGTGATGGCCGCTGATCCGAGCACCGCCCCCACCTGGCGGCTGGTGTTGTAGACGCCTGATCCGGCGCCCGCGAGTTCAGGGGCCAGACCGAACGTGGTGATCGAAGCGAGCGGACCCCACATGAACGCGTTGCCGAGGCCGAGCACCGCGCTCGCCACGAGCAGCAGCCAGATCGAGGCGTCGGGGCGCATCAGCACGAAGTACATGGCGAGGCCGGCCGCGACCAGCACGAGCCCGAGGGTCGCGACGCGGCGCGGTTCGCCGCGGTCGATGAACAGCCCGACGGGGCGTGCGAGCGCGATCGACAGCACCGCCATGGGAGCGAGCATCAGGGCCGATTGGGTAGGCGTGAGGCCGAGCACGAGCTGAAAGTAGAACATCATGGGCAGGCTCTGCGCGGTGACCGCGAAGCCCACGGTCACGATCACGGCGGTGCCCACCGAGAAGTTTCGGTCCCTGAAAATACGCAGCGGGATCAGGGGTTCGCCGTCCTGCTTCCACTGCCACAGCACGAAAAGCACGAGCAGCACGACGCCCGCGATAATGAGCATCGGCACGGTGATGGGGCCCACGATCGTGCCCCAGTCGTAGCTCTCGCCCTCTTGAATACCGAACACGAGCATGAACATGCCCGCGGCGCTGAGCGCGACGCCCAGCCAGTCGAAGCGATGCGCGCTCGTGGGCAGCTTGGGCACGTACTTGAGGGCGAGCACAAACGCGATCACACCCACAGGAAGGTTGACGAAGAAGATCCATTCCCAGCCCGCCGCGTCGATCAAGAAACCGCCCAGGATCGGCCCCACGAGAGTCGCGACGCCCGCCGTGACCCCCCAGATCGCCATCGCAGAACCGCGCTCGCGCGGCGCGAAGATGCGCGTAATCACGGCCATCGTCTGCGGGGTGAGCATCGCGGCACCCAGGCCCTGCGCGACGCGCGCGCCAATCAGCACCTCAATATTGGGGGCCATGCCACACGCGAGCGAGGCGAGCGTAAACACGATGAGCCCCAGCAGATACAGCCGGCGCGGGCCAAATCGGTCACCGAGGCGCCCCGTGATGAGCAGCGGCACCGCGTACGCGAGCAGGTACGCGCTCGTCGCCCACAGGGTCGCCGTCATGGTCGTCTCGAGGCCCTGCATGATCGACGGGTTCGCGACCGACACGATCGTCGTATCAACCAGAATCATGAAGAAACCCAGCACCATCGACCACAGCGCCGCCCACGGCCTCATCGGCTTAGCTGCGTTCTCTTCTGGGGTGCTGCGCTCGTTCTTCACTCGCTAAGCCTACGTGCTTCGCTCCGGATCGGGCCGTGCCATCTTCAGCTGCCGATCAGTTCTCTCTGTGCACACGCGCTGTCCCTACGCGCTGGCTCCGCGCGCTTGCTCCGCGCGCTTGCTCCGCGCGCTTTCGGGGGATTTGCACTCCCGCAGGAGATCTGCACTCCCGCAGGAGACTTTCTGCGTTTTGATCCTGCACGACGGCGGATCTCCTGCGCGAGCGCAAATCTCTCGTGGCGCGCGAGCATACACACCCGTCACCCTGCGCGAGCCCACCAACCCGTCACCCTGCGTGAGCACACCAACCCGTCATTCTGCGGGAGCTTGCCCCACACCCCGTCATTCTGCGGGAGCTTGCGACTCGCAGAATCTAGGCGCGAGTGTCTCCTGCGGCTCCTCCGTCGCGCAGGAAGACAGGAGGTGGGCGCGAGCTTGCGACTCGCAGGGTCCACCATCACATACATCGGGCGTAGATTGAGCACATGACTATCGACGGCGTAGAACACATGCGGGCCGCTTTCGTTCGCGAAGCAGGCCCGGCCGACTCAATTGTGGTGGGCGACGTGCCTATTCCACGCCCCGGGCCCGGCAGCGTGCTCGTGCAGAGCACGGTGATGGCGGTGAATCACGTTGACACCTTCATCAGGTCGGGCGCATACGCGACGGCGCGGCCCGCGGCCGCCGGTGAGCCATTTGTTATTGGCCGCGACATCGCCGGCACTGTCGCGCAGGTGGGGCCCGGTGTTACCGGGTTTAAGGTGGGCGACTCGGTGTGGTGCAACAGCCTGGGGTACGACGGCAGGCAGGGCTCGTTTAGCGAGTTCGCGCTGGTGCCGGCCGAGCGTTTATATGCGACTCCCGCCGGGGTCACGCCTGAGGCTGTGGCGACAGTCGCACACACCGCGGCAACCGCATACCTGGGGCTCGTGCGCGAGGCCGGGCTACTCGTGGGCGAAACCGTGTTCGTTGGGGGCGCCGCGGGCGGGGTCGGCTCGGCCGCCGTGCAACTGGCGCACGCGATGGGGGCCCGCGTGCTCGCGTCGTGCTCCCCGCACGACGCCGACTGGGTGCGCGCCTGCGGCGCCGACGAGGTGTTCGACCGCACCGATGCTGCACTGCTCGACCGGGTGTACGCTGCCGCGCCCGACGGGGTGAACGTGTGGTGGGATACAACCGGCAGGCTCGACCTCGCCGCATCACTGCGGCTCGTGGCACGCGGTGGTCGCGTCATCGTGTCGGCGGGGCTCGCGGGTGCCAGCTCGAATACTGCTCCCGGAGGTACTAGCGCTGCTGCTGGCGCTGCTGGCGCTGCTGGCGGCACAATCTCGCCCAATGACTTCTACACACGCGACATTCAGCTGCGCGGGTTCGTGATTAGCAACGCGTCAGTCGCAGACCTTGCGGCTGCCGCAGCGGCGATCAACAACATGCTTGCGCGGGGTCAGCTCAAGGGCCGGGTCGCGAAGGTACTCACGCTCGAAGAGGCCGCTGGCGCACACCGGTTGATGGAGTCGCACGCGGCTCCCGGCAAGCTGCTCGTAAAGCCCGGCACCGCGCGCCCTAAACCGCACGCCCCCGCACCCCGTTCGACAAGCGCCGAGGCTCTAAAACCCGCCGCTCCGTCGGCAAAGCCTGCGGGCCCGACTGCGCCGACCGGGCCGACGCCGAAGCCCGGCCCCAAGCCCACGCCGCACCCCACGGAGAGCGCGGGCACCGTGAGCGCTGCTGCCCCAAAACCCGGCCCCAAACCGGTGGCGCCAAAGCCAGCAGCACCCAACCCCTCGAACTAAAACAGCTCTACTGGGGCCACGGGTGGTGGTTATGCGGCCTCACAACCACCACCCGTGGCCCCGGTAGTGCCATCACGCTTGCGCGTGCGCGTGAGCGTGGGCACAGACGCGAGCGCTCAGCCCTTGACCTGACTCGTGCCACTTTACTGCTGGCGCGCAGTGCACAAGTCGAACCTTGAAGGCAACCGCCCCGGCGAATGAAACGTTGCCCGCATCCGTTGCACCAAAGATCGACTCCTCTGACGAATTGGCGTGTTGCACGCTGCCATAAGATGCCGTGCGGCCAAAAGTGGGTGTTATCGGTCCTGATAACACCCACTTTTGGCCACACGAGGCTTTGGCGCCTGTGTGTGACCTTGTTCGTGCTGTTTGAATGCAGGCAGACAGCTCATGTAGTAACGAGCACCGGCCAGAAATAGTTTTCCCAATTGCTGTTCGGAGCCTGACATTGCGCGCCAGTGAGTGCGCAAGCCCCTCGTTTTAGTGCGGTGGCACACGTGCCAGCACCGCATCAAGTCAACGATTTCTGCGAGGCCGCGCACTAGACCATTATCATTCTGCGCACAGTCGCTGAATCTAGTGTGGATGCTGCGACTCGCTCCGCTCGCGCAGCATGACGAATCCACCTATTGGCGCAACCTCTCATCAAATGATGTAGGAAATTCTAACAAGTGGCACGAGTCAGGGCACAGGCACGCCCGCTCAACCCTTGAGTGCCTCGCCCAGCTTCACGCGGGTGCCTGTGCGCAAGATGGATCCCTCGTAGATGCGTGCACCGAGCGCCCACACCAGCGCGATCGAGACCGCGAGCACGCCCACCGACAAGACCGGCTCCCACCACTCAGCGGTGCCCAGGTAGAGCCGCATCGGCATGCCCACCGGCGCCGAGAACGGCACGTAACTCATCACCGCGAGCGCGACGGGGTTGTCGTAAAACACGATCACGCCCATGTAGGGCAGCATCACCAGCATCATGACGGGGCTCGTCACCGAACCGATGTCCTCCTGCCGCGACACGAGCGAGGCGAGCGCCGCGTACAGCGCCGCCAAGAGCACGAAGCCAAACGCAAAGAGAATGCCAAACCAGATCAGCGCGGTGCCGAGTTCACCGAGCAGCAGGTCTTGCCCGGTCGCGAGCATGCCCACTGACGCGAGCGCCGCGATCGCCACCACCTGCGCGAGCGCCAAGATGCTGTTGCCCACAATCTTGCCCGCGAGAATGGTGCGCGCCGGCACCGTCGCGAGCAGAATCTCGACGATGCGGGTCTGCTTCTCTTCGACCACGCTCTGCGCGATCGTCGTACCAAACGTGATCGCGCTCATCATAAACACGACACCAAACGCGATCGCGATGATGTAGGCGAGAAACGGGTTATCTGTCGTGGGCGCGAGCAGTTCGACCGAGGGCGAGGCCGACAGCGCCTGCAGTACGTCTGTGGGTGGGCTGTCTTTCGCGAGCACGGTCAGGTTGACGGCGGTGTCGCCACCGTCGACCACTGCGGCGTCAACCTCGCCGTCAAGCACGAGGGCTTCGGCGGTGGCGCGATCCGGAGCTTCGGTGACCTCGAACCCCGCGGCATCAAGCTGCGTGACCGAGCTGCCCACCGCGGCGACCTTCGTGGGGCCGCCGATGCCGCCCGCCTGCGCGATGAGGCCGCTCGCGAGCACGCCCGCGAGCACGAGGAAGAGCAGAATTCCGGTCGAGACGAGAAACGCTTTCGACCGCAGCCGGGTCGTGATCTCGCGCTCAGCGACGAGCCAGGTCGCCTGGGCCGGGGCGAGTTGCTGGTGCGGCGCTTTGGCGCGCGCCTGGTGCTGGGTGCTCATCGCACTACCTCCTTGAAGATCTGAGCGAGCGTGGGGGTTTCGTGGCCGAAACGGCGCACGATCGTGCCGGATCCGCCTGACGCCGCGCCCTGCGCGCCGAGCGCGCCTGCGTCGCCCTGCGCGCCGAGCGCGCCTGCGTCGCCCTGCGTGCCGAGCGCGACCGCCGCGGCGAGGACCCGTTGGGCGGCGCCCTCGGTCTCGGCGTCGAAGCGGGCGAGACCGCCATCGAGGTGGGTCACGGTGATGCCGGGCTGCTCACGCACCCAGCCCGCGTCGGCGGTGGGGCCCGCGAGCTCGAGGGCGAAGCTCAGGCCCGCATGAGCCGCGCGCAGCCCCTCGCGTGAGCCGGCGGCGAGAATCTTGCCGCTGCCGATCACGACGACGTCGTCGCAGAGCCGCTCGACAATGTCGAGCTGGTGCGACGAGAACAGTACGGGAGCGCCCTGTGCGGCGTAGTCGCGCAGCACCCCGAGCACCACCTCGACGGCCATCGGGTCAAGGCCCGAGAACGGTTCGTCGAGCACGAGCGCGGCGGGCTCGTGCACGAGCGCGGCGGCGATCTGTGCGCGCTGCTGGTTGCCGAGCGACAGGCTCTCGAGAGTGTCGTTCGCGCGCTCGGTGAGGCCGAGGCGTTCGACGAGCTGCTCGGCCGACGATTTGGCGGCGGCGGGGGCCATGCCGTGCAGGCGGCCGAGGTAGACGAGCTGCTCGAGCACCTTCATCTTGGGGTAGAGTCCGCGCTCCTCGGGCATATAGCCGATGCGTGAACGGTCGGCCGGGGTGATGGGCGACCCGTCGAACTCCACGCTGCCTGTGTCTTGCGCGAGCACACCGAGGATGATGCGCATGGTGGTGGTCTTGCCCGCGCCGTTGCCACCCACGAAGCCCGTCATGCGGCCGCTCGCGACCCCAAACGTGACGTCGTCGAGCACGCGGCGATCGCCGAACGTGCGGCCGATTCCCTTGATCTCGATCATGCTGATCCTTTCGTTGGATCTAGCTTGGCGGGGCGGCAGGGTGCGCCGCCTCCCCCGCGAGGGGGAGATTGTGGTGCGTGTTCGTTCTGGCTGGCCCGGTCGGCGAGTGTTTACGGCACAGAGTCCCCCGTCAGGCGGAGGCCTTGAGCCTCCCACCCCGTTACGCTTAACCTCATGAGTGAACCCGCGCTGCTGAGCGATACGGCACCGCTAAGCAACACGACAGGGCCGACAGGGCCAGCCGACCCGGCCGACCCAGCCACGACAACGTCGGGCAGCGGCTGGGTGCGGCCGCGCGCTACCCGCGAGACGCTGCGCTTCGACGCGGGCCTCGCGGCCGTGCTCGCGGTCGCCGCGGTCACCACGTCGCTGTTGTACGCCCGCACCGGAATCTACGAGCACCCCGCACCCCTGTGGGTGTCGGTGCTGGGTTTGGGTCTTGTCACCCTGCCGCTCGCGCTGCGCCGCGTGTGGCCGGTGCCCGTCGCGGTGCTCGCAGCTCTCGGCTTCTTCATTTGCGGCCAGTTCGCGGTGCCCGAGCTGCTCATCACCAACATCGGCTTGTTTATTGCTTTGTACACGGTCGGCTCGTGGGAGCCGCGGCGCGCCCTCGCATTCTGGATCCGCTGTGGCATCAGCGCCGCGATGATTCTGTGGCTCGTCGTCGCGCTCATCATCGCGTCGTCAGACGTCGACGCGATGCCCGGAGTCTCGCGCTCGGGGCTCTTCTCGGCATTCGCCACATACTCGGTCATTCAGATCATCACGAACCTGTTGTACTTTGGTGGCGCGTTCTACTTCGGTGACCGCTCCTGGCAGTCGGCCCGCATGCGTGCCCGACTCGAGGCGCAGGGCCGCGAACTCGAGCTCGAACGCCGCACCAGCGCCGAGCAGGCCGTCGCGCTCGACCGCATCGCGATCGCCCGCGAGCTGCACGACGTCGTCGCGCACCACGTCTCGGTGATGGGCATTCAGGCGGGCGCGGCACGGCGTCTCGTCGAGCGGGCCGAGGCGGGCGCGGGTGTTTCGAGGGGTGCTGGCGCCGGATCCGGAACAGCCGAGCTTGCCCGCGCCGCGGCCGCCCTCGAGGTCGTCGAATCGAGCGCCGAGACCGCGATCGCCGAGCTGCGCGGGCTCGTGGGCACGCTGCGGGCGCCCGAGACGGGGGACGCCGCAACGACAATTGGCATCGCGCAGTTGCCGGCGCTCGTCGCGGCGTCTGCGGCGGCGGGGCTACCGGCGACGTTGATCGTGGCGGGCGAGGCGCGCCCCGTGCCGATGCTCGTCGATGTCGCCCTGTACCGCACCGCACAGGAGGCGCTCACGAACGCGCGCAAGCACGCGGGCGTTGGTGCCGAGGCGACGGTGCGGCTGCGGTTTGAGGCGCGTGCGGTCGAGCTCGAAGTGGGTGACACGGGCACGGCGCAGCGGCTGGGTGCTGGCGGTTTCTCTGGTGGTGCCGCTGCTGGTGTTGGCGCGGGCAGTACTGGTGCCGGGCTCGGGCTTCGCGGCATGCGTGAGCGCGTGGGCGCCGTCGGTGGCACCGTCGAAACGATGCGCCGCGAGGGCGGTGGGTTTCTGGTGCGGGCCCGCGTTCCGCTGGGTGTGGCACCCGCTAGTGGCACGAGTGGTCTGAGTGGTCTGAGTGGCGCGTCGGATTCTGCCGGGGGTGCACGTCTCGCCGATACCCCCGAGAGCAGCTCAATTATTTTGGGGGGCCGCGCATGATCCGCGTACTGCTCGTTGATGACCAGGCGCTCGTGCGGTCTGGGTTTCGCATCATCCTCGAGACGGAGCCCGATATTGAGGTCGTGGGTGAGGCCGCCGATGGTGTTGCGGCGGTGGAGCTCGCGGCAGAGCTCTCCCCCGACGTGATCTGCATGGACGTCGAGATGCCTAAGCTCGATGGTATTGCAGCGTCGCGGCAGATTCTGGGCGGCGTTGCGGGGGTGGCGGGTGTTGCGGATAATGCGCGTCCCGCGATTCTTGTGCTCACCACGTTTGGGCATGAGCGCTACCTGTTTGACGCGCTGGCCGCGGGGGTGAGCGGTTTCTTGCTCAAGACGGCACGCGCCGAGCAGCTCATCGATGCCGTGCGTACGCTCGCGGGCGGTGGCGCGCTGCTCGGTCCAGACGTCACCCGCGCGGTGATGGAACGCGCCGCGGGTGCGGTGGGTACGGCAGGCACGTCAGGTGCCGCGGGCGCGAGCGCGCTCGACACCGCCGCGAATGACGCACAGACATCTAAAGCTGTGCCGCCCGTCGATACCACCGGTGTCTCTGGGGTTAGTGCCGCGGGTGCCACCGACACCGCCGACACCGCAGGCGCCCCGTGCCCGCTCGAAACGGCGGGTCTCACTGAGCGTGAACGCGACGTGTTGCGGCAGCTCGCGACCGGAGCGTCAAACACCGAGATCGCGGCGGCCCTGTTCGTAGGCGAGTCAACCGTGAAGACGCACGTGTCAAACATTCTGCAGAAGCTCGGCGTGCGCGACCGCATTCAGGCCGTCGTCTGGGCGCACACCCAAAACGTGCTGTAGCCCAGTCCTCGTGTTCCAAAATATGCGCGAGCAGTTCCGCTTTAAACCCGTTCAGAAGCGGAACTACTCGCGCATATTTTGCTTCAGTGGCCCAACCAATTGCGTGGTTCATGCTGGTCGCGGTTGCGCTTCCCGCGTGCTCAAGGCAGGATCAAATCGCCCCGGCGGGAAACGTCAGCGACTTGTTCGGGTCAGCTCGGACTGAGAAGCAGCAGTCGCAACCCTTCGCACATCGATCACGCTTCAAGCATCAATAGTCTGGGAAAACTGATGCTTGAGCTGTGATTGACGTAGTTAGCGGTGCGGGTGTTGATCCGGCGACACCTTCGTCGCGCAGGATGACCCGGGCCCTATTCGCGCGAACTTTTAGTACGCCTAAATATTTAGGAAACTAAATTTAGGAGTGCTAAATCTGTGCGCCTGCGAGGCGGGCGAGCGCCCACGGCCAGTCGATGCGCTCTTGCTCGAGCCGCAGCGCTGGCGCGTAGCGGTCGGTCACGAGGTCTTCATAGAGTTCACGCTCGGCCTCCGTCAGGTGCGGCAGCGACACGTTCGCGGGCGTCGTCTCGCTGCCCCACCGCGCCTCGTGGGCGAGCAGCGTTTCACGATCCATCAGCACCGAGCGCACACCGGGCAGCCGCCCCCGCACCCGATTCAAAATCGCGAAGCCGTGAGTGTCGAGGTCACCCCAGTAGAGCACATCACCGCGCTCTGCTGCGGGTTCGAGCCACGCCAGCGACGCGGGGGTCGCGGCGTCGTAACCCTTGCCCCACAGCACGACCCCGCCCGCGGGCACCGGCGCACTCAGGTAGCTCACCTCGTTCTCCACGATCAGCGCCCGCGTCACCTGCGCCCGCACCCGCGACAGCTCGTCGAGCCGCAACGACGCTTCGGTAAGCTCACGCGGCAGTCCCAATAGATCCGGATCGAAACGCAAGCGCACAAAGCTGGGTTTGGCCGCAAGCCCCAGCGCCGTCGTGAAGCCAGCCGCGCTCGCGGGCACAGCGAGCAGCTCGGCGAGGAGGCTGCGGTGCCGCTCGATCAGCTTGGTGTCGACGCCCGCCGCATCGACCTCGCGCAGGTACTTGCCCGAGCCGCGGTGCCAGTCGAGCCAGTCACGCGCCCGCAAGATCGCGGGCCACTCGGGCGCGATCTGCGTCGCGCGCAGCGGGTGCGCCAGTGCCCACGCGTGTGCCTCGGGCACGTGCGCGGCCAGCCGCAGCACCTCACCAAACGCTTCGACGGTGTGTCGCTGCTCGAACCCGGCAGTCTGCGCCTGCGCGAGCACGCGCCAGGCCTGATCGTAGCTCTCGATGATCGCACGGCCGGGCAGGCTCGTGCGGCCGAGGCTGCGGCCGCCGACCACCGTCGTTTCGACCCGAAACGCGCGTCCGCCGTCTGCGGCGCGTTCGATGCGGGCGGCCCAGGCTCGCGCCGCCGACAGGTGCTCGGCAAGGCCTTGCGCCTGTGGGCCCTTGAGCGGCACCGCGATCGGGGTGAAGGGCGCGCCCATTGCGTGATCGTGCAGCAGCCGCCCGGTCTTCCACACGCGCTGCACGCGCGCTGCGATGTCGGCCGGCGACGTCCATGACGCGGGGTCGGCGCTCGCGGCACCGGCTGCACGGGCTCCGGTGGCACGGGCCTCGGCGGCAGGGGCCGCGCCCGCGGCCCGATCCGCCGCGTTGCCTGCGCCACGCGCCCCGCCGCCCACAGACGCCCCGCCCACGGCGGTCATCGCTCGCTGGCCCCGCGCTTCGCCCGAAACTCTTCGACCGTGAGCGTGTGCACCCGCGACGCTGCCCCCTCGGGGTTATCGACGAAGCCGATCGAGTGTACGTAGGGCTCGATGACGTGCACTTTTTGCAGCGGCGTGACGATGAGCAGCTGCAGCCCGAGCTTTGCAAACAGCTCGAGCGCGTAGCGGGTCGACTGGTCAGAGCCGCGGCCAAACGCCTCGTCGATCACCACAAATCTGAAGTCCTTCGACTTCGTGACGCCCCACTCGAGCCCGAACTGGTACGCGAGTGACGCCGCGAGAATCGTGTAGGCGAGCTTCTCTTTCTGCCCGCCCGATTTGCCGTCGGAGTCGGTGTAGTGCTCGTACACTTCAAGGGTCTCGCGGTCACGCTCTGACGCCGCGAACGTGTACCAGTTGCGCACGTCGGTGACGCGGGCCGTCCAGGCGCTATCGGCCTCGGTGCGGCCCTCGCGCCCGCGAAACCGCTCGATGATGCCGCGCACGCGCTCAAACCTCGCCCCGCCGTCGTCACCGTCAGCGCCCTCGTCGCCACCGATCAGGTCGCCGGTCGCAGCGCGCAGGTCGGTTTTGAAGTCGCGAATCTCGGTGTTGACGGTGGGCTCTGCGACGAGCTCGATCACGCGGCCGGGGTTGTAGTCGATCGCCCCGAGGGCCTCGTTGATCGTCGCCACGCGCCCGCGAATCTCTTCGGCCTGCCGTGACAGCCAGTGGTTAAACCCGGCCAGGTCATTGATCGCCTCAGTGTTGAGTTGCCGTTTGAACTCGGCCTCAAACCTGGGCAGATCATCGTTCTTAACGCGCTCGTGCACCCGCCGAAACTCGCCGATCGCGGCGACGCTCGCGTCCATCTCGGCCGCGAACTCGGGCCACCTGCGCAGCACCTCGCTCATCTGCTGCTGCACGCGCGTCGTGTGCCCGTTCATCTCGCGCTGCGCCGCATCGATCGCCTGCGTCAGTTCACGGCCCAGCTTGGTGCGCAGCGCATCACACTCTTCAACCGTGCCCACGCTGCGCTTGCCGATGCGGCCCCGCAGCTGCGGGTATCGTTCGCGCGCGGCCGCCATGGTTTCGTGCCCGATGCCCGCCAGCTGCCCCGTCTCTTGGCGCAGCCGGCCCCGCAGCCGGTCAAGCTCGGCTTCAACCCGGCCGATGCGTTTCACGACCTCGTCGTAAGCGCGATCGAGGCGCAGTTTTTCGGCGGCAAGCTCGTCAAGTTGCAGATCGATCTCTTTGAGCCGCGATGATCCGGCAAGAATGCGGTCGCGCTCGCCCTGCAGCGCCGTGACCCGAGCGTGGGCACCTGCCACGTCGAGCTCGGCCCACGAGGCGTACTCCTCGAGCCGCGCGAACGCCTGGATCGCGTTCGACAGTGCGCGCTCCTCGCCGTCGAGCGCTTCAAGCTGGGCCGCGGCCGCGGTGATGCGGTCTTGCAGCTCGGTAAGCTCTGCGCCGAGGGCAGCGATCTTGCGTTCGCTCGAGCGGCCGAGCACCCAGCGGCGGGCGTCGCCGACGCGGTAGCGGTCGTCTTTCTCGTGCCGGTCGCGGTCGCGCACGAGCCCCTCGCGGGTGACGGCGCGGTCTTCGCGGGCGAGCGCCTGCGCGCCCTGCACGAGCCGGTGCTCTGTGCGGCGCGCAAGCTCACCGCGCAGGTAGCCCGCGAAGTCGCCGGGCTCAATCGCGAGCACATCGAACAGCCTGAGCGCCCCGCCCATCGCCTCGGTAGGGGTGGCGCGCACCTGCCGCTCGGGCACGCGCAGGTAGACCAGCCGGGCGCCCAGGTGCTCAGCATTGACCCACGCCGACACCTGGGCGTAGCGCGCCTGCGGCACGAGCATGCTGAGCGCAAATGGCCGCAGCACGCGCTCGGCCGCGCCCGTCCAGTCGGCGTGCTCGGGCTGTACTTCGATCAGCTCGGCCGCAAACGGCAGCGCCTGCTCGTCGAGCCCGAGCGCCGCGCACAGCGCCTGCCGCACGCGCACGAGCTCGGGCGGCAGGTTGTTGCGCCGTTGTTCAAGGCTCTCAATTTCTTGCCGGATCTCGTTTCTGCGCGCACTGTCTGCCCCGTGTGCGAGCACGATCGGCCGACGCCGCTCGGCGACGAGCTGACGTTCTTCTTCGGCGCGGGGTTTCGCTGTGGCGGCGAGCGTGAGACGCTCGCGAAAGACTTGCTCGTTCGTGACCGCATCGAGGCCCGCGTCTGCGAGCAGCCCCGCGAAGCGGTCGTGTTTGCGGGTGCGGTCGCGGAGCTGGGCCTCGGCGACCGGCAGCTCGGCATCGATCGCGCCGAGCCGGTCGCCGCCCGCCTGCATGCGTTCGAGCTGCAGCGCCTCGCGCTTGGGGGTGATGGCGGTGCGGCGGGCGTCAAGCGAGCCCTGCTCGGCTTGGGCGCTCGCGAGCTCGGCGTCGCCCGCCGTGATCGCGTCGGTGAGCACTTGTTGGGCGAGCTCTGAGATGTAGATCGCGAGTGCTTCACGCTCGGCCTCGTGCTGGGCACGACGTGCGGCGGCGGCCTCGAAACTACCCGCCGACTCCATGAGCGGGTCGAGCAGGGCGAGCTGTTCAGTCGCCTTCTGCACGGCCTCGTGGGAGCGGGTGAGGTTCTCGAAGTGGTCGACGATCGTCGAAATCTTGCGGCTCGCGTCGACCTGTTCGAGCATGTGGCTGCGCACAAAATCGTTGAGGTTGCCCACCGATTTCATCGACACGGTCTGGTGAAACAGCTCCATCGCCTGCTCTGACTTGATGCCGAGCAGGCGCCGCATGCGCCTGGCGTAGTCGGGGAACGTGGTGTCGATGTCGGCACCACCCTTGCGCAGCCTCGCGCGCAGCTGCTTCAGATCACTGCCAAAGTCGCTGAAGTCGCCCGCGACGCTCATGCGGCGCCCCTGGGTGACGTAGAACCGTTCGGGCTGCCCCGCCCGATCCTTCTGATGGAACACCTGCGCGATCGTGACCTCTTGGCCGAAGCCCTCGTTCACGAAGACACCCAAGATGACCGAGTACGAGCGGTGGTCACGCAGCCCCACGGGGCGAGAAGCGCCCGTCGCTTCGTTGCGCTCTGAGCGGTAGTGCCCCTCAACATAGCTGCGGAGGCTGCGCTCTTTCGTGCCGGCGCCCGCGGCCTTGTTGTACGAGATCTTGTTGGCCGGCAGCAGCAGCGTCGTGACCGCGTCAACGAGGGTCGACTTGCCGCTGCCAATGTCGCCGGTGAGCAGCGACGTCGCACCGTTCGGGCCGAGGCTCCACACGCGCCTATCGAACGTGCCCCAGTTGAGCACCTCGAGCTGGTGCAGGCGGTACCCGGTGCGGCCAGCGCCTCCGGCTTCGGGGGTGTCGAGCTCGAGCGACGAGAACAGGGCATCAGTCATCGGTGTCTCCTGTCGCGGCTGCGCCCGCCGCGTATTCCTCAAGCTTGGCGGCGAAATCAGCCATGGTTTCGGTGTCAACGTAGGCCTTGAGAATACGTCGCACCTCGAATGATCCGGCGCCGTGTTTGCCGCGTAGTTCACGCAAGAAGCCGAGCTTCTCGACCTGCGAGATCGTCTGATCGACCTGCTGCAGCACGCGGGCCTCGTTCGTCGAATCGGCCAGAAACAGCCGCAGCATCTCGAGGATCTGCTCGCGTTCGAGCACGAGCTTGCCCTCGCCGCCGCCCGCCTCAAACTCGACGAGCCGCTTGCGCATGAGCAGCAAGAGCAGGCTCACGGGGTAGGTTAGCGCGCGCCGCTTCACGAGCCGGGGCAGCGCGTCTTGCCCCTCATCGATCTCAGCCGTTTTGAGGAACGCGTAGCCCTCGAGCGGATCGATCACGACGCGCACGTCGATCGTGGCGAAGTGGTCTTGCACCTGAGCCTCGTGGCGCTCGAGCGTGCGCCACGCGTCTTCGTGGGTTTCGCGGTAGACGACCCCCTGCATGAGCTTGACGATGGCCGTCGAGACGGCCTGCTCTTCTGGCGCCCTCATCGCACGCTCACCGTCGCACGGGGCAGCGTCACGCGTTTGGCCGCGCCTGCGAGGTCGGTGTAGTCGATGGTCATCTCCTGCTCGTCGTGAAGTTCGATGGTGAGGTCGTCGTCGCTGAGCGCGAGGTAACCGAGAATCTCGGCGATGCCCTGCTCGACCGGGTACAGCGCGAGGATCTCGTCGAGCTCGGCAGTCGCGCGGGGCGGCACGACGGCGCGAATGTTGCCCGCGAGGCGGGCCGCGTCGACGAACTTCTGTGTCAGGAGCGCGTCGTATTCGACCGTCTCCTCTTCTACCGGCGCGAGCAGGCTGTCGACCTGCGCCTCGGGCTGCTTGCTATAGAGGGGCCGCTCAAACGGCAGGTCGACCGGCAGGCCCGGCAGGTCGATCTCGAGGCCCAGAGAGAGGGGCGGATCGGCCCGCACCTTAAGCGCCGCGACCTCGGCCGCGCGCACCAAGTCGAGCACGCGCCGGCTCTCAAGCCACTGCTGGTCTTCAAGAAAGCGGCGCAGCTGCTCTGAGAGGCTACGCACGGTTTGTTGGGTGCGCTCGGCCGCGTCGGCCCAATCGTGGTGAATAAACCTGATGCGCCGGTCGGCGTGCACCTGCGGCATGCCCTGCACCGACGTAACAAGCTCGGCGAGCTCAGACTGACGCTGCTCTGACAGCAGAAAGTCGTAGAAGGCGCGAAAGCTGCGACCCTGGTCTGACGCGGCGATGTCGGTGCGGCTCGCCATCAGTTCGTCGAGCAGTGCACCCTTGCTGCCCTCCCAGCCTGTAATGCGCTCGCGCGCCGACCGGTCGAGGCCGCGAAAGTTCTCTTCGACCTCGCGAAAGTCTGAGAGCAGTTCGCGCGCCGTCGACGAGAACAGCTGGTAGCGGTCACGCACGGCCGATTCGTCGAGCAGCTCGGCCCGGCCGTCTTTCACGGCGGCGATCTCTGCGTCGATTTCGACGCGACGGCGCTCGAGCTCGGCGATGCGGGCGGCCGGGTCGGTTTCGCTGCCGTGCACGATCTGGCGCAGCAGTTCGAAGAGCGTGTGCAGGCGCGACTCAGTGCCCACGAAGCTGCGCTTCTGCAGGTCTTGCACCCACCGGTAGGCCTTCTCAACCGCGGGGGTCGCGTCGTAGTGCACCTCTTCTGAGTCGACGGGGTAGAACTTGCGCAGCCATCCACGCTCGGGGTCCGCCCAGTCGTTGAGGTAAGCCTCGGGGGCGCGCGGGTACGACTCTGCATCGACCTGGTGAATCGCGTAGAGGTGCTCATCGAGCGCATCGATGAGGCGGCTCGCGGGCGTCGCCCCGGCATTCTGTTCGACGAAGTGTTGCCCCAGAAACGACAGCACGAGCGGCGCGCTGCCGGCGCTGAGCAGCCGCCAGGCCGGGTGCTGATCACGCAGCTTCGCGATGTCTTCGAGATTCACGTTCTCAGGGTATCTGGCACGTGCGACACGGCGCCACGCGGCCTGCTGCCCGCGACCTAGCTCGGACCGCGTATGCGGTCTAAGTTCGAGGCAAAGACCTCGCGCAATCGGTACCACCTCGCTATTCTGGAAACATGTCAACAGCCGCCGTTACGCCACAGACGCTCGCCCTTCGCGAGTTTCTTGAAGCGCGGCGAATCGAGCTTTTTCAGCTACTTTCGAAGTACGCAGCAACAAACCCAAAACTTTTTGGCTCGGTCGCCCGCGGCAATGCGCACGAGGGCAGCGACATTGACATTCTCGTTGAAATGGATCCGGCCGATGGCAATATCCTCATGCGTGCCGCCGGCCTCATGGAAGAAGCACGGTTACTCTTTGGCCGGGACGACATTGACATCTTTCCTGTTCAGCTGCTCAAGCGCCCCATTTCACAGACGGCACTCTCAGACGCGGTTCCATTGTGAGCCGCAGCGATGAAGAGCGCGCTGCAGACATACTGCAGGCTATCTCCCGCTGCCAGCGTTAGATCGGCTCGCTTCGTAGCGAAGACCCCCACCTCGTCGACATGGCTGAAGACGCAATTGAACGTAACCTCCAAATCATCGGCGAAGCGGCGAATCACCTCTCGGCAAGTTTCACCGCCGCGCGCCCCGAGATTCCTTGGACCCAGATTCGAGGCTTTCGCAACATCCTCGTGCACCAATATTTCGGTGTAGACGCCGATACGGTACGCGATGTGGTCGAGACTTATCTGCCGCCTTTGGCAAGTGTTTTGCGCGGGTCAGGCAACGAGCCCTAGACGGCCGCACGAGCCACACGAGGCACCCCCAGTCGAAGACCGCACCACGAGCTCTGGCACAAACTCGATCTTCGGCGCCCACGTGAAGAGGCCTCGCCGCTACGGCACCGGCAGCTTGCCCGCGGCGTGGGCGTCGGCGAAATCTCGGCGCATCGCACGGCGTTCGGCCCGCCCCACGGGCGTATCGGCCGGGGTCGCCCCCAGCAGCCGCTTCGTGTACGGGTGCCCCGGGCGCTCAAACAGGTCGTCGGCTGCGGCGATCTCAACCATGCGGCCTGACCGCATCACCGCGATCCGGTCAGAAATATGACGCACGATCGCGAGGTCGTGCGCGATAAACAGATAGCTCACGCCGGTCTCTTGCTGCAGGTCCATGAGCAGGTTGATGATTTGGCTCTGCGTCGACAGGTCGAGCGCGCTCACCGCCTCGTCGCACACGACGAGCTTGGGTCGCAGCACGAGGGCACGCGCGATGGCGACGCGCTGCTGCTGGCCGCCCGAGAGCTCACCGGGCAGCCGGTCGAGGTGGGCCTGCTGCAGCCCCACCTGGTCGAACACCTCACGCGCGCGCCTGGCGCGCTCGACGCGGTCGCCGATGCCGTGCCGTGCGAGCGCGGTTGTGAGCGCCGCCTGCACCGGCTGGCGCGGGTTAAGCGACATGGACGGGTCCTGAAACACGGCCTGCACGTCGCGGCGGTACGACAGCGGGGTGCGTTTGCCGAACGAGGTGATGTCGGTCCCCTCGAACTCGACCGTGCCGGAGGCGGCGGACAACAGCCGCAAGATCACGCGGCCGGTGGTCGATTTGCCCGAGCCCGACTCCCCCACGAGGCCGAGGGTTTCGCCCGCGCCAATGTCGAAGCTGACCCCCTCGACGACGCGCTTCTCGGCGCCGCCAAACAGGCCGCCACCGCCGTACGAAATCGCGAGGTCGCGCACCCGTAAAAGCGGGGCGCCTGCCTGCTGTTGTGAAGCACTCACTGTGCGGCCTCCAGTTCGTGGGTCAGGTCGAGCTCGGCTGCGCGTATGCAGCGCACACCGTTCTCGAGCGGAATCGTCGCCACCCGGCACTCCTCGGTGGCAAACGCGCACCGGCTCGCAAAGTGGCACCCGACGGGCCACTGGCCCGCGAGCGGCACGACGCCGGGAATTGTGGGCAGCCTGTCGCTCGGGCTGCGCGGGCCGCTCGCGGCACCGCTGCGAGTGGGGTTCGCCGACAAGAGCGCCGCCGTATAGGGGTGATGCGGGCGAGCGAACAGCCCCTCCACCGTGGCGGTCTCGACGATTTCACCCGCGTACATCACGGCGACACGATCGCACGCCTCGGCGGCCACCCCGAGGCCATGTGTAATGAGCAGAATCGACAGCCCAAACTCGTCGCGCAGGTCGAGCAGCAGGTCGAGCACCTGCGCCTGCGTCGTCACGTCGAGCGCGCTCGTCGCTTCGTCGGCAATGATCAGGTCGGGCTGTGACGCGAGCGCGATCGCGATCGCTACGCGCTGCGCCATGCCGCCCGAGAACTGGTGCGGGTAGTCGTTCAACCGCCGCTCGGCGTTCGCCACGCCCACGCGGGTGAGCAGCTCGGCCGCCCTGGCACGCGCCGCCGCCCCCGTCATCTTGAAGTGCACGCGCAGCGGCTCCATCAGCTGCTTGCCGATCGTGTGCACGGGCGACAGCGACGCCATTGGGTCTTGAAACACGGCGGCGAGGCGCGTGCCACGCACGGCGCGCAGGTCGCGCTCACCCAGCCCGGCGATGTTCTCGCCATCGAGCCGGATCTCACCCGCACTCACCCCGATTCCTGCGGGCAGAAGCCCCAGGATCGAGCGCGCCAGCATCGACTTACCCGACCCCGATTCGCCGAGCAGGCCGACAATCTCACCGCGGCCGATCGTGAGCGAGACGTCGCGCACGAGCGGCACGGGCTCGCCGCCCGCGTAGAGCGCGACGCCCAGGCCGCGCACGTCGAGCACGGGCACGGCGAGGGCCGCGTCTGCTGCGGCCGGATCCGGAACAGCGGTTTCAGACACAGCAGCAGACACAGCAGCGGCGGCGAGCGCAGCGGGCGCCTCGCGCTTGCGGGCCTTGACCGGTTTGATGCGCTTGCGCTTGTCGCCGGCGAGCGCATCATTGATGCCGTCGCCGAGCATGTTGAAGGAGAGCACGGTGAGTACGATCGCGACGCCGGGGGGAATCGCGAGGAACGGCTGCAGCGCGAGCTTGGCGGCGGCGGTGCCCAGCAGCCCGCCCCAGGACGGCACAGCCGACTGCAGGCCGATGCCGAGAAAGCTTAGACCCGACTCGATGATGATCGCCGAGCCCGTGAGAATGGCGCCCTGAATGACGAGCGGCCCGAGCAGGTTGGGCAGGATCTGTTTGAACACGATCGCGCTCTCGCGCAGCCCCGACACCTTGGCCGCATCGATGTACATCTTGCCGCGCTCGGCGAGCGCGATGGCGCGCGACATGCGCGCGAAGTTCATGCAGAAGATGAGGCCGATCGCAAGCATCAGCGACGGCAGACCGCGCCCCAGAATCGCGATCACCGCGAACGCGACGAGCATGCCGGGCATCGCGTCGATGATGTCGACGAAGCGGGTGCCAATGCGGTCCCACCAGCCGCCGCGATAGCCCAGCAGCAGGCCGAGCGGCACGCCAATGAGCATCGCGACGAGCACCGAGCCGATGCCCACCGCGAGCGCGATGCGTGCGCCGTAGAGCATGCGGCTAAACACGTCGCGGCCGTTGTCGTCGGTGCCGAACCAGTGCTCGGCAGAGGGCCCCTGCAGCACCTGATCGGGGGTGAAGTTGTTCTCGAGCGGGTCGTACGGGGCGATCGCGCCCGCAAACACGGCGCAGAGCACCACGATCGCGATCCACACGAGTGACAGCACGACGGTGGGTTGCTTCAGCAGGCGGCCAAGAAACTTCGACTTGCCGCGCGGCGCTTCGCGTTTGGTGAGGCGCAGCACCTGCGTCTTGGGAGGGGTGGGGTTACTCACTGGGGCCTCGCCTTCGGGTTGATCAGGCCGTAGCTGATGTCGACGACCAGGTTCACGGCGATGATGATCACGGCGATCACCATGACGGTGCCCTGCACGAGCGGAAAGTCTTTGCCGATGACGGCGTTGAGCAGCATCGTGCCCACGCCTGGAAATGAGAAAACACGCTCCATGACGAGGCTCGTGCCAAACAGAATGGAGACGGCGAGCGCGCTCGAAGCGAGCACGGGCACCATCGCGTTCTTCAGCGCGTACACCCAGATGATGCGCAGCCTGGGCACACCGGCCGCGGTGAGCGTGTCGGCGTAGCGCGACTCTAAGGCCTGCGCGATCGCGGTGCGAGTCTGCCGCGCGATGAGCGCTGAGGCGCCCATGCCGAGCGCAATCGCGGGCAGCACGAGCCCTCGCAGCCATGCGGCCGGGTCTTGTTCGGGCGGGGTCCAGGCGATCACCGGCGCAATGTTGAATTGGATCACAAACACCAAGATCAGGATCAGGCCGAGCCAAAACTCGGGTACCGACTGCATGAACGAGGTGAAGGCGGTGACGCCGCGGTCGACCGCACCGCGCGCGTGGGTGCCGGCCAGCACCCCGAGGGTGAGGCCAATGAAGATGGCGACGACGAGGCCGCCGGCCACGAGCGACAGGGTGGCGGGCAGCCGCTGCGCGATCAGTTCAGAGACGGGGCGCCCGTTTTGCAGCGAGACACCAAAGTCGCCCTGCACCGCGGCGGCGAGCCACTCGACGAGCCGCACGAAGAAGGGGCGGTCGAGGCCGAGCTCGGCCTCGACGCGCGCAATCTCCTCGGGGTTTGAGCCCGCGTCGCCCAGAATCATGGCGGCCGCGCTACCGGGAATCAGGTAGACGAGCAAGAACACCAGCACTGAGACGATGACGAGCTGCGGCACGACAAGCGCGAGGCGTGATGCAATGAGTTTCAGCACGTATGCTCCCTGGCCCGGTTCGCTCGTGGTGCCATGTCGGTTCTCTCCTTCGAGTGTGGTGCGTGGGGGTGGGGCGGCGCGGGTTACGCGCCCGCGGGCTTGATCGCGTGGTAGTCGATCAGGTTCTGCTCCCACACCTGGGGTGCAGTTTGTACGTCGGTGACGGTGTCGGTGTTGTACCCGACTGCTTTCTCACCGGCGAGGAAGTTGCAGGCGAGCGCCTCGTCAGAGATCTGCTCCATCACGGCCTCCCATTTCGCGTCGGCCTCGGGGCCGCCGCCCGCCTTCTGTGCCTCGACGGCGAGGCCCTTGAGCTCGCCGCTCACGACCTTGGAGGGGTTGGCCGGGGCGGTCTCAGAGAACCAAGCACCGTACCAGTCGGCCGGCGTGATCTGCGGGTTGTTACCCATACCGAGCGCGTACTGTCCGCTGTTCCAGGTCGACAGGTACTGCGGCACGGTCAGCTCCTGCACCGTGATCGTCACGCCCGGCAGCTCGCTCATCTGTTCGGCCCGGATCACGGACTCCTGTTTGTTGAACGGCGCCGCGCCGATCTCGGCGTTCACCGTCGGGTTGCCGAGTTCTGCCCACAGTTTCTTTGCCGCGTCAAGGTCCTCCTGAAACCCGGTGATGTTGGCGCTGTAGCCGGGCTCGCCCTCCACAAAGTGCTGGTTGTGTGCGACGCCGCCCTTGAGGTCGCTCACCACGTTGGCGTCCATCGCGAGGCACAGCGCCTGGCGCACCTTCGCGTCTTCAAACACCCCGCCTTCGCCGCGGTCGAAGAACGTGATGTTGTTGCGAATCGCTTCGTACTGCAGGTAGTCGGCGTTGGGGGCCGACTCGAGGCGCGGAATCTCGTCGTCTTCGATCGCGCTGACGTCGAGGTCACCTGACAGGAGCGCCGCGGCAGAGGCCGTCTCGTCGACGATCGCGTCGACCTCGATGTTGGCGAAGTACGGCTTCTCACCCCAGTAGTCGGTGTTCTCGCCGAAGAACGCCTTGGTGCCGGCGACCGACTTCGATTCGTCGTACGCCCAGGGGCTCGTGCCCACGGGGTGCGTCTCGATCGAGCCGTCGGCGATCGCGGTAGGCGAGGCGATGGGCAGGTTGCGCTGGCTCAACAGTGCGAGGAACGTGCCGTAGGGGCGCGTGAAGTTGAACTTCACGGTGTGATCGTCAACGACCTCAACCGACTCGACGCCGGCCTTCAGCGGGCCACCAAACTGGCCACCCACCACGTCGCTCACGTATTCGGTGTTGGCCTTCACGGCTTCGGCGTTAAACGGGGTGCCATCGTGAAAGGTGACGTCGTCGCGCAGCTTCATCGTGAGGTTCATCGCGCCCTCACCAAACTCCCACTCGGTCGCGAGGTTGGGCGAGATCGTGCCGTCCTTGTCGCGCAATACGAGCGTCTCGTATGGCACGCGCATGTGCCCCGGCTCCATCTCCTGGGTGCCCGGCGCCCAGCTGTCGGGCAGCGCCCCCCAGTTCACGCGCAGGGTGTCGCTTGCGGCCGCGGCACTTGATCCGGAGCCGCCGCTTGAATCACCGCCGCCGCTGCAGCCCGTGAGTAGCAGGCCCGCGACACTGAGCGGCACGAGAGTCTTCATGAGGATGGTTTTCTTGGACATGGACGCCTCCTTGCGTCTGGCTGTGCGAGTGGCACATCACCGCTGCACATTATTGCGAATATCGAACTACAGATGTTTTGAGTGTTGAGATCTATGAAGATTCTGCGGCGTGTTGTTCGTGGGGGCCGGTCAGAGAGCGCCCTCCCCCGTGAGCACCGCGACGAGGTCGCAATGAATAAGTGCCCCGCCGTCGAGCGTGGCATGCATCACCTGGCGCGCCGGGCGCTGCGCCGGGTCAGGGAACATCGCCTCCCACGCGCGGTTGATCGCGTCGCGGTCGCGATAGCGTGCCACGTAGAACGTAAGCTTCGCGATGTCGTCGGTGGTGCCGCCCACCGCGCGCATCAGTTCGCGCACGTGCGCGAACACATTTTGGCACTGTGCTTCGAGCGTCTCGGGCATTTCATTGCTTGCCGGATCGCGCCCCGTGAGCACCCCCGAGTGCACCAGCGGGCCAATCTTGCTGGCCACCGGCACCGGGTTCGCGTGCGCGAACCCGGTGAGGTAAATCGACTCGCGGCGTGCCATGGTCGTTATGCCTTTCGCTCGCTGTGTGCGTTGGGCTCGTGGGGCTCGCTGACGACCGTGTTTTCGATCGCACCGAGCAGTTCGATCTCGGCGCGCACGACGTCGCCCGCGCGCAAGAAGTTACCCGTGGGGGCGCCAATGCCCGCTGGTGTGCCCGTCGCGATGATGTCGCCCGGCATGAGCGTCATCACGGTTGTCAGCTCGGCGATCTGCGCGGCGATGTCGTAGATCATGTCATCGGTGCGAAAGTCTTGTCGCACCTCGCCGTTGACCGTCAGCGTCATGCGCAGATTCTGCGGGTCGGGCACCTCGTCTGCCGTCGTCAGCCACGGGCCCATCGGCCCGTGGGTGTCGAACGATTTGCCGAGCGTAAACGTGGGCGAGCGCTTTTGCAGCCAGTCGCGCACCGACACGTCGTTCGTCACGAGGTAGCCCGCGATCACGTCATAGGCGTCTTCTGCCCGCACGTGGCGGCACTCTTTGCCGATCACGACGCCCAGCTCAATCTCGTAGTCGAGCGCGTCAGACACGAGCGGCTTCTCAATATTGGCGTAGGGGCCGGCGATGCACGAGACCTGTTTGTTGAACCAAAACTGGTTGGTAGGAATGGTGATGCCCGCCTGCCTGGCCTCTTCGGCGTGCTCGCGATAGTTCATGCCGATCGCGAGGTACTTCTGCGGCGCGTCGATGGGTGCCTCGAGGGTCACGTCGGCGAGCGCGAAGCGTGCGCTTGCCGCGTTCGCGGCGGCTGCGGTAATCGCCGGGCGCAGGTCGTCTAGCCGCGGCAGCAGTTCGCGCAGCGAAGCGCCCACGCCGGGCACGAGCGACAGGTCGATGATCTCGTCGCCCTCGACGAGGCCAACGCGTACGCCGGTGGACTGGGCACCTGTGGACTGGGCGCCTGGCGGGGTGAATCGTGCCAGTTTCATGCTGTTGCCCCCTCTGCCGTCACACGTTCTTGCGCGGCCCGCTGTTCTGAAGGCAGGTCGCCCCAGGCCTTCTCGCCGTAGGGGGTCATGTGAAAACTCACGAACCTCCAGGCGCCATCGTCGCCGCGCACGAGCACCTGGGTGACCGGGCCGCTGAGCGTGCGCTCGCCCCCGCCCGGGGCGCGCATACGGTTGGTGAGGGCGCCGGTGATGATCGCGGTGTCGCCGGCGACCCGCAGCGTGAGCTCGCCGCGCGTCATCTCGAGGTACGGCCTGCGCACTTCGACGTGTTCGAGCAGCTCTGTCTTATTCTGTACGACGCCGGGGGCGTGCACGTGCACAATGCTGTCGTCGAAGATGTCGCGCAGCGTTTCGAGGTCACCGTCGATGAGGGCCTGCTGCCTGCGCCGCTCAACCTCGAGCAGCTCGGCCCGCTGCGCTGGGGTGGCCGTGTCGATTTGGGTCACGCCAGTGCCCCCTCTGATGCAGCCTGCGTCTCCCACGTGCGAAACCCGCTCGAGTAGGTGTCGTGGCCCGGCCGCAGGGGCTGGCCGACGAGCCGGTGGTAGTTGCTAAAGATCTCGTCGGCCTCAGCGATCGGCAGCACCTCTTCGATCGCCTCGCGGTTGGGCAGCGGCTGGCCGTCGGTGCGTTCGGCGACCATGCGCCGCACCACCTCGTAGCCCTCGCCACGCATGTTCATGATGATGCGGTTGACGGGCACGCGGCGCTCGTCTTCGAAAGCGATGAACGCTTCGTGAATGTTCTCGTGGCGGGCGAGCTGCTCGGCCACAACTCGGGCGTCGAGAAAGGCCTGGCACACGCCGTTGCCGCCGCGGGGGTACATGGCGTGCGCGGAGTCGCCCAGCAGCACGACCCGGCCGTCGACCCATGTGTCGAGGGGTTCGTGGCGAATGAGGGGAAAGAGGTAGACCTCACGGGCGTCGCGCATGAGCTGCTGCACGTCAAACCCTTCGATCTTGACCGTGTCATACAGCGGCAAGAGGTCATCGACGGTGCCGAGCTGGTTCCAGTCTTCGATGGCCTCTTCACCCTCGACTTCGACCACCCAGTTGATGAGCTGTTTGCCCGAGCCTTCAAAGTCGTCGGCGATTGGGTAGATGATCATGGTCGAAATGCGCGGGTCTCCGACGTGCAGAATCGTGTGCCCGTCAAAGATTGGCTCGCGCAGCGTCGTGCCACGGTACATGGTGATGCCCGAGTAGTGCGGCTTCGCAAGATTTGGGTGCATCTGTGCGCGCACGGCCGACTTGATGCCGTCGGCCGCGATGACGCCCTCGTGGCGCACCTCTTCGGTGCGGCCGTCGCGGTGCTCAATGTGCAGGGTGACGCCGTCATCGTCCTGTGTGTAATGGGTGACCCGCGCACCCAGCACGACGGCGTCTTCGCCGAGCCGCTCAATCACCTTGCGGTAGAACATGAGCTGCAGGTAGCCGCGGTGCACAAACCGCTGCTCGTGCTGGTACCCCATGTGCACGCCGCACTTCTCGGCGTAGATTTCTTGTCCGTAGTGGTTGAAGAAGATCGAGTCGACGGCGTCGACCGACATCTCGCGAAACTCTTCGAGCAGGCCGAGCTCTTCGAGCTCTTTGACGCCGTAGACCTTAATGTCGACGCCCACCCCCAGTGGTTTCAGCTCGGGCACGGTCTCATAGATCTTGACCTTGATGCCCTGCTGGTGGAGGCGCAGTGCCGTGATGAGTCCGCCGGGGCCGGCGCCGACGATAGCGATGTCGTGCATGTGGGTTCTAACCTTCTTCTTCTCGGGGGTGCGTGTGGCGTGCGCGGTGCGCCCTAGCCAAGCGGCACCAAGTGTGTGCGGGCGTGCTCGGATTCGAGTTCATCGAGAAACTCGAGGCTGGCGCGCCACGCGCGTCTGGCCAGCGCCGCGTCGTATGAGATCACGTGCGGTGCAGGTGAGTTCTTGGCGTTGATGCTGGTGAAGGCGTGCACGGCGTGCGCGTAGAGCTGGGTTTGCCAGTTGGCGCCCGCGGCGCTCATCGCCCGCTGCAGCAGCTCACGCTGCTCGGCGGTGGCCATGGGGTCGGCGTCGCCCGTGCACAGCAGCACGGGCAGGGCGTGCGCCTGCGTCCAGTCGAACTCGATCAGGTCGAGCCCCGCGTGAATCGCGATGACGCCCTGCAGGGGTGCACCGGTGCGGGCGAGCTCGAGTACCGAGGAGCCACCAAAGCAGTAGCCCAGGCCCACGACACGAGCGGGGTCGATCTCGGGCTGCGCACACGCCGCCGCGAGCGCCGCCGTGAGGCGGTCATGCCAGCTACTGCGGTTGCCCGCCATCGAGGCGATGAGCGGCCCAATCTCGTCTTGACTTGTGGGCGTGATGCGCTCAGACCACACGTCTGCCAGAAACACCGGGTACCCCTGGCGTGCGATGCGCTCTGCGGTGGCGACCATCTCGTCGCTAAGCCCAAACGCGTCGTGCACGAGCAGCACCGCGTGCGAACGCCGTGACCCTGCCTGCGCGATCAGCATGCCCCGCATCGAAACACCGTCGCCCGCATAGGCCACGTCGCGGCGCATGAGCGCCCGGCCCGCCGTGGGGGCGGTGCCCGCTGGGGCGGGGCTATGAGATACGTCGACCATGTGTGTCATTCCTCCTTGAACGCTGATCGGTATCGTACGCAGAATCGCACACGATTTCAACTGCGATTGTGCAAATTATCCGAATATTATCCAAAATCACACCAGGCCCACCCCCTTGTCGGTGGTGCGCGATCATCCAATCAACCAGGGGTTTAGCCACCACCACGCCACCACAACGCGACCACCCCTACCTTCCTGCCCCAAAATCACGTATGATTTCACACACGATCAGTTCGCGCTTTCGCGTGGAATTGCTCATCGGACCGCAACGAAGCAGCACCTAAGGAGCACTCGACATGACCGTTGTCGACATCAACATTCACCACCTCCCCGAAGACCTCTTCTCGAACGAGAAGATTCTGAACGGGTTTCTGAACAGCGCCCCGCGCGGGTTCGGCGAGATCGCCACCGTTAAGACGATGGAGAGCGGCAAGCAGCAGCTCATCCTTGAAAAGCCCCGCGGCTATCAAAACCTCAACTACGTCGAGGGCGACTACTCTGCCGAGGCGAAGCTCGCCGCGATGGACGAGGCCGGAGTCGATTACGGCATCATGCGCGTGCCCGTGTGGCAGGAGTGGCTCGACCTCGAGACCTGCAAGGCCGTCAACGACAACGCGGCCGACATCGCCGCCCGCTCAAACGGCAGGCTCTTCACCACTGCGTGCGTGCCACCGTGGGGCGGCAAGGAGAACATCTACGAGCTCGAGCGCAACGTGAAAGAGTTGGGCGCCGTTGGCGTGCAGCTCGCCTGCCACTACGGCCAGCTCTACCTCGATGACCCCGTATTTGAGCCCTACCTCAAGGTCATTGAAAAGCTCGACATTCCGGTCGTCGTGCACCACACGCCGCTGCCCGTGGAATACAAATCGGTCATCGACTACACGAACCTGCGCCGCGAGTACGGCCGCGTCATGGACCAGGGCATTGCGGTCGGTCGCGAGCTGTTCAGCGGCATGTTTGACCGCATGCCCGGGCTGCGCTTCATTCACACGATGATGGGCGGCAACTGGTTCGCCAACCAGGCACTGCTCACCCCGCACAAGACCAACAAGGCCGAGGCGATGCAGCGCCTCGACCCCACGGGCGGCGAAAAGATCAAGCAGTACCTTGAAGAGAACATCTTCTTCGACATGACGCACCCGCATTCGTGGGGCAAGACGCAGGTCGAGGCGGCGCTCGAAATTGGCGGCGCCGATCACTACCTCTTCGGCTCCTCCTTTCCCGTGTTCTACAGCTGGATGGGCCAGGGCGTCGAGTTCTTGAAGAACGAGATCGAGGTGAGCGACGCCGACCGCGAGCTCGTGCTCTCGGGCAACGCCAAGCGTCTCTTCAACCTGCCGATCTAACCCCGCCGAAGGAAAGGACGCGATCGTGGCTGAGCCCCAATCCCCCAACGACATCGACGAGTTCTTCTCTACCGCGCGCACGAGCGCGCGTGACGAAGCCCTCGCGCTCTCGCAGCACGGCTTTCGTGAGTACCTGTACGACCTGGGGGACGACGTGCTCGCCCCGTATCGCGGCATGAGCTACGAGGAGTTCACGGCCGACCGGTACCAGGCGCCGTTCTTGCGCGAGCTGCTCGACTACTGGCGCGGGCTCTACGACGAGCCCTTCACCGGCATCACGACCGACGGGCGCGTGCGCGAGGGGCTCTACGCCCCCGCGCCGCTCGCGGCCGACGCCGCTCGGGCTGCTGGCGATCCGGATCCCTCGCACGCGGCCCGTCGCGTGCTTGACCTGCTCACGCCCGAGGCGCGTGAGCAGGTGCAGTACCCCATCGATGCGCCCGAGTGGCGCAGCTGGTCGAACCCCGAGTTTGTGTTTTTCAGAACCGGGCTGCGGCTCGAAGATCAGCGGCCTGAGGTCGTGGCGGCGGTGCACGAAGTGCTGCGCGCGAGCCTCAGCGAGACGGGGTATGCGCGGGTGCGCGAGGCCATGAATCTCAACGGATTCTTGGGCGAGCTGGTCGACCTTCCGACGATCATGAACCCCGAGAGCTACTGGTTCGCGTTGTACGGTGACCCGGAGCAGGAGGCCTGGGGGTGGCAGCTGTTTGGCCACCACGTCGCGCTCAACTTCGTGAGCGTGGCGGGGCGGCATGTCCTTGCACCCGTGTTCATAGGCGCCGAGCCAGCGCTCACCGAGGGTGAGCGCGAGCCTCTGTTTGACGAGCGCGAGCAGCTCGCGCTCGAGCTCGCGGCCTCTCTTGCTCCGGATCAGCGGGCCCGGGCCGTCGTCTACGACTCGGTGCTCGACCCTGCGATGCCCGAGGGGCGGCTACACCCCGCCGACGAACGGCACGTGGCGGGCGCGTTTCGCGACAACCGGGTGGTGCCGTACGAGGGGATCCCGGCGTCGGCGCTCGACGCGGGGCAGCGGGCGCTGCTCGTCGGCATCGTCGCTGACTTCTTCGCGCTGCTGCAGCCCGAGCAGCGTGACCTCGCCGTCGACGAGGTCGTCGCTCACCTCGACGAGACGCACCTCGCCTGGTACGGCGCCACCGATGGCTCGCAGCCGTTCTACTTTCGCGTGCACGGGCCAACGGTTCTCGCCGAGCTCGATCACCACGCCGGCGTGTGGCTGGGCAACCGGCTGCCCGAGCGATTTCACGTGCACACGACGCTTCGCCTGCCCAACGGCGGCGACTACGGCAAGGCGCTTATCGCACTGTCGTAGGGGGCGAGGAGAAACCCCCGCCCATCGCCCCAGTGGGGCCACGGGTGGGGGTTATGCGTACTCATAACCCCCATACGTGGCCCCGCGAGTCCCGCGAGTTAGCGCGGCGGCCCACTCAGGGCAGCGTCGAGTCTTCGGCGTGACGCTGGTCGTCGTGCGCACGCACCGCCTCGAGCGTGTTGATCTCGTGCCTGCGAGCGGCCGTCTCAATCATCTCGGCGTCGGCCTTCGCTTCGATCATGTCGAGCAGCGCGTCGTGCTCGGCAAGCGACGCGATCGCGCGGCCCGGCGCGTACCAAAACGCCGAGCGCCGAATGATGTCCATGCGGGTCCACTCGGCGTCGACCATGCCGATGAGCCGCTCGTCGTCACAGTGCGAGCAGATGAACTGGTGAAACTTGCGGTTGATGCGACCAAATCGGTTCGTGTCAAAGTTGGCGAGCGCGTCGCGCATCTCGTCATTGAGCGCGCGAGCCTGGGTGATGTGCTCGGCCGTCATGTTTTCTGCGGCGAGCGCGGTGGCGAGTCCTTCGAGCCTCGCAAGCAATCTGATTGTGCGCTTCCAGGCGTGGGTGTCGAACGTCTTCACGGTGGCGCCGGCATTGGGCACAATGTCGACCCAGCCTTCGGCCTCGAGCCGGCGCAGTGATTCGCGCCACGGTACCGAGCTGATGTCGTACTCGCGCGACAGCTGATCGATGACCAGTCGGTAGCCCGGCCCGTATGTTCCGTCCATGATCTTCGATTTCAAGATCGTGTAGCACTTCTCTGCTTTGGTGATTGCCATGCGTCGTTCTCCCGTCGCTCGATCTCACGGGAGTGTTCGATCTCAGCCTGCGATTATCCTATCTAATTTCACACACGATTTGGGTGTTGGTTTGTAATGATCCGGATCATTCTGCCGATCTCGGGTCTGGCCGCAGCTCCTTTGCGCGTGAGCACCAGCGCCCGCAGCGGGTCGGGGGCGGGGGTCAGTGAGCGGGTTTCGACGCGAAAGCGGGTGAGGCTCGCACGGTCGGCATCGGGCACGATGCCCCAGCCGAGGCCGGCCTCGATGAGTGACATGCCACTCTGGATCGTCTCGGCGACGCGCACCGTGGCGGGCTTGACGCCGTGCCGGGCGAGGGCCGCATCGACCGCCTCGGGTGCGCTCGGCACCGCGGCCGTGCGGTGCGGCTGCACGAGCGTCTTCCCCTCAAACGCGCCGAGCGGCAGCGGATCGGGCAGCTCGTGCAGCTCGGGCGGCAGCGCGGCAACGAGCGGAATGTCACCCCAGTCATAGATGTCGAACTCGGCCCGGTGCTGCCGAGCGAAGTGTGCCGCGTCTGCCACCGCGAGCGCGGCGATGTCGACGGTGCGTGCGTGCAGCATGTCGATTGCCTCCCACGGCGGCGGATCCCCCAGCCGCACCTCAATGTGCGGCGCCTCGCGCGCGAGCTCGCGCAACAGCGTGGGCACCCGCTGCCACATCAAGATCGGCACCGAGGCGACCGAGATCGCCCCCTCGAGGCCAGACGAGAAGCGTCCGATCGTTTCGGTCATGGCATCAACATCGCCGAGCAGCTTGGAGGCAGCGCCCAGCAGATAGCGGCCGGCTGCGGTGGGGCGCACGCCGCGTGACGAACGGCTGAGCAACTCGACCCCCAGCTGACGCTCGAGCCGCGAGATCGCGACGCTCAGCGACGGCTGCGCGATCGAGAGCGCCGTGGCGGCGGCGGTCAGCGAGCCCGCTTCGGCGGCGGCGACGAAGTACTTGAGGGCCCGGATCTCTAGCTCTGGCGTGACCATTGACACCCTTCCATAGCGTGCATCTATGGCAAGGGTAGGCAAGATCGGGGTTCCGCGCCAGCGCCCCGCGCACGATGCTGAAGTGACATGCCCGCTTTGCCACCCCATGAACAGGAGTCACCGATGCTTCCCGTCACCAATGACCACCCCGAGTTTCAGATCACCCGCGCCAGCCACGTGTCGCTCGGCGTCACCGACCTCGAGCGCAGCCGAGATTTCTACCGCGACGTGGTGGGCCTCGTGGTCACGGCAGAGACCGATGACCGCGTGTACCTGCGCGGGCTCGAGGAGGCCGCGCACCACAGTCTCGTGCTCGAACGCTCTGACACGGTGCAGGCTCACCGCATTGGGCTGCGCGTGCGCACCGACGACGACATCTATGCGGCAGAGAAGTTTTTTGCTGCGGCGGGCATCTCGCACGAACGGGTGGAGGTCGACCACCAGGGCCCTACGCTGCAGTTTCGCGACCCCGTGGGCACGCTCATGGAGCTCACCTCGTCGATGGACGTCGTCGAGCGTCGCATGCAAAACTTCGACCAGTTCGTGGGCGGTGCACCGCAGCGCCTCGACCACTACCAGGTCGTCACCTACGACGTGCAGAAGGCGACCGATTTTTGGACGGGCCTCGGCATGCGCATGTCTGAGTACACCGCGAAAGACGGCACAGACGAGCTGTGGGGCTCGTGGATGGAGGTGAAGGGCAACACGCACGACCTCGTCTTCACAAACGGCCGCGGGCCGCGCCTGCACCACTTCGCGTTCGCGGTGCCCGACGGCTCGTCGCTGCTGCACGCGGCAGACGTCGCGGGGGCGTTGGGGCACGGCGACGAGATCGACCGCGGCCCCGGCCGCCACGGCATCAGCAATGCGCTGTTTCTGTACTTGCGTGACCCTGACCAGCACCGGGTCGAGCTGTTCAACACGCACTACCAGTTCATCGACCTCGAGACCCCGCCGATTCGCTGGGACATCTCGAACCCGCGCCGCGCCCAGCTGTGGGGCATGCCGGCCTCTAACCGCTGGTTCTTCGAGGCGAGTGAGTTTCCGGGCGAAGAGGTGCACGAACCACTACTGCAGGCGTCACCCGAAACACTCGAAGCCTACCTCGGGCTGCACTAGCGGCCTGCACTAGCGGTCATCCACCGTGATGTAGAGCTTCCGCGTGGGCTCGTGCAGCTCCCAGCGCCCCACCCATCCTGACGGCATTGCGACGGTGTCACCTGCGCGCAACTCGATGGGTTCAGCCCCCTCGGTGTGCAGTGTGGCGTGCCCCGCAATGATATGGCACATTTCGGTGTACCCGTCACGCCGGGCAGGAAATCCCCCCTCGGTACCTTCCCAGTACCCAAGCTCGATGCCTGAAGCCACACTGGTAAAGAACGGTCGATCCGCTTCGCGCATGTTAGGGGTGAGCGCGTTAGCGCGCTCACGAAACGGTCCGAGCCCGATCAGCTGCGGCTGATGGATCGCGGTCGCCACTGGGGTCTCGAGCTGTGCGCTCATGCGATCACCCGCTCAAAGGAGTGATCCATGTCGTTGGCCAGACGCCCCACAGCAGCCGGCGGGCTCACGGCCACACCGCGGCGGCCTGCTGCGCTATCGCGCAGCACATCGGCCGTAATCTCAGGGATGCGGGTTGCCCCGAGGAAGCCCATGGCGGCGCGCAGCTCGTCGGTGAGAATGTCGAAGGCCCTCGCCGCGCCGCGGTCTGCCGAGGCCGCGAGCCCGTAGGCGAACGGCCGCCCCGCCGACACCACATCGGCTCCCAGCGCGAGCGCTTTTGCGATGTCGGCGCCGCGGCGCACGCCGCTGTCGAATACGACTGTGCCGCGCCCGTTCACCGCGTCAGCAACCTCGGGAAGCGCCTCAATAGTGGCGGGCTGCGAGTCGAACTGGCGACCGCCATGGTTTGACACAAACACGCCGTCGAGCCCCAGTTCTATCGCAGTATTTGCGTCTGCGGCGCCCATCACCCCCTTCACGAGAATCTGGCCGCTCCAGCGCTTACGCAACCGGGCAATGTCGGTCCAGGTCGCAGAGGGGTTCTCGTTCGCCGCCATCCACGGGTCCATCTCGCGCATGCGCATGCGGCGCCCGCTCACACTGTAGGTGCCGAATGTCATGGGTCGACCAGTGACGAGGTTCCACAGCCAGCGCGGGTGCAGTGCCACATTGATCACGTCGCCAAACGGCGGCTTGGGCGGCATCCCGATGCCGTGACGCAGGTCTCGGTCGCGTTTGCTCGACTCGGCGACATCCCCCGCAATCACCAGCGTGTCGACCCCGAGCGCCTTTGCGCGGTCGATGTGCCGTTCCGTCTCGGCTTCGTCTTTCCAGAACGCAATCTGCGACCATACGCGGCCGGGCGCGGCCTCGACGACCTCTTCAAGCGAACAGCCCGACCATGGGCTGTGCGTAAAAATACTTTCAGCTTTTGCCGCGGCGCGCGCGATGGCCACGTCTGCCTTCGGGTGCATCAGTGTGAGCAGCCCCATGGGTGACACGATGAGCGGTGTCCCGAGGTACGTGCCAAACACGCTCGACGACGTGTCTCGTTCTGCGATGTCGACCATCACGCGCTGCTGCAGCATGATCTCATCGAGCGCCGCTCGATTTCGGTCAAGCGTCAGCTCATCGAGCGCGCCACCGTAAAGAAAGTCTGAGACCATCTTGGGTAGGCGCCGATGCGCAACCCTGCGCAGGTCCTCAATGCTGTGAATTTTCATACGAAATCGGTTTCCTTAGATTTCTGATGTTCCGGATCGGGTTAGCGCGTATGCGGGTTAAATGAACCGCGACAGAAAGGCTTGGGTGCGCTCGTGCTGCGGGTTACCCAGCACCTCTTCTGGTGGGCCCTGCTCAACGACAACACCGTCTGCCATGAACACGACCTGGTCGCTCACCTCGCGAGCGAAGCCCAGTTCGTGGGTAACGACGATCATCGTCATGCCGTCTGCGGCTAGGTCGCGCATCACTTCAAGCACCTCGCCCACGAGCTCTGGGTCGAGCGCGCTAGTGGGCTCGTCAAACAACAGCAATTTGGGCTTCATCGCGAGTGCACGCGCAATCGCGATGCGCTGCTGCTGGCCACCCGAAAGCTCTTGCGGGTACGCGTGCGCCTTATCACTCAGCCCCACGCGCTCAAGCAGTACGAGCGCCTCAGCGATCACGTCGGCTTTCTTGCGTTTCAGTACCTGCACCGGGCCCTCAATCACGTTTTCGAGGATGGTGCGGTGGGGAAAGAGGTTGAACCGCTGAAACACCATGCCCGTTTGGCGGCGGCTCTTCGCGATCGCTGTTTCTTTTGCTTCGACCAGGTGATCACGGTGGCGGGTCGCGCCCACCATATCGCCGTCAACGAGGATGAACCCCGCGTCAACGGTTTCGAGTCGATTCACGCACCGCAGCATCGTCGTCTTGCCCGAACCCGAAGGCCCCAACAGGCAGGTGACCGAACCTACTGGCACGTTGAGTGACACGTCCTTGAGTACCACGTTGTCACCGAAGGCCTTACGCACACCCCGAATTTCAACCATGTTCGCGTTCATGCTGCGATTTCCTTTCGCTTCGCGGAGCGCTGCTTACGCGGCGTAAATCCGCGCCCGTAGCGTTCTTCAAGTCGCGACTGCACGGCGCTGAGTGCAGTCGTCAGGGCGAGATACCAGGCACATGCCACCAACAGCAGCGGAATCACTTGGTAGTTGAGCGCATAGATCGACTGGGCCGCATAGAGCAGGTCAGAGATCGCAAGCACACTCACGAGCGAGGTGCTCTTGAGCATTGAAATCACCTGGTTACCCGTGGGCGGAATCACGACACGCATGGCCTGTGGCAAGATGACGCGGTTCATCAGCTTGCCACGGGTCATTCCGATTGCCCGGCCGGCGTCCAGCTGTCCCTCGTCGACCGACGAGATGCCACTACGAATAATCTCGGCCATGTAGGCCGCTTCATTCAACGCAAGCCCCAAAAATGCCGCCACCAGCGGGGTAATGAGCACGTTGGCTGAGCCCAGTTCAATACCCGGCCCACCAAACGGCAGCCCCAGCACGATCATCGGGTAGAGCGCCGCGATGTTGTACCAAAAGATCAGCTGTACCAGCAGCGGTGTGCCCCGAAAGAACCAAATGTAAGCGCGACTCGTCCATGCAAAGATTGCGTTGTTTGAAACGCGCATCACAGCGAGCACAACGCCTAGCAAAATACCGATTGTCATTGAGACGACCGTCAGCGCGATCGTCAGCAGCACACCCTGCAGAATCTGTGGGTTGAACAAATAGTCGAGCACGACCGGCCAACCAAAGTTTTCGTTAGTGAATACGTCTGCGACTACAAGGACTGCGATGAGGATCACCAGCACGCCACCGGCGAGCATCACGTTATTGCGTCGTTTACGTACTTCGAGCGTGCTCAGCGTACTCTGAATCTGGGTCGATGGACCCGCTTCAGAAGAAGCTACTTTTGAGAGTGTTGGAGTAGTCATTGCCCCGCCCTAGGCCTGTGGAGCGTTGATCAGAGCGTCGTCGATTGCCATCGATTCGAGCCCGTACGAGGTCAGCATGTCGAGGTATTCCGGCGACTCGATCACTGCGTTCATAGCTGTCGATACCGCATCGAGCATGTCGGTGTCCTTGGGAATACCAATTCCGACATTTCCAAAGGCATTCTCTTCCACGACTTCAAATCTCGCATCTTGGTCGGCCGCATACGCGATGATGGGGGCATCCGCGAAGACCGCGTCTGCCCGACCGCTCAAAACCGAGGACACAGCTTGCTGTGTGTCAGGAAACTGCAACACCTCAAGGGCACCAGCGCCGCTTTTAGCGCACTCCGCTACCATCTCAGGAACACGCGCTGTGAGCTGGTAGGACCCCTTGAGCACGGCCACACGCTTGCCGCACAGTGCATCGAACGCAACACCCTGTGGGTTGCCCGCTTGTGCCCCAAGGCCGTTGCCGACGCGCACATAATCGACGAAATCGAGCTGCTTAATACGCTCAGAAGTCGGAGTCATTGAGGAGACCGTGAGGTCAAAACGATTTGCGCTCAAGCCTGGAATAATGGCGTCGAAGTTGGTGACATCGATTTGAAGGTCAAGATCCAGCGCGCCTGCGAGCAATCGCGCAATGTCGGGGTTGAGCCCGGTCATCTCCTTCGTACCTTCGCGGTAAAACTGCGTGGGTGGCTCGTTAGTGGGAATAGCAACGACGAGCTGGCCCGTGTCGCGAATGCTCTGCGGCACCAGGGCCGCTGCAGCCTCCACTGGCGCCATCGTGGGTTCTGAGCTGGCCTGAGCGGGCTCGTCAGTGGGCGCTGTTGAGCAGCCTGCCAGCAGGGCGACAGCTCCAAGTGCTGCGCCAATAGTGGCGATAGCGCGCCGCGTTGCGCGCTGTCTGTTGGGAGTGTGAGGATTCAAGAGGCTCTCCTTTGAAATTCTCTTCGTTGAGAAAAGCGGTGGCCTTTCCCGCTTGCCCTAATCAGGGCAGCAACATCAGTGTTCCAAGAGGGGACACCAGAACCGATGGAGTATTCTCCAGCAGAAGCATCGAATAATTATCGAGGAGCACAAATGCGTCGTTTGTCGCACGCCGTACCCAGCTCGTTGGCCGACCTCATCGAGGCGCTGGCTCCTTACTTGAGCGCAGCTGAGCACAGCCCCTCTCACCTCGAGACGGGCTTCACCGGAGTCGCGTTTGTTGAAGCATCATTGCTTGGACCGCGGGCTCCCTCAGTGAGGGGTCAAGTACTACTCGCCCCCGGCCTCAGCGCGGCAGACATCTTCACCACTGCGTCTCAGCTTGCCCACTTCGGTGCGGCAGCTCTCGTCGTACGCGCACCAGGCTCTTCCGAGCTGCACAGCGAGCCGCCCGCACTGCCAGTACTTACCCTCGACGATGCGGGCGACTGGGGCCAGCTCTACTCGACCGCCCAGAGCATGATCCGTCCACGAGTGGGGGAGTATGTGGCGAGTGCGAAATTGGGCGACTTGTTTAGCGCGGCCAACTCGCTCGCGTCCATCGCGTTTGGCGCGGTCAGCTTCGTTGATGATGCTGGTCGAATTATCGGATATTCCACCCACGCTGACCAACCCATCGATGACACCCGGCGCGCGAGCACGCTGTCTCTTCGTGAGGCTGTCGCTCCATCGAGCGATGCCGAATATCGTGAAGTGATGCGCTCTCCGTTAGCGCTCCACTTCGCTGGCGAGTCAAACGAATATGGCAGGGTCGCTCGGGCAGTGCGCTATGCGAATGAGATGCTTGGCACGGTGTGGGTCGTGCAGATAGACCCGGCCTTGGCAGCCGTGACCATGGCACTTCTCGATGACGTTGCCCCGGTGGTGACCCAGCACTTTCTCCGCGCAAGAAATGAGGAGCTTGATGGGGGCCAGCGCAAACGGCAGCTGGTGCGCGCGATCCTCGAGAACTCAGCTGATGCTGCCACCGCGTACGCGCAGCTCGCACTGCCACCCAGCCAAGACACGGTGGTCGTGAGTTTTGGTGTGCGCGATGATTCAGAGGCCCACACTCAGTTTGGGCTACGTCGCTTGTTGCAACTGGTGAAGGGCAACGCTTCAACAGCCTTTGCCTTCTACGAGTGCGCGCTGCTCGAGAACCGTGTCGTGATTGTCATTTCGGGCGCTTCTGAAGAGCACATTATGTCGTTCGCTACTTGGGTCTGCCGCGCTGATGAGACCATCGCCGCAGGTATTGGGTCAGTCGCAGCGGGGCATTCACAGGTGCCACGCTCGCATCACGAGTCTGAGCTCGTTGTGTCGGCGCTCCTCTCAAGCACTGCCACGCTTGCAAGCCCGACGAGCCCCACGGGCGCTACTGGCCCGCTGAGCCCGTTACAAAGCGATGCAACGACACGCATTGCGACCTTCCGTAACGCACGCAATACGATCGCTTTGAGCCAGGTGGCCGAAGCGATGACGACGATGTCAGTGACGAGGGGAGACGCATTCGAGGCAATCACCCGTCACGATCGTCTTCACGGTACGCAGCTGCAGCTCACGTTGCGCACGTACTTCGACTGCGGCGGCAGCGTGCGCGACGCGGCTGCCACCTTGCACGTGCACCAAAACACGCTCCGATATCGGCTCACGAGTGTGACCGACACTTTGGGTATCGACATCAATGACGCCCACACTCGCTTATGGTTGTGGCTGCGCCTCACGGCCACGACATTCACCGGCAAGTAGGTTCCCGGTACACCACTTTACGGGGCACTACTCCCGCCCACTCCAATGCGTCGACGCTCACCTGTTGTCAATCGCAGTATCCTAACTTCGTGCACCGTGCGTGCCACGGTGAGAACGTCAAATGACCTACGGAGCGAACTGTTGCCTGACACCCCTACGTTAGTTTTCCTCCATGGAGTCGGAGATGGAGACCTCGACAATACCTGGCGCACGCGTCTCGACGCGTCGCTCGAACATGCTGGTTACCCCAGCCTCGAAGAAGTTCGCGTCATCACCCCCAAATACCCCTACACTCTGAAGGGAATAGACGACGAGCACGAACTACCGCCAGTCACCGTATCCACGCCTTCTCGCGATGCGGCCCGCCTCAATCGCCGTGAATTCGAGCGCCGCACAAGCGCCATCGAACACCGCATTCAACACATGAATGCCGGCAACGGCTATGTTGGCGCAGAGACCGTAGTGGGCGGTGGCCTGAAAGTGCTCAACCAGGCTCAGAATTATCTGAAGAACGACAATGTGCGCGCCGCTGTCCTCAACCTTGTACTTGCCGAAGTTCCGGCTTCTGGCAACATTATTATTGTTGGTCACAGTCTGGGCTCAGTGATCGCAGCCGACCTGCTTCGCAGACTTCCCGACAGCGTCACAGTCACAGCCCTCATCACGCTCGGTAGCCCTCTAGCCCACAACGAATTCGATGTCGACAACCTCAGAGCTCTCCTGAAGGAACCACCTGTCAACCTGGGGTGGTGGGTCAATTATTGGAACACCGCAGATTTCGTAGTTGGGTACCGCGGCCTTTCCTCGGTGTTCACGTGGATGCTAGATTCAAGTTATACATCCGGGTTGTTTCCCGCCTCGCACTTTGCTCAGAACTATCTCTCACAAGCTCGAGTTGCCGAAACCATAGGTTTTGCTCTCTTCGGGTCGCGATCGACTGAGCTCGTGAAGTCAGTGACAACCACTGATCTTGCACTCCAGCCAGAAGAGATCTCGCTGCTCATGTCGTTGCGCTTCGCGCACCTCATATCCATGCGAATGAAAGGCGACCGGGAGAACCGGTTCGCGGGAGCCTTGCGCTCGACCCAGGCGGCTGCAATCGATGCACTCAAGAGTCGCTATAGCGAAACGAAACGCCCCCTCCCCAGTGCCATTGCGGCGCTCACCGTTGACCTGGCCGACCCCGATTCCGTCCCTCCCATGCCGGCAGCGCACTCTCACCTCACGCGCTTCAATGCTGCGGTACTGTTCACGGTACTGGCCACGGAAAATCCAATTCGCCCCTTTGAGATCGCAGTCCCCAAGTCTGTACTACATGACTCATTGCGGGTTTTGGCTCGCGAGATGCAACTCCCTAGCAAGTTCGCGGACGACGCGGTATCCAACCTGAAGCTCGCGCGAGAGACTATAGCCGGGGGCCGCGCCGCCGCAATCATCAAGTGGAGTGCTGTAAGCCTTGGCGCGGTCGCGCTAGTGGCTGCCACGGGTGGGCTGGTGCTCGCTGCTGGAACCGGCCTTGCGGGCGCTGCAGCGATCACAAGTGCACTTGCGACCTTCGGGCCTGGCGGGATGATCGGTGGCCTACTTACCGCTGGTACCCTTGCGACCGCAGGCGGCGGTGGCATCGCGTTTGGGCTCGCCAGCCCGAGCACGTCGACGGAAACTTTCGAGCAGTTTTTTGCCAGCCAGCTGGCCAAGGAACTCCTCCTGAAGGACCAAGATATCGAAACCGATGGCGTGCTCTGGGACAACCTAGTTCAGACAGAAATGCAGGTACGACGCCAGTACGAGCAGCTCGACGAGTTCTCTGACAGTGGGTCACCGTTCCTCAAACAACTGAACGAAAAGCTCAGTGTCATCAAGCGAACCATCACTCTTCTAGAGGAGCACGAACTCTCGCCTGTGACCGACCCAGACCTCGACGAGAAACTTGGGAGCGTATAGCCCAAGCTGCGGCAGAGTCAGCTTTGCTCGTGGCCGAGCCTTGTGACCTCCCGGCGCATGGTGCCACCGTACTGCGGCCACACACAGCGAGACCACCTGGAACCTGTGCCTTCAGGTGGTCTCGCCATCTACTCGGTCCCCGTGCGCTGCGAAGCGGGCGGAAGCTCAGCCCACAGTTAGCTCTACACGCTGGGACGGCGCAACAAACTTAACGGCCGCGTCGAATCTCGCCAGGTGGAACGGCTCGAGCAGCGCTGGCTTCTGCCCGGTCTCGCACCACTGGGCAATAAGCTCGGCCACCGCAGGAGCTATCGCAAAGCCGTGACCGCTCCAGCCAGTAGCAAAAATTACTCCAGGCGCCGCAGGCACTGCATCAATTACTGGAATATCATCGACGCACTGCGTTTCGATGCGCGACGCATCTGTGAATGCAACCTCGGCGTCGGCGAACGCACCATAGATGCTTGCGGTCTCGCGCACAGAGGACTGCGCGTTGCCTGGCCGCGGCTGACCTGATTCTTCTCTTTGGTCCCAGATCCCACCCCGACCGCCTGTGAGCATAACCAGCCCATCTTCGATCGTCTTTGCCGCAAACGGCAGGGACTGATGCCCCATGAGGTGTGTGAAGGTGAAGTCTGTCTTTGTTTTGACCGCGGTCGCCTGGTAATTGTGCCCTGAAATAGGCAGCTCAACACCAAACAATCGGCTGAGGATCTGAGGAGTCTGATAGTTAGCGAGCAGCAGGACACGACCATCTGCCACAAACTTTTCTCCACTGGCTGAGACGACTTCGTAGCCGCTCGCTGTTGCCGCAATATCAACGACAGTGACGCCCTCACGCACGTCTGCGCCGTACAGCTGTGCGGCCCGTGCAAAGCCACGCGTGACTTCATTGTGTTCTGCTGTGCCGTCAAGCGCGCAATAGATTGCACCAGCAACGCTCTCCGCTGCCCCCGGCTCTAGCTCATCAAGAGCTTCTCGATCTAATAGCTCAGTCGGGATGCCAAACGCGCACTGTATTGCGACCCTGGTGCGCACGGCGTCAAGCCGACTCTGCTCTTCAAAAGTTTCGGCTCCCAGCAATTCAATACCGCCCACTCTGCGGTACCCCTCGTCCAGGCCAAGCTCATCGTTGAGCTCAGGCCAGATTTCGTAGGCCCGTCGCATCAGTGGGAGCTCTCGAATGTCACGCCCATTCGCGCGTACACCCCGAAGGCCGACACCCCCCGAGGCACCAGACGCCAACGTGTGCCGCTCGAGTAGAAGCACCGATGTGCCTCCCTTTGCAAGGTAGTAAGCTGCCGCGCAACCGTGAACGCCGCCCCCGACAATAATGTGGTCGTATCGCATGTTTTTTCTTGTCCTTTTCTGTTAGCGCACAACGCGCATTAGTGAATCCGAGAGATGAACTGTTGCGTTCTTAGCTCAACCGGATTTTCAAGCACCTGCTGCGGGCTACCCGTTTCTACGATTCGCCCGTCGGCCATGAAGACCACGACATCTGCGACCTCGCGAGCAAAACCAAGCTCGTGAGTCACAACCAGCATCGTCATACCAGAGCGCGCCAGCTCCTTCATTACGACCAGCACATCGTCCACAAGCTCGGGATCAAGCGCAGAAGTGGGCTCATCGAACAACATGACCTCTGGTCCCAGCGCAAGCGCACGAGCGATCGCGACTCGCTGCTGCTGACCTCCAGACAGTGACTGCGGATACACCTTCCCTTTATCGCCAAGCCCTACACGTTCCAGCAGCCTCGCAGAATTCTCATGCGCTTCTTGCGGCCGTCGACCCAAGACGTTGATCTGCGCAAAAGAAACGTTGTCGCGAACCGTGAGGTGAGGAAAGAGGTTGAACTGCTGAAACACCATTCCTACGTGGCGGCGCTGCTTGGCGGTACGAAACTCCGAAAGTTCGTGGAGCCCCGCCTCGTCTCTGCGGTAGCCGATGTATTCCCCACCGACATGAATCGAGCCACCGTCGATCGATTCAAGGTGATTCACGCAGTTGAGCAGCGTGCTCTTGCCTGAGCCTGACGGCCCAATAATGCACACGACCTGCCCACGGGCCACGTCGAGCGACACGTCATGCAACACCTGCAATGAGCCATACGACTTGGAAACCCGCTCGATCCCCACCATGACTTCGTCGTCAACACGAAGATCGACCTTCGCCGCTTGCTTGTTAACCATGGCTGTAATGCCTTTCCACAAAGTACTGCCCGACTGACAGCACCGAAACGATGACCAGATACCAAAGTGTGGCCACAATGAGCAGCGGGATCGTTTCGAACGTTCTCGAATAGATCAGTTGCGCAGAGTAGAGCAAGTCAGCGAGCGCAATGGTACTCACAAGCGCCGTGCCCTTCACCATCGAAATCAGTTCATTGCCAATCGGTGGGATGATGACACGCATTGCCTGCGGCAGCACAATTCGGAAGAACGCTAGCTGGGGCGACATTCCAAGTGCCTTGGCCGCGCGCAGCTGGCCAGCAGGCACAGCCTTAATGCCTGCGCGCACCACCTCGCCCGTGTAGGCTGCCTGACTCAGTCCGAATCCCAAGATCGCAGCGCTCCACGGCGTGATCAATGTGTTCGTGTCCCACGCAAAAAGCTCTGGTCCGAACGGCACCTTGACGACGATGTGTCGGTACAGCGCCGCAAAATTGAACCAGAAGATCAGCTGCACCAGCTGCGGCACGCTGCGGAAGAACCAGGTGTACACCCAGCTCGCACCCGATAGAAACGGGTTACCTGACAACCGCATAATGGCTAGTGCAACGCCAAGCACAAGGCCGATCGTCATGGCCACCGCAGTTAGCAGGACTGTGCGCCCGAGCCCCGAAATGATCTGAGGATGAAAAAAGTACTGCCCGACCACTGCCCACTGAAAGTTGGGGTTACGGAAGACGGAGCTAAGAGCGAGGCCACCAATCAGGATCACTACCCCGGCTAGTATCCAGGTCAGTCGCGACCTCTTCGGGAGTATCTTGAGCGGCTCGCGCTCTGTCTCTCGTTGCAGCATTAGTTGCACCATGATTTCTATTCGCTCTCAAGTTCGGGGTTCACCGTTGCCTCGGGAATCGCGTTGCCCTCGAGCCCCCACTTCGCCATAATTGCGTCGTAGGTGCCGTCATCGAGCAGTTGATTGACTGCGTCAGCAAATGGTTGCGATAGCGGTGATGCCTTTGGCAGGGCTGCCCCCATCGGGTAGGGCTCCAAGTACTCGCCGACGAGCTTCGCCTTGCCGTTGCTAACAGCCACAAAGTAGTTGATCGACGTGGCGCCGTTCCAGCTCACGTCTGTTCGGCCACTGAGCATTGCCATGTTCGTTTTATTACCATCTTCGTAAACCTGAAGGTCCACTGTTTTTCCTCCATCAGCAACGCACTTGTCACTCTGCTCTAGTGCAAAGTCTTGCTGCCTTGAGCCACGGTTCACTCCTACACTGAGCCCGCAGAGATCATCCAGGCTTTCAATCTTGATGTCTGATTCTGCGGGGGCTGCGATCCCCTGGTTTGTGAGCGCTGTGCCCACCTGATCCATAACTTCCATGCGTTCCCCGGTAATGCCGATCTGACCAAAGGCGATGTCGTATCGCTCCCCCTTCAGGCCAGGGATGATCGAGTCAAAGGAGATTTCATGAAACTCAGGCGTGAGACCTAATTTGTCGAATGCCGCTCGGGCGAGATCGACTTCCCACCCAACCAGTTTTCCGTTCTCGTCATGGAAGTCGTCAGGCGCAGACCCAACGGAGACGGCAATGCTCACTGCCCCGGAGTCGCGTAGCTCTGCTGGCAACTGCTCGGTCAAGGCATCGTCAACTTCAACGACGAAGACTTGGTCTGGGACCGGTGCCAGATCTTGCTCCGCGGCCCCGGCCCCTTCACTGCAGCTCGCCAGTAGTAGCGATGCGACCGCCGCCATGCCCACCGTTGACCCAACTCGTGCGAGTCGTGTTGTCACCCTCATTGGTGCCTCCTAGTTCATAAAATTTCGACACCCTTGTCGATTGGTGTAGCAATCATTACATAGATCGATAGAATGTAGCAATGACTACATCGCAACATTTCTCTGAGCGCGTGGCCGATGTCATAAACGACCTCACTCCGGCGCAGTCAAAGGTGATTCGCTACTTTCAAACGAATCCAACGTTGACGCTCACCCTGTCCACAGATCAACTTGCCGAGCGCCTGGGCGTGAGCTCGGCATCAGTAATTCGCTCGGCGCAATCACTCGGCTATGCCGGCCTGCCTGAGCTAAAACGCGACCTAGCCGTTGAGATCAGCCATAAAGGCGTGAGCCCTGGCACCCAATGGGAGGAGCGCCTCTACCAAAACGGCAAGGCCCCTAATAGACTCTTCGATCTACTCGGAGAAACCATCGGCCTCCTCGAAGAGGGGATAGCTGCCATCGACGCCACCACCTGGGCAAGAGCCGCCAACCGGCTCGCTTCTTCGACTCGCACCTTCGCCTACGGGTTCGAAGAAGCTGGCCACGTTGCTGACTTCCTCGCGCACGAGCTTCGATCATTTGGCTTCGATGCCATCGCCAACAACGCCACTGGCTTATCATTCGCGCCGTTCGCGTCTCTCATTCGAAACGCAGACTGTGTAGTGGTCATCTGCCCGTTGCGCATCATTCCTGAGGTGAAAGAGCTACTTCGAATCACCCATGAGGCTGGGGTCGACACGATCGTCATCACGGAAACGGTGGACTTGTCATTTGCTCATGAGTCTTCGATTGTTCTGCAAACCCCAAGCACGGTCCTGCGCAACAGTTCAAACGTCATCTTGCCGCTGCTAGTCGCATCATCGCTCGCACAAGAAGCGGCGGCTGCCGCGCCGTCGACCGCTGTCGCGGCGTACAACGAGATGCTCGACCGCCGCGACCGGCTGTAGCACTACACCCCCATGCCACCAAACGCGAGGCGGGCGGCGATGACCAGCATCACGGCGGCGACAATGCCGTCGAGAATCTGCCACGACCTGGGCGTCGCAAAGAACCTCGTCAACATGCGCGCGCTGTAACCAAGCACGAAGAACCACACGATGCTCGCGAGGGCGCCGCCCAACGCAAACCACCATTTTTCAGGATCACCCTGCGCGTTACCGATCGACCCCATGAGCACCATCGTGTCGAGGTACACGTGCGGGTTCAGGTAGGTGATCGCGAGGCACGCGAGCACCACGCGCTTCAGCGACCCCGAAGACCCAGCGGCTTCAGAAGCACCCGCACCGCCCTGGTCGACGATCATCGCCTCGGGCTTCATCGCCCGCCGCACCGCGGTCCACGCGTACCACAGCAGAAACGCGACCCCGCCCCAGCGCACAATCTCGAGCACGAGCGGCGCTCGCTCGACCACAAACCCAATGCCGGCAACGCCCAGCGTCTCAAGCACCGCATCGGTGAGCCCGCAAATCAGCACGACCGGCAGCACGTGCTCGCGCCGAATCCCCTGCCGCAGCACGAACGCGTTTTGCGCACCGATCGCCATAATCAGCGACAGCCCGCTACCAATACCGATGAGAATGGGAAGGATCACTCTCGTACGCTACGGCCCGGCGGCCCCCAACGCCTAATTGAGCGGCCCTAAACTTACTGAAGCTGCATTAGTATTGCTTCACTTAGGAGTCGCCGTGGACCTACCGATCGAGCACCTCGCCACCTTCGCCGCCATCGCGCGCGAGGGCAGCTTCGAGGCCGCCGCCGCCCGGCTGCACATCACTCCCTCCGCCGTGAGCCAGCGCGTGCGCGCAATGGAGCAGCGCGTCGGGTCCGTGCTACTGCAGCGCACGCGCCCCGTGCAGGTGACGACGGCGGGCGCGACGATCTTGCGCCTCGCACGGCAGTTCGAACTGCTCGCGAGCGACGCTGCGCGAGAGCTCGGGGGCGATCCAGGCTCCGGATCGCCCATCGCCGTCGTCGTCAACGCCGACTCCCTTGCAACCTGGTTTGTGCCCGCCCTAGCGCGAGCGTCGCACCTCACCGGGGCGCGGTTTGATGTGCTGCGCGCCGACGAATCAATCTCAACCGATCGGTTGCGCAGCGGTGAGGCGATGGCGGCGCTCACCGCTACCGCCGAGGCCGTGCCCGGCTGCACCTCGACCATGCTCGGCGTCGTGCGGTACCGCGCTGTCGCGAGCCCCGAGTTCGCGGCCGCGCACTTCACCCAGGGCACAGTGAACCGCGAAACCCTCGCGTCGGCGCCCATCGTTGAGTTCGATCGGTACGACACCTACCAGCGCCGGTTCATCGCACTGGTGACGCGCGCCCAGATCGACCCGCCGCGCCACTTCATCCCCTCCTCTGCCGAGTTCGCGCTCGCAGTCGAACACGGCCTCGGCTGGGGCATGCTGCCCGACCTGCAGTGTGCGCAGGCACTTGCCGCAGGCCGTCTCGTCGAGCTCGTGCCAGGAAGAACGTTAGACGTGCCGCTCTACTGGCAGCGCTGGAACTTAAGCTCCCCCATGCTCGACACCCTTACCCGCGTGGTCGAAGAAGAGGCAGGGGCGGCGCTTGCGCCGTGATCCGGAGCGAAGAAACCGGGGAAGACACGCGGCCAGTGAACGGCCGCGGGAATATTATGCCGACCGGGGCGTTACATTACTCGGCATATTGTTTTGACACTCATAAGGAGCCACGTGAACCCGCGTATCGCCCAGACCAGCGCCCCCGTTCTGCCCGTTCTCGCCGAGCGCTGGAGCCCCCGCGCCTTCGACGACAGCCACACGCTGCCCGAGGGCGCACTGCGCGGCATCTTTGAGGCTGCGCGCTGGGCACCGAGCGCTGCGAACACGCAGCCGTGGCGATTCATCCTCGCGCGGCGCGGCACCGAGAGCTTCGCAAAGATTGAAGAGCAGCTCATGGGCTTCAACAAGGCGTGGGCTGGCAATGCCGCCGCGCTCATCGTGAACGTCGCCGAGATGCTCGACGACGAGGGCAAGGAGCGCACGTGGGCCGAGTACGACCTCGGCCAGGCCGTCGCGCACCTGAGCGTGCAGGCGCAGAGTGAGGGCCTGCACCTACACCAGATGGGCGGCTTTGATCGTGACGGCATCGCGGCCGCATTTGACCTCGACGCGCGCTTCAAGCCGGTGTCGATCACCGCTGTGGGGGCGCTGGGTGCCGCCGAGTCGCTGCCCGAGCCGCTGCGCGAGCGCGAGCTTGCACCGCGCACCCGCTTCGAACTCGAAGACATCGTGATCGTGCGCGACTAGCGCGCTGCTCGGGGTGCTCGGAGTACAGTAAGTCACTTCAGGCACCATTCACGCTTCAAGCATCAATACTTCACGAAAAGTGATGCTTGAAGCGTGATTGATGCCCCGGGTGCGGGCGCGAGGCGCGGCTGCGAGGCGCAGGCGCACTAGCCCGCGGTAAAGTCAGCGTCTGTGTCTTCGAGGCGCAGTGCGCGCACCAGTTCGGCCGCGTGCACGGTCGACAGAATGACGCGTGAATACTGGTCGAACTCACCCACCCAGCCGCGCTCTTCATCGGGGTGCTCAGGCCGCTCGAAATCGATCACGACGGCGTCGCGCCCCGCGCGAGCCAGTACAAAATCTCGGCCGGTGAGGTTGCGCCAGGTGCCGGCAGCGTACTTTCCGGGCACGTGCGTGCCGGGAGCTCGCACGCCGTGAATCCAAATCCACGGGTCGTCGGTGATGACAGCCGAAGCAATTGCAGCGCGCTCGAGCGTCACATCACGGCGACGCATCGTCGCCACCTTCTCGGCCGTGGTGAGCTTCACCACCACCCGGTCTTCGTAAACCTCGACGCGCGCCATCTCTAGTCCAGCGTGTCGCTCTGGTCGATGACCGACTCAACCGCCGCGATCATGGCACGCTTCGTCTCGTACAGCGGGTGCCCCAGCTCGTCGGCTTCCACCGGCAGGCCGAGCGCTGCAGCGGCTTCGACGGTGTTCTCGCCCACGCAGGCGAGCAGCGTGTCGTCGGGCAGCGTCGGAAACTGTGCAGCCACCTCTTGTGCGATCTTCGCCGACGCGACAACGATGGCGTTGATGCGCCCCGATTCGATGTCCTCGCGAATGTGCACCGAAGCGGGCACGCCAACCGTGCGAAACGCGAGCACCTGCGTTACATCGTGCCCGCGACCGATGAGACCCTGTGTGAGTACCGGCACCGCGACGTCTGAGCGCAGCGTGAGCACGCGCAGCACCTCGCCCGTGTCGATCTCGGGCCACTCGCGCAGCAGCGCGTGGGTACTGTTTTCTTCGCTCGGCGTGCGGGTGATCCCGTAACCTGCAGCGCGAAACGCGACCGCGGTGGCCTCGCCAACAATGGCGATCTGCGTATCGGGGTGAATCACCGCGTTGTGGTGCTGCAGCACGTCGGCGACCGTCGAACTCGTGGCGGTCATCCAATCGAATTTGCCCGCTTCAAGGTCTTTCAGCGCGGCAACGAGCTTGTCTTCCTCGCGCGTGTGAGCGAAGTCAACGAGCGGCGCGATGACAGTGTGCGCGCCCTGCTCTCGAAGCGCTTTCGAGACCAGATCGCCCCAAGTTCCTCCGCGCGGGACCAGCACTCGCAGGCCACTGAGCGGTTTCGCCTCAGCCGACATAGACCCCACTCACTCGACGTTGTACATTGAATTCAGCGGTCATAAACAGCTACAACTGACCCGGCTGACGACGGAAATCCGTTGTCCCTATTCTTACCCTGCCGACCCGTTCACGCAAAACTGGGGCACGCCGAGCGTCAAACAGTAGCCGAACCGTGACCTCTCACACTGTGAACTATACGCGCTTAGAGACCGCGCGTACGACTCCCCACACCCCGAGCCCGACCACAGCTGCGACCCCCGCAACCGACGCAGCGAACACGACGGGGCGCGATCGCTTCACCTCGGCCATGCGGCGACGCGCATCGTCGATCGCTTCGTCGACGCGTCGCGCGTAGTTGAGCTGGTGGGTGAGCTGACCAAGGGTGTCATAGAGCTCTGCCCGCGCTTTGGCGGCGTCGGCGATACCCTGCTGTTTCTCGTGCGCGTTCATCGCCAGTTCCCCTCACCATTGGCCTGCGGCATATCGCCGCGCGACGCTGCCGTGTCTGCTTCAGAGTTGACGCGCACCTGCGCGAGCGCCGCCGCGTCACCCTCGAGCCGCCCGAGCGTCTCGCCCGGCACCGGGTTGCCCCGCTTGATCAGCCACACGCCACCCGCGATCGCGGCCGCCGCCAGCAGCAGCAGCGCCGCTGCGACCGTGAGCGCTGCGAGCCACCACGGCCACACGAGCGCAAGCGCTGCGATAGCTGCGATCACGAGCGCCTCGAGCATAAAGAACACGAAGAACAGCGCAATGATGATCGCGCCAATACCGATTCCGGCTTTCTTGGCCTTCGAGACAATCTCGCGCTTTGCGTTCTCGTACTCAACCTTGGCGAGGTTGATGATCTGCTGTGGCAGCCGGGCCAGCAGTTCGAAGGTGCCCGGTTCACCCTTCTTGCGGCTCACGCGCCACCCGCCTCTGTCTCGGCGGGCTTCGCCTGCTCGGCGGGTTTCGCTGACTCGGCGGGCGTCGCCCGCGTCGCCGCAGCGCCCGGCTTCGCAGCCCCGCTATCTTGCATGAACGCGTTGAACGCACCCTTACCGGCGCGCGCCGCGGCAGCCTTCACCGCATCAACGCGCTCCTGTGCGGCCTCGCGCACGATGCCCACTCCGCGCTGCACCGGTGCCGTCTCCCAGACAGCCTGTGCACCGCGCTTGATCTGCGCGTAGCGTTCGCGCCCTGCTCGCGTGCCCAGCACGTAGCCAACCGCAGCGCCAAAAACGAATGCGACTTTGCCCTTCATAATGCCTCCCGCCAATGGCGTTTCGTGAGTTGCAGCCAGCCTACTCGCCCAGCCTCGGGCTCGCATGCCAACTACGGAATATGTACTTACTCGGCGATTCCTGTGAGTCTTCGGCGCAGCTGCACGCTGGCCTCACGCGCGTCACCGACAGCTTCGGCAAGGTCGCCCGCGTGCACACCGCGCCCGACGAGCAGTTGCCACGGGCTCGCATCGCGCCCCACGGCAATCTCTGCCGCGGCCGCGTCGCGCTCGGCGGCCTGCGACCACGGCGCGAGCCGCCACGACGACTGCGCCTGCGCGAGCGCTGACACCTGCCGCCGCACGGCATCCACGCTGCTCGCCTGCGCTGCGGTAGCCTCGCTGCGCGCGAGGCCGGCGGCCCCCGCGGGGCCCGCCGCCGTGACGCGCCAGTGATCCGGCGCGAGCTGCTCGTAGCGCACGGTCCAGTCACCCGCAGGGCCCTCGAGCGCTTCGATCGCTTCGATACCCGCTGCTCCGGATCCGCCCGAAGGATCCTCGAAAGCCGCAGCCGCGGCCTCAGCGAGATCGGCGGGCACTCCCGCAGCGCTACCGGCTACAGTCGCGGTAAGCACCTGCCGCCAGCGACCCTTCACCTGTGCGTCTTGAGCCACTCCGTCGTCACCCACCACGATGGCCGCCGCCTCAAATGCTTGCCCCTGCTCTTCTGTGACACGCCACCGCGGCTCACCGGCGTGGCCTCCGCTCGCGGCCGCATCAGTCTGTGCGGTAGGCAGCGGAGCGACCTCTACAACCTCGCCGCCAAACTGCACACCGTAGAGCGCAAGCCGCTCGAGCAGGGCGTCACGCAGCGCCGCCCAGCCGCCCGCGGGGGCTACCAGCGTCTCGCGCGCAACGTAGTCTTCCGCCGTCGCGAACACAGCCCCCGACAGCGACCCCGCGGTCGTGAGCGCGCCGTTGAGGCCCGGCGCTGCAATCGCTACGTCGAGCTCGCTGGCAGCGACGCCAAAGCGGTCTCGCACAAGCGGATCGACTACTCGGTCGAGCATCTGCTGCCCCATGCGGCTGCGCACGAGCGCCCCTAGTTTGGGGGTCTGGCCGATCGTGAGTACGGGGCGAATGCGGTCGACAGTGGCGCGCAGCGCGCCACGGCCTCCGAGCAGTGCGATCGAGTCGCTCGCCATCGGAACCGCGGGCAGGCCCCACACGTTCGTCGCGGGCAGTGGCAGCCAGCTTCCCGCCGCCCCGCGCAGCAGCGTGTGCGCGGGCGGCGTTGCGACAGGGGCGGCCGCCGGGAACCCGGCTGCTGTGACGGCATCCTTTTCGGGGTCGATGGGAGCAGCGACGTGCTCGAGCAGAGCGCGCAAGAGTCCCTCGGGGTCGCGCACGCCACGATCCGGAGTTGACGCAGCCGCAGCATCGCCCAAAGCCAGCGAGCCATCGCCCGAAGCCAGCGAGCCTGCCGCCTCGGCAGGACTCACGGGCGCGGGCCCTGCGTGCGGGGCGACGCGCACGCGCAGCCCCACCTCGGCGAGCTCGAGGGCGGCGGCGAGTTCGGGGATCCCGTGGCCTAAAACGTAGGCGTCAAGCATGGTGAGTTCCGTTCTGTGACGAGGTGGCGGCGACGGGCACCTGCACCTTGATCAGGTCGATGCGTTCGCGGCCGTGCCCGCCCTTGGTAAAGATGCGCACGGTGAGCCAGATAAACAGGGCAAGGCCCGCCACCTCACCGATGACCCCGCCGGGGCCACCGCTCGCTTCGGTCTGCGCGGTTGAGCCGGCGAGACCCGAGGCCATGAACCCAAACGCGATGATGTTGTTGACGATGTGAATTGCCATCGCGGCCTCGAGGCCACCGGTGCGCCAGGTGAGCCACGCGGCGACGCCGCCCATCAAACCGACAGCGGCGAGACCCCAGATGTCGTAGATGTGCGCGAGCGCGAAGCCGATCGACGGCAGCAAGATGGCGAGCCACGGCGTTTTGACCCACGCGCCCAGCACCTGCATGAACAGGCCACGAAACACGACCTCCTCGGCCGTCGCCTGAAACGGCACGAGCAGCACAACGAGCGCCATCGAAATGGCGGCCATCTGCCAGCTGTAGGAGTCGGGCAGCCCGACGTCTGCCGCCCCCGCGACGGGCGGTTCAAGCGCCAAGCCCGCAGCGATGCCCACTACGTTCATCGCGATCACCGAGAGCACGGCAGCCCCCATTAGCCTGCCCAGCAGCCCCCAGCGCAGGCGCCCTGCCACCGACCAAATGCGGCCCACCGGCTTCATGCCGAGGGTGAGCATGCCGAGAGTGACGGCTGGAATCATCACGATGATCGAAGCCATCGCAATGAACACCGAGACCGGCCGCTGCGTGTCGAGCACCGCGTCGGGGTTTGCGACGATGTCGTCGAGGTAGGTCGGGTCGAACGCGAAGATCAGCGGCAGCGACAGCAGCACCACCGCGACACTAAACACGCCGAAGTAGACGCCCGACACGATCAGCAGCACAAGCGGCTTCCACCACCGGTAGTTCTCGATGCCGCGCAGCAGTCGGTGGTATTCGAGCGGCTCGGTCTCGCGGGTCTGCCACGTGAACCTTTGCGCCCAGGCCCACCGGGCCTGCTGGAGCCGCTCTACCTTTGGCGGCATCGGCGCCGCGGGCTGAAATGGCTGCGCGGCTGGCTGCTGAGGCTGCTGGGGCTGCTGGGCCTGCTGGGCCTGCTGGGCCTGCTGAGGCGCCGGATCGGGCTGGGCGGGCTGATGCTCGGGCGCCGGGTCTGCCGGAGTGCTGCTCGTCATAACGTCAATCTTCTCACCCGCATCAGGTGTAGCGGGTGAGAAGATCGGCGTGTGCCCGGTTCACGGGCGTGGCGTTACGCGTGGCGTTACGCGTGACGCAACGCGTGACGCAACGCGTGGCGTTACGCGCCGCGCAGGCGCTCTGCGAGGTAGGCGTACAGGTTTGCGACGGGCACGCGCTCCTGCTGCATGGTGTCGCGCTCGCGCACGGTGACCGCGTTATCGTCGAGCGAATCGAAGTCGACCGTGACGCAGAACGGCGTGCCGATCTCGTCCTGGCGACGGTAGCGGCGACCAATCGCGCCCGAGTCGTCGAAGTCGATGTTCCAGTCCTCGCGCAGGTCTGCGGCGAGCTCGCGCGCCATGGGCGAAAGCTTCTCGTTGCGGCTCAGCGGCAGCACGGCGACCTTGATGGGCGCGAGGCGGGGGTCCAGGCCCAGCACGGTGCGCTTATCGGTGCCGCCCTTCGCGTTGGGCACCTCTTCTTCACGGTACGCATCAACGAGAAACGCCATGACCGAGCGGGTCAGGCCCGCCGCGGGCTCAATGACGTACGGCGTGTAGCGCGCATCGTTGGTCTGGTCGAAGAAGTTCAGGTCTTTACCCGAGTGCTCCGAGTGCGTCTTGAGGTCGTAGTCGGTGCGGTTCGCGATGCCCTCAAGCTCGCCCCACTCGCTGCCGGTGAAGCCGAAGCGGTACTCGATGTCGGTCGTCTGCTTCGAGTAGTGCGACAGCTTCTCTTTCGGGTGATCGTAGAAGCGCAGGTTCTCGGGGTTGATGCCGAGGCCGGTGTACCAGGCCATGCGCTCGTCCATCCAGTACTGCTGCCACTCGTCGTCGGTGCCGGGCTCGACGAAGAACTCCATTTCCATCTGCTCGAACTCGCGGGTCCTAAAGATGAAGTTGCCGGGCGTGATTTCGTTTCTGAAGCTCTTGCCAATCTGGCCAATACCAAACGGAGGCTTCATACGCGACGCCTGCAGCACGTTCGAGAAGTTCACGAAGATGCCCTGCGCGGTCTCGGGGCGCAGGTAGTGCATGCCCTGCTCGTCGTCGACGGGACCGAGGTAGGTCTTCAAAAGGCCAGAGAAGGCGCGCGGTTCGGTCCACTGACCGCGAGTGCCGCAGTGCACGCAGACAATGTCGGCCATGCCGTTCTCGGGTACGCGGCCCTTCTTCTCTTCGTAGGCTTCGAGCAGGTGGTCTTCGCGCTGGCGCTTGTGGCAGCTCGTGCACTCCACGAGCGGGTCGCTAAACACCTCGACGTGGCCCGAGGCCTCCCACACCTTCTTTGGCAAGATGACGCTCGAGTCGATACCGACAACGTCATCTCGCTTCTGCACCATCGTCTTCCACCACTGGCGCTTGATGTTCTCTTTCAGCGCGGTGCCGAGCGGGCCGTAGTCCCACGCCGAGCGAGATCCACCGTAGATCTCACCCGCCTGAAACACGAAGCCGCGGTGGCGGGCGAGGGCGATGACCTTATCGAGGCGGGACTGTTCAGCCATGTGTTTTATCACTCCAAGGGGCAAGCGGGGATCTTGGGAACGCACGCCGAGACTTCGGCGCACTCCCGGTCAAGTCTACCCGCGCGCGCTCATGCCCCTGGGTATTAGCATGGAAGGCCCATGAGCACACCCATCGGCCGCATCCTGCTGCGCTTCGCACCCGCGATCTACGGCCCCACGGTGCTGTTCGCGGTGGGTGAGGGCGCCATCATTCCGGTGCTGCCGGTGCTGGCGACGCGGCTCGGGGCCGACGTCGCCCTCGCGACGCTCATCGCCGCGATGCTCGTGATCGGCCAGCTACTCGGCAATCTGCCCGCCGGATGGGCCGTCGCCCGCTTCGGCGAGCGCCGCTCGATGGCCGTATCGGGTGTGCTTGCGCTGGTGGGCACGGCGGGTGCAGCGCTTGCCCCCACCCTGTTTTTGCTCGCCCTTTCGACGCTCGTCATCGGCCTGAGCGCTGCCGTGTTTGGCCTCGCCCGGCACGCCTTCTTGACGATCCACGTGCCCGTGCAGATGCGGGCTCGAGCACTCGCTGTGCTCGCGGGCACCTTTCGCTTTGGTACGTTCACGGGCCCGTTCATCGCGGCGGGGCTGCTGGCGACAATGGGTAGCCCCGCATGGACCATGTGGTTCTTCGCGGGGTGCCTCGCGCTCACGATCGCGCTCGTTCTGATCGCGCGCGAGCCCGACATGCCGCCCCAGGCTCGGGGGCAGGCTGCCCCCGCGATGCTCGATCCGGATCACGCCTCGCCATCGCCGCAGCATCGCCCGCGCGCGAGCTCCGAGCAGGCAGCCGCCGTCGCGGGTGCGCCCGTCGGCCCCGAGCCTGACAGCCCAGAGCCCACGGGCGTGTTTGCGACGATGGTGCGCCACCGCGGGGTGCTCGTCAGGCTCGGGCTGTCGGCCGCGGCGCTCGCGGCGCTCAGGTCGGCGCGGCAGGTGCTGATTCCAGTGTGGGGCATTGCGATCGGCGCAGACGCCGGCACCATCGCGCTCGTCACCGGGATCTCGGGGGCGTGTGATTTCGCGCTGTTCTACGCGAGCGGGCAGATCACCGACCGCTTTGGCCGGTTGTGGGCGACGACGCCCGCGATGGTGTTGATGGGCGCAGGTCTCATCGTGCTCGCCTTCACCGCCGACCTGGCGAACGCGACGGGCTGGTGGCTGGCGATCGGCGCCGTGCTGGGCGTGGGCAACGGTCTCTCAAGCGGGCTGCTGCTCACCCTGGGCTCAGACCTCGCGCCGCGCGGCAACCCTGCCCCGTTCTTTGGCTCCTGGCACACGATCAGTGACGCGGGCGGCGCGGCAGCTCCGCTGATCATCGCGGGGGTAGCGGCCGTGTCGCTGCCCGCCGCGGCCGCCGTGATGGGCGCCGTGGGGCTGCTCGGTGCGGTTGGATTCTTGCGCTGGATCCCGCGCTACGTGCCGCGCCGCCGGTAGCGGCCGGTAGCGGCCGGTAGCGGCCGGTAGCGGCCGGTAGCCGGCGGTTGTCGGCGGTTGTCGGGCGGTATTCCCCGCCCGCCGGCCGCCGCCGAAAATATGCGCGACAATTTCCGTCTAAAGCCGGCCCTTAAACGGAAATAGTCGCGCATATTTGGACGGCGGCGATCCGGCGTGGATTCTGCGACTCCTCCGTCGCGCAGAATGACGAGGGGTGAGACCGTCGCGCAGAATGACGAGGGGTGAGACCATCGCGCAGAATGACGAGGGGACCTGCCCCACCCGTCATTCTGCGCGAAGCGAGCCTGCACACACCCCACCCGTCATTCTGCGCGAAGCGAGCCTGCGAGCGCAGTCGCAGAATCCAGAACCGAGAGCGGCTACTCGGCGACGAAGTACATGCGCTTGTTAGCGAACTCGCCGATGCCCAGTGGGCCCATCTCGCGGCCAAAGCCCGAGCGCTTCACGCCGCCGAAGGGAATTTCGGCGGCCTCAGCGGCGATCGTGTTGACGTGCGACATGCCCACCTCGAGACGCGAGGCGATGCGCGCTGCGCGTGCCTCATCGGTCGAGAACACCGAGCCGCCCAGGCCCAGTGCGCAGTCGTTCGCGAGTTCAAGCGCCTCTTCGTCGCTCGATACACGGTAGACCGTGGCGACGGGGCCGAAGATCTCTTCGCGGTACGACACCGAGTCGCGGGGCACGTCGACGAGCACGGTCGGCGAGTAGTACGCCGCCGGGCCCTCTGACAGCACGCCGCCCGCGAGCACGCGAGCGCCCTCTTCGACAGCCTTCTTGACCTGCGCGTCGACCGTTTCGGCCGCGGCGCGGGTCGACATCGGCACGTACTCGCCCTCGCTCAGGTTCAGCTGGTCGCCGGGTGTCAGGCCGTCAGCGAGCTTCACGAGCTCGGCCACGAACTCGTCGTAGATGTCGTCCATCACGATCATGCGCTTGTTCGAGTTGCACACCTGACCGACGTTGTAGGTACGAAACTCCCACGCGGTCTTTGCGATCTCGGCGACGTTGTCTGAGTCGAGTACGACCATCGCGTCGATGCCGCCGAGCTCAAGCACGGCCTTCTTCAGGTTCGCACCCGCCTGCGCGCCGATGATCGAGCCCGCACGCTCGGAGCCGGTGAGCGAGACGCCCTGCACACGGGGGTCTGCGATCATGGTGGCGATCTGGTCGTGCGAGGCAAACAGTGCCTGGTAGCCGCCGACGGGCACGCCTGCCTGCTCCATGATCTCTTGCATCACAAGGTTCGACTTCGCGCAGATGTCGGCGTGCTTGAGCAGAATCGTGTTGCCCAAGAGCAGGTTGGGGGCCGCGAAGCGTGCCACCTGGTAGTACGGAAAGTTCCAGGGCATGACGCCCAGCAGCGCGCCCACCGAGACGTGCTCGATGATGGCTTTGCCGGGGATCGTGCTGGGAATCTCGTAGTCGGTGATGAGCGCGGGGCCGTGCACCGCGTAGTACTCAATAATGTCGCGCGCAAACTCGACCTCGTCGATCGACTCTGCGATCGACTTGCCCATCTCGAGCGCGATGATGCCCGCAAGCTCGTCCTTGCGCTCCTCGAAAATCTCGGCGACGCGCTTTACGACCTGTGCGCGCTCCTGCACGCTGCGCTCGCGCCACTCGCGGTAGACGGCGTCAGAACTGGCAAGCGCCTGCTCGATCTGCGCGTCGGTAGCCTGTTCGAAGGTCTCGACAATCTCGCCCGTAGCGGGGTTTTGAACTCGATACTTCGCCATTGTTTATCGTTTCCTGTCTCAACTGTGACAGCGCACGGTCATCGTGGCTGCCCCTCTATCGTGACACCACAGGCTAAGAAATGGCAGTGCGAAAGCATCGTCGGGGCGTCGATTCGCTACGAATCCGTGCCTTAGTTGCCGAGATCAATGAGGTTTTCGGGGGTTTCGCCCGCCTTCAACCGTTCAATCTGGCGCACAATCAACGCAGACATGCGCGGCATCATCGCGTTCGAATCGCCGCCAACGTGCGGTGTCACAATGAGCCCCGGGCAGTCCCACAGCGGGTGCTCGGCGGGCAGCGGCTCGGGGTCTGTGACGTCGAGGGCCGCGCGCAACCTGCCTGAGTTCAGCTCGGCGATCAGCGCGTCGGTGTCGACAACCGGGCCGCGGGCCACGTTTACGACCAGCGCACCGTCGGGCAGCGCGGCGAGCTGCTCGGCGCCGACAAGCCCCTTCGTGTCATCGGTGAGCGGCACCCCAATGATCACGATGTCGGTGTCGCGCAGCCGCTCGGTGAGCTCGCTCAGTGGATACACGGGCACGAGCTCACCCGCGGGACCGGGTTGCTGGCGCGCCGAGCGCGCTACTCGGATCACCTCGACCTCGAAGCCCTGCAACCGGGCGTCAACCGCCTTACCCACCCCGCCGTAACCGAGGATCATCACGCGGCGATCGGCGAGGCTGGGGAGTGAGTGCAGCTGCCAAGTGCGCTTGTCGCCCTGGCGAATAAACGTGTCGAGCCCGCGCTGCGATGCGAGGGTGAGCGCGAGGGCGAGCTCAGCGGTCGATCCCTCGTGCACGGTGGCGGCGTTCGCGAACGGCAGCCCCGCGGGCAGGTGCCGCGCGACTCCGTTGTAGCCGATCGACTGCCACTGCACGAGACGCGCCTTAACGCTGCCGAGGTTCGCCAACCTGCGCGCGCCGCCCCAGTAGGGCGGCACAACGATATCGATGTGCGCCTCGGGGGCGGGGCCGTCGACATTCCACTCGATAAACCGCACTTCGGGCGACTCCCCCAGCCGCTGGTGCAGGGCCTCGACAAGGCTCGGATCGCTCGGCAGTGACACGACAAACTCGCTCATAAATTTGAGTCTACCGACCTGCTCTGTTGATCAGGTATTCTGGTGGTTATGGATACATCGAGTTTTCACCGTCTCCCCGAGAGCGTGCAGCGCCTCGTCACCGATGGTCTCGACAACGAGGTACAGGGTGGGCTTGAACGCCTCGACAAGGCTAAGAAGTCAGGCACGTTCTCAGAAGAGCAGGTCAACTCGCTCGAGGGCGACATTCGTCACGCGGCTGAGCTGCTCGGCCGCTTCACAACCGACTAGGTGACCTAAGACCCTTCGTTTTTCTACTCACCAGACCCCCTTGTCACGCGCTTTTAGCCCGTGATGAGGGGTTTTCTGTTACGATCCATCGCAGCTGTCTTCTGATTTGCCCTGCGTGGGCTGTGCGCCCTCGCTCTGACTGAGATGAGGATCTCGTGCACGCTGTCATTCGTTTCGAGCAGGTTCCACGGCGGCCGAGACCCACCCGTTCTGTCGCCGCGGTGTTCGGCGCCTGCGCGCTTCTCGCGCTCGGCCTGTCTGGGTGTGCACCCGAAAGCGTCACGGACGCGGCCCCCGGCGATCACCCCGAAACATCAGACGGTGCGAACACGCCGGCCACATACGAGATCGGCACTGCCACGTTCGCAGTGGGCGATGTCACGTTTACCGCTGACCTCGAGTCGTGCTCGCTGTACGACGGCAACGACGCCCTGTTTGGTGGGCCCGTACACGACGACGGTGGCGAGGTGATCGGATACCTAGACGGAGACTTCACCAACAGCTCTGGCGAGCTGAACGGAGAGGCGCGCATTGATCTCGGCGCCACGAGAAAGTTACAAAGCACCGACATGTTCGTGGCGATGGGCGCGCCCATGGGCCCGATCGACGTGACCGAGTTCACCAGCGACAACTTAGCGCTCACCGCCACAGCGTGGGACGATGAAGGCGCAGACCGAGGCACAGCCACCTTAAGCGTGCGCTGCGCCTAGCCTCGCAGCTCAAACCAACCGAGCTGCGAAGCCAGGAACGCGACGCCATCCTCGCGACGACGCCCGCATGCCGGGCGAAAGCTACCACGCGGGCATTACCGCACGGAATCTACCGCAGGGAATCTACCGAACGTCGATCTGGCCCGTGCGCCTGCGAATCTCGTCGGCGACCTGCTTGGCGTCGCCCTGCGGGGCGTCAGACTTACGGTCTGGGCGTGCCACAAACAGGTAAATGAACCCCAGCACCAACACCACGACCAGACCGATCAGCACGACGTGATCTGCAAAGAAATCACCCGATTCGCCGGGGGTCGCCAGCAGCACCATCGCGAAGATGCCATAGGCCAGAGCCACTACGTTGACCACGAAGCCCATGCCCCGCAGGTTGAACGGCCCCGCCGGTCGCCAGCCCTGGAACCGCTGCTTCAGGCTCGCAAACACGACCATCTGGAACGACAGGTAGATGCCGAGGATCGCAAACGACGTTACCGCCACCAGAATGCCATCGTTTACGTAAATCAGCACACAGATCAGCGCGGGCACCGTGCACGCGACGATGAGCGCGTTGGTGGGCACCTTCGTGGTCTCAGACACCTTCGACAACCAGGTGTGACCCGGCAGCATGCCGTCGCGTGCAAACGAGTACAGCAACCGGCTGGCGGCAGCCTGCAGGCTCAGCACACACGAAATGAACGCGAGCACCGCGACCACCAAGAACACCTTCGCGCCTGCCGCACCCAGCGTCGCCTCGAGGATCGCGGGGATCGGGTCGGCGACCTTACCATCGACAATATCTTGCAGGTTGGGGGCGGCAAGCACGTACCCACCAAACGAGAACAGCGCAGACACCGCGCCCACCAGAATCGTCATCATCATGGCCTTCGGAATACGACGAGCGGGGTCAGAAACCTCCTCGGCCACGTCGCCGCACGCCTCAAACCCGTAGAACAAGAACAGGCCGGCGAGCGCAGAGCCCATGAACACCGGCAAGTACGACCCGTCGCCCGCTTTGCCCATCGTGTCGAAGAACACCGAGAAGTCGTGCACCCGCTGAAAGAGCAGCAGGTACAAGCCCAACCCAATCACGCCAATCAGCTCTGCAAACAACCCGAGACGGGCGATCCGGGCCAGCCATTTGGTGCCCGTAAAGTTGATCGCGAGCGCGAGCAGCAGCAACCCGAGTGCGGTGAGCAGCGTCGAAAGAGGCGTGAGTTCGATGCCCAGCAGGCTCGTCACGAAACCGGCGCCGAACTCGGCGACCGACGTGATCGTGACGATCAGAGCCCAAATGTAGACCCACGCTGCCATCCATGCGTAGCGCCTGCCCCAGAGCCTGCGCGCCCACGGATAAATGCCGCCGTGAATGGGAAACTGCGACACGACCTCGCCAAATACGAGCGAGACGAGCAGCTGGCCGCAGGCAACGATCACGATCCACCAGATCGAGGGCGGGCCGCCCGTTGACAGCGCGACAGCAAGCAGCGAGTAGACGCCCACGAGGGGCGAAAGGTAGGTGAAGCCGAGCGCGAAGTTCGCCCACAGGCTCATTGAGCGGTCGAACTTGCCCTCATAGCCGAGAACGGCGAGGTGTTCATCATCGGCCAGATGGGCCGGTTTGGGGGTGTCAGACATGATCTTCCTTTCGGATCAGCGTTGATCCATGGGCACGCGACGTTGCGTGCTTTCGTCGAAAGCATAGTCCTAATGACGCGCGGTAGGCTCGTGTGGTGACTCGCGTACTTTTCTTTGAACCCCGGATCGCCGGCAACACCGGCAACGCCATACGCATGGCCGCGGGCAGCGGTGCCGAGCTGCACCTCGTGAGCCCGCTGTTCGACTTCGAAGACGCAAAACTCAAGCGCGCAGGCCTCGACTACCACGACCTCGCCGTCGTCACCGTGCACGACTCCTTCGACGCCGCGCTCGAGACGCTTGGGCCCGCGCGCATCTTCGCGTTCACTGCTCGCACCGATCGCCGCTACACCGATGTCGCCTACGAGCCGAGCGACGTGCTGCTATTTGGGCCAGAGCCGACCGGCCTCCCCGACGAAATTCTGCACCACCCTGCCATCACCGACTCACTGCGGGTGCCCATGGTGCCAGGTCGCCGCTCTATGAACCTCGCCAACTGTGCGGCCGTGGCCGTCTACGAGACCTGGCGCCAGCAGGGCTTTCCCGGAGCGCAGTAGGGCGGGCCGCGGGTCGCCGGTAGCTCTGCGCCCACCTCGCCGCTCCAACGCTCCAGCGCTCCAGCACCTGCAGTTTTACTTACGCACCGACCGGTACTCGCTCTGCGCCTGAGAGCACATCGCCCGATAGTTCGCCGATACGCACCGGGATCCGCAGTCCGTTGGAATAGGCACCCGCCACCGCCACAAGCATTCCCACTGAGGCGTCAGCGTGAATCTCAGCGGGCGCCACGGGTTCGCCCTCGGGAATCGCAGATGCCGCCGGCAGCACGGAAACCATCACAGATCTCGCGTTTCCTACAACGAGAAGATTCGAGTACCCACCGGTCCAGGCGATCCGAGCCAACACGTCACTGATGAGTTCGTCTTCGAATGCGACCATCAAGGGCTTCTCGCCGTTCAAACCTGTTACTTTCAGGTACTCATTCGACCCTGTTTGGGCAATGGTTTGCATAAATTCTGATGCGATCCGGTGCCTTTTAGACTCAGTGCTTTGCATTGCGCCAGCACCTCTCATTCTTCGCCGATTCGTCGAAAACTAGATCATATGCATCTTGCATGGTTGCTTCGACATCACTCTGGTCAAATATTATCCGAATAAGTTCACGCGTCTCAGGACGGGGGCAGAATCGATGTGCATGCACTTCCGCGTGGGCACAGTCCACCCGCATAATGGGATCCGTCTGACCTGAAGGCAAGAGGCCCTCGTGCTGCACTGAATAATCCACGACTCTGTTATTCATCGTGCGCTGCCGGTGACAGATGCGAGTCACGTCCGACAGCGGATACACCATCGGCGGCTCCTCAGGATCGCACTCATCTTTACGCGGAGGAGCCCAACGTGGTTCTTCTCTGGCTGCGTCAAAGACATTACGCGCTGCGCTCTTCGCCGACGATGCGCCGTACTTGCCCCTCCCCATGCCCACAGGGTACCTCCGTTTGGTCCACACTGGGATGCACGCAACTGCCTGTGGATAAGTCGAGCGGCAGGGTCGCCCACGACGAGTCGGCATCGAAACGACGAGTCGGCATGTTAAAAGCGTATTTTCGATGCCGTCTCGATATTTCGATGCCGACTCGTCGTTTCGGTACCGTCTCGTCGACACGGCAGCAAGCACGGCGACAAACACCGCCCACGAATCACAAAACCCCCGGGTCTAAGACCCGGGGGTGATATGTGGCGGATGCGAGATTCGAACTCACGTAGCTTGCGCGGCTGATTTACAGTCAGCTCCCTTTGGCCGCTCGGGCAATCCGCCTTTGTTCATGCGAACACGAACAAGAATAGACACTACCGTCTCGCATCCAAGAACGGAAATCGAGCGCGCCTCGGCGTGGCACACTGGCTTCATGAGCACCCCACGCCCCCAAAGCGCCACCGACCAGGCGCAGCTGCCCGCAGGCCTTACCCTGCGCACGGTCACGAGCTTCGACGACCTCAGCGCGCGCACGTTCCACGCGATCGCCCGCCTTCGCCAAGAGGTATTTGTGCTCGAGCAGAACTGCGTCTACCTCGACCTCGACGGCCGCGACACCGAGCCCGACACTGTGCAAATGTGGCTCGAGGGGCCGGCGGGCGAGGTCGCAAGCTCGGTGCGCGTGCTGTGCGAGCACCGAGACGAACCCGGCCTCGTGAGCATCGGTCGCGTCGTCACCGCGCCCGCCTGGCGCGGGCGGGGTGCGGCGGCCGCTCTCATGCGGGCCGCGGTGGCACGCTGCGGCGAGGCACCGATCCGGATCCATGCGCAGGCCCACCTCACCGCCTGGTACGCGCAGTTTGGGTTTCGACCCGTGGGTGACGTGTTCTTGGAAGATGATATTCCGCATCAAGAAATGCGGATCAGATAGCCGCTGCTAGTCGAGCCCGGGCACCGGCACGGCGACGCCGTGACGGTGCGCGCGGGCCGACACCGCCTGTTCGCGCACGAGCGCGAGTAGCTCGACGGGGCCCGCCATGGTCACGGGCTCGGCCCACATTGAGACGCGGTCACGCCCGCCAAACCATTCGGCGGTGCGCACCGCGTCGCCGCCGATGAGCCGCAGGCGCCTTGCAGCGCCAAGCCCCGACGCCGCGACACGCTCGAGCCAATCGTCGTCACGCTCAAGCGACACCTCGATGCCGAGCTTCTCGAGAAACTCGGCGAATTCCTGAGGCAGCACCTCTCCCGTCGAAATCGTCACGTCGGCCCGCACCAAAAGCGCCGCCGCGGTCACGCGCGCGAGTTCGACAATGGGTGCCCCCTCGGCGAGCCGAATCTGCGTGTCAACGGGGTGATAGCGCAACAGGTTGCGTTCGATGCCGAGGCCCGCGACGTCGCGATCGGGCGCGAACGTCGTGCGCCAGGTGAGCGAGTCGGCGAGGGCTGCACGGCGCAGCTCATCGAAATCGGTGTACGACATCGCGGGCTGCAGCACCTCGATGAGAGCCTTCACCTCTGGCTCGAGGCCGCGCAGATGCAGCGTGCTGCTGGGGGTTCCCTGTCGCAGCCGCCACGATCCCAGCGTCACGAGGCGGTTCGGGCCCGCGGCGAGCGCTGCGGTGCCCAGCGCTGCATCGTTCCATGCACCCACGGGTTGCCGCTCGACGCGCACGTCGCTCGTGGGCCGGTTCAGTGCGAGCGTCGCGGCTTCGGCACTGCCCTGCCACTGCTCGATCTCTCCCGCGGCGGTCGCCTGCAGGCCCGCGACCGCGCCTGTGCCGCTGTCATTTTGATGCCGGATCGCTTCTGTCAGCGTGTGCGCATGGGTGACGCTGATCACGGGCAGCCCCGGCAGCGCGTCAGCCGTTTGAGTCGCGGTGCGCTCGGCGTCGAGCCCGCGAGCGCCGAGACCGGTGCGCCCCGCACTGAGGCTGGCGCCGATACTGGTGGCGAGGCCTGCCAGGCGCACGCCTGGGCGCCACAGCTGGCCGCGTTCGTCGAGCTGCAGCGGTGGGAGTGCCCAAAGGTGTCCGCGGCCCGGCTCGGTGAGTGCGCGCAGCTGCGCGGGGGTGGCCGGCGCTGGCAGCGGGCCCACTTCGATCGCGATTGGGCACACCTCGATCTGGGAATCGATTTCGAGCGTCAGCGCCGTGCTGCGCGACGGGGTCGCATCGCGCTCATGCGCTCGGTCGTTTCTCGGCTCTGCGCCGGGTGAGACGCCGGTGTCGCCGATGCGCAGGGCTGCGACAGCGTCGGTGAGCGCCACCGTGAACCGGCGCACGCGCCCCACGCTGCCCACCACGATCACATTGTTTGCCCGGGCGAGCGGGGAGCCTTTGAATGCCGAGCTGACCACGTCTTCGACCGCGCTCGCCAGCTCGGCCGTTGGCGACACGATAATGCTGCCGCGTGCGAGAAATCTGCCGTCGATGCTGAGGTCTGGGCGGCGACGTGCGACCGCACGCGCGATGGTGCGATCGCCCAGCACGATCGCGCGGTCCACGTCGTGCGTAATCGCGAGGTCGATCGCGTGGTCGCCACCGCCATCGCCACCGTCGTCTGCGAGGCTCGCATTACCGTCAAGCTCCCGTACGGTGAGCGTCACACTCCCCGCAGGCAGCCCCGCCGCCGCCCACTCTTCAACGAGCGCCCGAGCCGCCCCCGCGAGCGCGGCGGGCGCACACCACAGCACGCCACTGCCCGCTCCCAGCGCGGCGAGCACGGCCTCGGCGTGCGCGGCAAGCCCCGCCCACGCATCGCCGGCGACGAGCGTGAGGTCACCCGGGGTGAATGTTGCTCCGCGTACGGCGGAGAGCCCCTCAGCTAGCTGCCCGGTGTAGCGTGCCGCATCGACGATGCGGCCGACCTCGGCGTCAATTTCGGGCACGGGCGCGCCCGTCTCGGCAACGAGTGTGCGCAGCAGTCGATCGCGCGCCGCTACGGCGCCGAGCGCGAGCCTGCGCAGGTGGATCGCTCGCTGACCGTGCCCGAGGGCACGCCACCGCGCTGAGCAGGCCAGCACCGACGTGCTCGGCGCTGACACGGCATGATCCTGCGCTCCGGGCGCAGGGGCGTTGGGAGCAACGGGCACACCGCGCTCGGGTGATTCGGCATGATCCGGATCGAACGCAGCAGCCGCGCCGCCCAGCTGCCGGGCCGCGGGTGCTGCCGTAGAGACGTCGTCACGGGCGAGCGCGACGAGCCTGCGCGCCCAGTCGCGGTTCTCGGTGAGCGAGGCGTCGGTGTCGGGCTCGTTCGCGAACCCCGTCTCTGACACGAATGGAATCGCACGGTTTGGTGCGACCTCAGTGAGTTCGACCTCGCCGGTTTCACCGCGGGTGAGCCCGAGCACCGCGGCGGTGAGTCCGCCGGTATCGAAGCGTGCGGGCTCGTCGGGGGCGCGGTAGAACAGCGCGCTGTCGAGCTCGGTCGGATCCCACTCGCGGCTGCGTGACTGGGTGCGGTGTGTCGACGCGGGGCCCTGGCCGGCGAGCGCCGCGGCCGCGCGAAGTACGCGTGCGGCCTCAGCTGCGTCACCAGGCCGAGTCGCGGTCTCGAGTGCGAGCGGTACGAGCAACTCGATCGCGCCGTCGTACTCGCGGGGGCGCACGACCGGCAGGCAGACCCGCACCTCTGGCAGCTCACCGGTCGCGGCTGCACCGGCTGCCGTGTGGCTAGCTGGCGCGGCGAACGCAGCGGCACTCGCGCCCGCAGCGGCGGGTTTCTCACCCACCAGCTGGGCCGCGAGCCCATCGGCCACGCCCGCCCGCAGCCTGATCGAATACAAGTGGCTCGCGCCGAGCTTGTGCGCGGCCGCCACGGTCGCTGCGACGATGAGTGGCTCTTCGGTGGCAATGACCGGCCGCAACGCGGCTGCACGTCCGGGGTGCAGCGCTAACTCTATGAGGTTCAAGACCTGTGCGGTGAGCGTCGGTTCGTCTTCGATCACGGGCACGGGCAACCCCGCGCGCACCGCTTCAATGCGTTCTCGCGCCGCCACGCCGCCGACACCGATCACGGCTTCGACGGGAGCCCCGCCGTCGGCTACGCGGCGCAGCGCCCAGCGGCTCACACGGCTGTAGAGCTCGCGCGACTCGGGCAGCTCGGCGAGAAATGCGGCCCCCACCTGCACCCGGTCAAGCTCTTGATCGGCGAGCGCGAGTTCAAGGATCTCGGGCACGAGCCGCGCCCAGCGCACGCTTGTCGGTTCGACGAGCACCGTCGTGTAGTGCTCGGCCGCGGCATCGAGCACGGGGCGCAGCGTGTGGGCGGCCTGGGCAACGTCTGCGTCTGCGCTCCAGTCGCTGCCACCCGGCACGAGTCTCGCCGGGTCGACGATCAAGTGTGTGACGCCGGGGGCTTTGGCGAAGGTCACCAGCCGTTCGACTTCACGGGCGACGCCAGCGGGGCCGAGCACGCGCTCCCCAATCGGGCGCACCACCGGCATGGTGCCAGACTCGGTGTGGCGGCGCAGCGCCTCGGTGAGCGTCGCCTGCGACTTCGACGACAGCACGATGTGCGACAGTCGGTCGCGCAGCCAGCGCTTGGCGACGGGCATCACGGCCCAGGGCAGACCGAGCGATACTTTGCCGCTCGCCTGTAATAGCAGCCGGCCTGGCGTCCGCATCGACGTAGGTGCCTCATGCGCGAGCTGTTTGAGTTCGAGCGCCGCCGACACGGCGTCTGCGTCGCCGAGCACGAGTTCGAGCAGGCGCCTCGTGAACTCGGCCGACGCGGGGTCGGCGCCAATGCCATGCAGGAGGCCAGTTTCGACGCCGCCCCACTCGGCCGCCCGCGCTTGGGCGCCAGCCACAAGATCGTCCCAGAACGGTTCGGCAGGAATCGAGACTGGGGGCATATGCCCACTGTATGACGCGCAGCCGCAAACCCGCTTGAGGCGCGCGTCGTTCCGAGCGCCCTCGCTAGGGGAACTACAAAATATGCGGGGGTAATTCTGCTTATGAACCAACCTAAAGCAGAATTACCCCCGCATATTTGCGCGAAGCTGGGCGAAGCTACGAGAAACTACGCGAAACTACGCGAGCAACGCGCGGTCGTCGAGCTGCGCACCCTTAATCTTTGCGAACTCGGCGAGCAGCAGTGGCACGGTGAGCGCCTTCTTCTGCTCGGCCGACGCCTCAAACACAATGCGCCCCTCGTGCATCATGATGAGGCGATTGCCGAGACGAATCGCCTGCTCCATGTTGTGCGTCACCATGAGCGTGGTGAGCCCGCCCGCCGTCACGATGCGGTCGGTGAGCTCGGTGACGAGCGCCGCGCGCTGCGGGTCGAGCGCCGCCGTATGCTCGTCGAGCAGCAGAATGCGCGGGTGCGTAAACCCGGCCATCAGCAGCGACAGCGCCTGCCGCTGACCGCCCGACAGCAGCCCCACTTTGGCGGTAAGCCGGTTCTCAAGCCCCAGCTCGAGCGTGGCGAGCTCCTCGGCAAACCGCTCGCGCAGCGGCTTCGACAGCGCAGGCCCCAGCCCCCGGCTCTTGCCGCGGCGCACCGCGAGCGCCAGGTTCTGCTCGATCGTCAGCTCGGGCGCTGTGCCCGCCATCGGATCCTGAAACACCCGCCCAATAAACTTCGCGCGCTGGTGCTCGCTGAGCCTATTAACCCGCGTGCCATCGATCTCGATCGTGCCCGCGTCGACCGAGTACCGCCCCGAAATCGCGTTCAAGAGCGTCGACTTGCCGGCGCCATTCGACCCGATAACGGTGACGAAATCTTTCTCCTCGAGCTTTAGGTCGAGGCCCGCGAGCGCGCGCCGCTCGTTAATTGTGCCCGGAAAAAACGTCTTCTCAATGTGATCAATGTTGAGCATGTCTCTACCTCTCGCTCGCACGATCGGGGGCGGCGGCAGGTGCTGCCGCAGCTTCCTGGGCCGTAAGTGCCGGATCCGGAGCTGCAGTCGCAGCCTGGGCCGTGCCGTTCTCAAACACGACACTGCCGCCGCGCCTGCCGAGCTTGGGGAGCTTGCGCAAGAAGCCCCAGCGCGGCAGCAGCAGCGCCGCCACCACGAGCACCGCGGTGACGAGCTTCATGTCGTTGGGGTCGAGCCCACCGCGCAGCGCGAAGAAGATGATGAGGCGGTAGAGCACCGCGCCCAGCACGACGGCGAGCGTCGCGACCCAGATGAAGCGCTGGCCGAAGATGGCCTGGCCGAGGATCACCGAGGCGAGGCCGACGAGAATCAGGCCGACGCCCATGCTGATGTCCGAGAAGCCCTGGTACTGGGCGACGAGCGCGCCGCAGCCGCTCACGAGCGCGTTCGACAGCGCCAGCGTAAGAATCTTGGTGCCGTCGGTGCTGACGCCGAAGCTGCGAATCATCGGGCCGTTGTCGCCGGTGGCCTGGATCGCGAGGCCCAGGTTCGTCGACAGGAACCAGTCGACGACGAGCTTGAGCACGAGCACGCCCGCCGCGATGATCGCGACGCCGCCCCAGGTGCCGAGTAGTCCAGCGTCGCGCAGCGGCGTGAACACGGTGTCGGCGCGCAAAAGTGGCAGGTTTGCGGCGACCGCGGAGTTCTCTTTCACCGTGCCCATGATGCGCAGGTTGATCGACCACAGGGCGATCATCGTGAGAATACCGGCGAGCAGACCGTCGATCTTGCCCTTCGTGTGCAACAGGCCCGTGACGGCGCCCGCGACAAGCCCCACCGCGGCACCCGCGAGCGTAGCGAGCACGGGGCTCTGGCCGGCCGTGATGAGCGCGGCGGCCGTTGCCGCGCCGGTCGTAAAGCTACCGTCGACCGTGAGGTCTGGAAAGTTGAGCACCCTGAAGGTGAGATAGACGCCGAGCGCCATCACTCCATAGATGAGGCCTAGTTCAAGCGCACCGATCATGCGTGTATGTGTTCCTTGCGTTCATTCGCGTTACTGCTTGGATAACAGGGCAGGTGCCCGGTCTGGCGATTGCGTTCGACCGGGCACCTGCACTCTACCGCGTGGATTACCAGGCGGGTTGGGCTGTCGGGGTTACTCGACGATCGTGGCCTTGTCGAGAATCTCCTTGGGGATCTCGACGCCCATGCGCTCCGCAGCGGCCGGGTTCACGACGTAGCTGAGCTCGCTCGGGGTCTCGACCGGCGTGGTTGCCGGGTCTGCGCCCTCGAGCACGCGAATCGCCATCTCGCCGGTCTGCTTGCCGAGCTTCGTGTAGTCGATGCCGTAGGTCGCGACCGCGCCGCCCTCGACGGTGCCGGGCTCAGCGCCAATCACGGGCGTCTTCGTCTTCTCTGCCACCTGCACGAGCGAAGCGATACCGTTCACGACCATGTTGTCGGTGGGCACGTAGATCGCGTCGACGTCACCGAGTGCCTCGGTCGCCTGCGCAATGTCGTTTGCCGTGGTGACCGTCTTCGTGACGATCTTCAGGTCGAGCTCCTTCGCGACCTCTTCGGCCGCCTTCACCTGCACCTCAGAGTTCACCTCGCCCGAGGCGTACACAATGCCCACGGTCTTGGCGTCGGGGTTGAGCTCTTTCACGAGCTCGAGCTGAATTTTGAGCGCGTCGGCGGGCACCGCGTCGACCGTGCCGGTGACGTTGGCGCCGGGCTTCTCGTTTGAGTCAACGAGCTCTGCAGCAACCGCGTCGGTGACGGCGGTAAAGAGCACCGGCTTGTCGAGGATCGCCTGCGCGGCAGCCTGCGCGGCAGGCGTTGCCACGGCGAGCACGAGGTCTGCGTCAGACGAAGCAAAACTCTGCGCGATCGTGACCGCGGTCGACTGCTCACCGTTGGCGTTCTGCAGGTCGAAGTTGACCGTCTCGCCCTCGACATAGCCCGCGTCAATGAACGCCTGCTTGAAGCCCTCGGTTGCCGCGTCAAGCGCGGGGTGCGGTGCGAGCTGGCTAATGCCAATGTTGACCGTCTCGACGGCGTTGCCGCCGGCGTCTCCCTTGGAGTCGGCGGGGGCCGACGAGCAGGCGGTCAGTGTGAGGGCTGCAGCCGCGGCGATACCCGCGAAGGCAAGCGCGCGGCGGCGAAACGAGGTCTGGCGCATGTGCTATCGAATCCTTACGATGCTGGCCGCGGCTGCTGTGCCGCGGCGATACGGGAAAACGGCGCAGCAATACGCCGTTTCCAGCATCGTAACTGGCGCGCGACCGTTTCACCCAAACGTGTGGCGGTTCGTGACCGAGCTGTTGCGGTTACGCCGCCCCGCCAAACTCACCCGTCGACACAATGATCGCGCGCGCGAGCACCGCGTCACGCATCATGAACCCGAGCACGGCAGGAGTCGCCTGCGGGTCAATGTCGATGTGCGCCACGTCGAGCGCGTGCACCACAAACCAGTAGTGGTGCACCCCCGTGTGCTCGGGCGGGCCTGCCCCGGTGAACGCCGGCTCGCGCATCTCGTTGGGCATCGTGATCGCCCCTTCAGGCAAGAGCTCGATGGCGCCCGCGGCGCCCGCACCCGCCGACAGCTCGGTGACGCTCGCCGGAATGTTCGCGACGGCCCAGTGCCAAAAGCCCGATCCCGTGGGAGCGTCGGGGTCGAACGCCGTGACCACGAAGCTCTTCGTCTCGGCCGGAAATCCCGACCACATCAGGTGCGGTGAGCGGTTCGCCCCGCCCGCGTAGTCGGCGTATACCTCGGCCGGCAGCGGTTCACCGTCTTGAATGTCGTCGCTTGTCAGCGTAAACCCGGGCACCTGCCGCATACCCGCGTAGGGGTTCAAGGCGCCGCGCCCCAGTGTCTCGTGTGCCATATTCGTTCCTCTCTCGTTATACTCATGAGCCTAGGCTTCGGCGCAATTTAGCGCCAGACAGGGGCAACATGGCTGGCACCACCGGATCAGAGCGCGCACGCGCGACCCTCGCGTACCTGCGCCGCAAGATCACCACCGGTGAGTGGGAGGTCGGCAGCCGGATCCCGATCGAACCAGCGCTCGCTGAGCAGACCGGCGTGGGTCGCTCGACCGTGCGCGAGGCGGTGCGGTCGCTGGCCTCGGTGGGCATGCTCGAGACGCTGCCGGGCCGCGGAACGTTCGTGCGCTCGGCGGCGCCCACGAGCGCGCTGCTCAACGAGTTCTTGAGCGACTTTTCACTCGAGGAAATTTTGAGCTATCGGCGCGCCCTCGAGATTGAGGCTGCCCAGCAGGCGTCGATTCACCGCACCGACGAAGACGTGCTGGCGCTCGAGCAGGCCGCCGCTGATGAGATCGGTTGCACCAGGTGCCCCGTGCTCGGCTTTGCGGGCGGCGAAGACAACGCCTTCGACAGCAAGTTTCACCGGCTCGTGTTTGACTCGGCCAAGAATCGACTGCTCTCGTCGCTGTACGCGGGCATCAACGATCAGCTGCGCACGCCCGAGCACCGCGGCCGCCTCGCGAATGTCGCCACCGGCGCCGAGATGGAGCGCGACCACGCCAGAGTACTCGACGCGATTCGTCGCCGCGATTTTATCGACGCGGTGCACGCGATGGTCGATCACGTCGACCACGACGTCGTGATCGTCAACGACCAGCACGAAGTGGTGCCGCCCCTCACCCGCACCCCCGAACAGCAGCAGCGCATCGAAGAGGCTTGGGAGGCACAGGAAGCCCAGGAGGCACAGGAGGCGCAAGAACCAGAGAAGGCGTAGCCCCTGGCAGCCTCTTCCCTCACACCGCGATCGCTCGATAACATGCAGTCATGTACCGCTGCGATCCGTGTGATCCCGAGGCGCCTGTCGCGCTGACGCCGCTGGGCCGCGTGCTGGGCACGTGGCACGAGGGAGCCGCAGTGTTTCGTGGCATTCCCTACGCGGTCGCACCGGTGGGGCCGCTCAGGTTCGCGGCGCCCATGCCGCGCGGGCCGTGGGCGGGCATTCTCGATGCGACCGCGTTTGGACCTACCCCGCAGCGCGGCGAATCGGGCATGACCCTCATCCCCGAGCACTCGATCGCGGGCGGCGATACGCTCAGCGTCAACGTGTGGACCCCGGCCCCCGACCCCGCGGCAAAGCTGCCCGTGGTCGTATGGATTCACGGCGGCGGCTTCATCTCGGGCTCCCCCGCGAGCCCCTGGTATGACGGCACCGCGTTCGCCCGCGACGGGGTCGTGCTCATCACGCTGTCATACCGGCTCGGGTTCACCGGCTTCGGCTGGATCCCCGGCGCGACGCCCAACCGTGGCGTGCTGGACTGGGTCGCCGCCCTCGAGTGGGTGCAGCAGAATATCGCCGCGTTTGGCGGCGATCCCGGGCGCGTGACCATCGCGGGCCAGTCGGCGGGCGGCGGCGCGGTGCTCACTCTGCTGGGGGTGCCCGCGGCGCGCGGCCTATTTCACGGCGGCTATGCCATGAGCGCGGCGATCGCTGACCCCTCGGTCAATGCCGCTCTCGAGCGCACACGGCGGCTCGCGAAGCTCGCTGGCGTGACTCCGGATCGCCGCGGGTTTGCCTCGTTATCTGAGGCGCGCATCCTAGAACTGCAGCCCCACATCACGTCACCCTCGGCGCCGCGGCTCGTGCGCGAGATTCACGGGCTCTTGCGTGACGGTCTGATGCTCGGGCCCGTCGCCGACGGCAGCACCGTCACCTGCCCCGTCGACGTGGCCGTCGCGCAGGGCCCGAGTGCCAGCGTTCCGCTCGTTCTCGGCACCGCCGACGGCGAGCTGCTGGGGCTGTTCAAACCAGGCACCGTGTTCGACCGGGTGCCACGTCGGGCCGCGCTGCGGGCGCTCGGCGCGTCAGCGCTCGTGGCCGACAGGTGGCTGGCCGATCCGCTCACACAATCGACTGCGAGCACCGTGGTGTTGCTCGGCCACTATGCCACAGACTCGGTGTTTCGTACGTGGGTGCCGCGCATCGCCGCCGCCCGCACCGCCCGCGCCGAGGCCGGTGCGACGTGGAGCTACCGGTTTGCCTGGCACGCAGACGAGCCGCCGCAGGCGGGGCACTGCATCGACGTGCCCTTCGTGTTCGACCGACTCGACGCACAGGGTGTTGCACGTGTAGCGGGCGAACACCCGCCCGAGCAGCTCGCACGAGCGGTGCACGGCGCACTCGTGCGCTTCGCACAGCATGGCGACCCGGGCTGGGCGCACGACGTCGGCGGGCAGGGCCCAAGTCGCGTATTCGACGTGCCCGTGCGTGACATGCCCGACGCCTATGCGGGAGCGCGCGCACTGATGCCCGCCGCGGTCGAGGCTTAGCCTTCGCCGACCGCTGGCCGCCGACCGCTGGCCGCTGGCCCCGACCCCTGTGCATAAAATATGCGCGACCAATTCCGCTTAACACTCATCCATAAGCAGAAGTAGTCGCGCATATTTTTCGTTCCCGCCGCGGTCGAGGCTTAGCCCGCGTCGAGGTGTGCCAAGAGCGCCGCCCGCACGAACTCAGCCCCCGCCGTGCCACCGTAGTTCGCGGCAAAGCGTTCGTCTTGTACATACATGTCGGCGAGCCCTCGCACGTAGCCCTCAAAGTCGGCAGGGATGCCGGGCACGCTGCGCAGCCAGTCGAGGTGGCGGGTTGCAAGCGCGCGGGCCACCGCAGAGTCTGGCGACGCACCCTCACGAGCAAGTGCCGACCAGTCGGTGTTCAACGCGTGCACGCGATCCTGCATTGATTCTTGCTCCTCGGTAGTTTGGGATTCCCACCAGCTTGCGCTCCGGGCGTAGGCGTCGGCGCCCCAGCGCCGCTCGACCTCGTCGCGGTGCTGCGTGTGATCGAAGCCGTCGAAGATGTTCTCGGTCATGATGGTGTGTTCCTGTTCTGTTTGTGTCGCCGTGGTCTGGCCCGCGGGGGCGAGCGCCGCGATCGTGCGCTCGACCGAGGCGATTTGGGTGGCGAGGCGGGCGGCTTCGGCATGCAGCAGCGTGAGGTGCGTGCGCAGGATCCGCGCCTCGGCAACAGGCCCCTCGCCGCCCGCGTCTTGCGCTTCGAGCACCTCACCGATGGCGCCGAGGCCGAGCCCGAGGTCGCGCAGCAGCAGCACCCGCTGCAGCCTGACAAGGGCGCGGTCGTCGTAGTAGCGGTAGCCGTTGGTGCCGATGTGGCTGGGTGTCACGAGGCCGAGCTGGTCGTAGTGGCGCAGGGTGCGCGCGGTGGTGCCGGCGGCCTTTGCGACCTGCTGGATGGTGTGGTGCATAGTGCGTCTCTCGTGTTGGGTTGGGTTGGGTTGGCGTTGGGGTTGGCGTTGGTGTTGGTGTCGGCGGGCGCGTTCTCACTCTAAAAGTTGACGTTACGTTAATGTCAAGCCTCAATTGCGGCGCCCAAGATAACTCGCAGCCTCGTGCGACAAGCTGCCCGGGTTCTTTGGTACAAATGTCGTGGTGGATGTGGCCTTTTCCCCACAACTTTTGCACCAACAATCATGCTCGCGCAGGCGATACGCGTACGATGGTCGGGTGAGCCACCCCAAGATCTTGCTGTACTACGTGTTTGCCCCCGTCGCCGACCCCGAGTCGGTCATGCTGTGGCAGCGTGAGCTGTGCGAGTCACTCGGACTGCGTGGCCGCATCATCATCTCGAAGCACGGCATTAACGGCACCGTCGGCGGCGAGATTGATGCATGCAAGCAGTACCTCAAGCGCACCCGCGAATTCAGCGCATTTAAGGGCCTCGAGGTGAAGTGGAGCGACGGCACCGGGTTTGACCCGGTCGCACCTGAAACCATGAAGGGTATCGACCGCACTGTGCCGTGGCGGCGCATCAGCGATTTTCCGAAGCTCAGCGTCAAGGTGCGTGACGAGCTTGTCGCGTTTGGTATCGCCGACGAAACGGTTGTCGACGCAGACGGTGTCGTGGGCGGTGGCCAACACCTCTCTCCCCAGGCGGTGAACGAGCTGGTGGCCGAACGCGGCGACGAGGTTGTGTTTTTTGACGGCCGCAACGCGTGGGAGGCGGAGGTCGGCAAGTTTAAGGGCGCGATTGTGCCCGACGTCACCACCACACACGATTTCATCACCCAGATCGAATCGGGCGCCTACGACGACCTCAAGAACAAGCCCGTCGTCACGTACTGCACGGGCGGAATTCGCTGCGAGATTCTGTCGGCCGCAATGATCAAGCGCGGTTTTGGCGAGGTGTACCAAATCGACGGCGGCATCGTAAAGTACGGCGAGGCCTACGGCAACGACGGCCTGTGGGAGGGCTCGCTCGCCGTGTTCGACGGCCGCGAGGCCACCGACTTCGCGCCGGGCGCCGCCGTGCTCGGCAGCTGTTTTGTGTGCGGCACCGCCACGAACCGGCTCGACAACTGCGCCGACCAGACGTGTCGCGTGCGCGTCGTCGCGTGCGCAGCCCACGCGGGCTCGACCTGCCCCGAGCACGCCGCGGCGTAGCCCGCGGCCCCCACACCGCGAAACGCATCAATCACGCCAATGGCATCAGTGTTCGCGAATTATTGATGCTTGACGCTGGATCGATGCTCGAGACGCTGGCTCTGCCCGCTGCCTGCACTCGGCCGGAGGCGCGGCTACGCGGGCAGGCGGGGAATCGCCGAGATGAGCGACCGCGTGTAAGCCTCGCGGGGTGACACCAGCAGCTCGCGCGTCGCACCCACTTCGACCAGCCGACCCTTCTCGAGCACTGCCGTGCGAGCGCAGGTCGCCGCGACCGAGCCGAGGTCGTGCGACACCATCACCAGCGCGAGCCCGTGCGTCTCGCGCAGCGAGTTCACGAGTTCGATCACCTGCGTGCGTGTGCTCACGTCGAGCGCGCTCACCGGCTCGTCGGCGATGAGCACGCGCGGCGCCACCACCGTCGCCCGCGCGATCGCGATGCGCTGCCGCTGCCCACCCGAAAACTCGTGCGGGTACCTGTTGCCCGCGTCTGCGGGTAGCCCCACCGATTCGAGTGCGGCCAGCGCCCGACTGCGGGCGGTAGCACCGCGCGCGAGTCCCAGGGACTCGAGCGGCTCTGACACGATGCGGTCAATGCGTTGCCGCGGGTCGAGCGACGAGTACGGGTCTTGAAACACGGCCTGCACCGACCCGCGAAACCGCCGCATCAGTGCACGATCGCGCAGGTTGAGCGGCGCCCCCTCAAACAGAACCTCGCCACGGCTGGGCGCCGCGAGCCCCAAAAGCAGCGCCAGAAGCGTCGACTTGCCCGCGCCAGACTCCCCCACGATGCCCACCGAGTCACCGGCGCCAATCGCGAGGTCGATACCCGACAGCGTCAGCTGTTTACCGTACGAAAAGTCGACCCCGCGGGCCTCTATCAACGGCTGGGCCGCAATCGTGGTCATCGTTCCTCATCACCCTCTGCATCAGTGTTCCCGGCAGCTTCGCCCGCACCAGCGTCACCCGCCGCATCACCAGCAGCTACCCCGTCGAGGGCTGCATCGAGCGCCCGCGCGTGCGCCACGAGCTGCGCGGTGTACGGGTGCGACGGGGCCCGCAGCAGCGCGCCCACCGCACCCTCTTCGACCACGTCGCCGCGCTGCAACACGAGCACGCGGTCGGTCATGCGCGACACCACCGCGAGGTCGTGGCTCACAAACAAGAGCCCCATGCCGCGCTCGGCCACCAGCCGATCGAGCAGGGCGAGCACCTCGGCTTGCACGGTCACGTCGAGCGCGGTGGTCGGCTCATCGGCGACGAGCAGGCGCGGCCCAGCAGCGAGCGCAATAGCAATCGCGACCCGCTGCCGCTGCCCGCCCGAGAGTTCATGCGGAAAAGCCCGTGCGAACCTCGGCTCAAAAAGACTCACCTCGGCGAGCGCCTTCGACACCGAGGCGCCGAGGGCGGCACCGCGCAATCCGAGGTGGCGGCGCATCGGCTCAGCGATCTGCTTGCCCACCCGCATGAGCGGGTCGAGCGCGGTGAGTGGTTCTTGAAACACCATGCCCAGGGCCGCGCCCCGCAGCGGCTTGAGTGCACCCTCCGAGGCGCCCACGGTTTCGACGCCGTCGAGCCGCACCGACCCGGTGGCGGTGAGCCCGGCCGGCAGCAGGCCGGTCAGGGCGAGCGAGGTGAGGGATTTGCCTGATCCGGATTCGCCGATGAGCCCCACTCGCTCGCCGGGCGCGACCGTGAATGACAGTGAGTTCACGAGGCGGGCCGCGCCCGCATCGATCGAGAGGCCGTTCACCCGCAACAGGTCGGGCGTAGCTGCAGCGACGCTCATGCGGCACTCCCTTTTCGGCGGGTGGGGTCGGCGACGTCGCGCAGGCCGTCGGCTACGAAGTTCACGCCGAGCACGAGCACGACGAGCGCGATTCCGGGTGCGATCGCGGCGGCGGGAGCCACGAGCACGGTGCCCTGCGCCTCCTGCAGCAGCCGCCCCCATGAGGCGTTGGGCGGCGGCGCGCCGAGCCCCAGGTACGACAGGCTCGCCTCGGCGAGTACCGCGGCGCCAAACTGCAGCGCGAACGTGACGTACAGCGTGGGCGCCATGTTGGGCAGCAGGTGCCGGCGCACGATGCCCCAGGTCGAGGTGCCGCTCGTGCGGGCGGCCGTCACGAACTGCGCCGACACGATGCCCTTCGCGAGGATGCGGGCGATGCGGGCGACGACCGCCGACATGGCGAGGCCGATCGCGACGATCGCTGATCCCAGCGACGGCGGCTGCAGCGCGACGAAAAGCATGGCCGTGAGCAGCACCGGAAAGGCGATCGCGACGTCGATGAACGCCGAGATGGCGTCGTCGACCCACGCGGTTGCAAGCGCCGCCACGAGCCCAATCGCGACACCCAACACGGCCGCAATCGCGACCGACCCGGCGCCGACCGCGAGCGCGATGCGGGCACCGACCATCAGCTGGCTCGCGAGGTCGCGGCCCAGCTTGTCGGTGCCGAACAGGTGCTCGAGGCTGGGGCCCTCGAGCCGCCCGCCCGACGTATCGTCGAGCGCGTACGGCAGCCACACAAGCGACACGAGGGCCGCCAGCACGACGAGGCCCACCATCGCGGCGCCCGCCCACAGGGTGACGCTGCGCGGGCGCTTTTTTGATCCGGATCCTTCTGCCGCGATGCCCGCGGCAGCCAGGGAGCTCGCGGCGTGCTGGCCCGTGGTGCGCTCGCCCGTGGGGGCGGTCTCGCCCTGGCCGGTCACTGGCGCGGTCATGCGCTCACCCCCGCGGTTTTGCGCAGGCGGGGGTCGACGAAGCGCTGCGCGAGATCGGCGGTGAAGCCGACGAGCAGCACCATGAGCGTGGTCACCACGAGCACTCCTTGGATAGCGGCGAAGTCGTGCTTGGCGATGCCGTCGACGAGGTAGCTGCCGAGCCCCGGCAGCGCGAACACGCTCTCGACGACGACCGCGCCCAGCAGGGTTGACGCGAGCTCGATACCGAGAATCGAGATCACCGGCACCGAGCCGTTGCGCAGGCCGTGGCGCCACAGCGCCTCACCAAACCCCGATCCGTGCGCGCGGGCCGTGCGTAGGTAGTCGCTGCCGAGCACGTCGAGCGTGGCCGAGCGCACGTACCGGGTCAACGATGCTCCCATGACGATGGCGATCGAGATGGCAGGCAGTGCGAGCGATGAGAGCGCGTCTTGCGGGTAGGCCCAGTCGTCGGTCGGAAACCCTCCGGTCGGAAACCAGCCGAGCATGAGGCCGAAGATCCACACGAGGATCATGCCGATCCAAAACACGGGCACCGCGATGCCCAGCTGGGCGACGCCCGAGAGGGCGACGCCGTACCATCGGTCGGCGCGCACGGCGCTCGTAACACCCGCGACGAGGGCAACGATCACCGCCCCCACGAACGCGATGAGTGTGAGCGGGATCGTGACCTGCAGCCGCGCCGCCACGTCGGGGCCGATCGCGGCGCCGGTGATGACCGATTCACCAAGATCGAAGCGCAGCATTTGCGCTGCCCACGCACCGAACTGCACGAGCAGCGGGTTATCGGAGCCGACCTGTGCCTGGGCGGCCGCGATCTGCTCATCTGTTGCGCCCACCGAGAGCAGCGCGTTGGCGGGGTCGCCCGGCAGCATGCGCAACAGTACAAAAATCAGCACCATTGCGATGGCGAACGACCCCAGCAGCAGCGCGCCGCGCCGCAGCACGTATGCGAGCATAGGCGGCTACTTCTTCACGATGTCGTACGCGAAGAACTGCGAGTTGAGACCGTTGACGGGATACCCCGACACTTTGTCAGACGCGACGACGATCTGCGGGTAGAGGTACAGCCAGACACTCGCCGCGTCGGTGGCGATCTGACGGTTGGCCTTGCGCAGTAGGTCGGTCTGCTCAGCCTCGGTGGCGGCCTGCTCAGCTTCGCTAATCCACTTGCTCACTTCAGCGTTGTCGTAGCCCCAGTAGAAGTCGGGGTTGCCGTACCAGACGACGTCGCGGTCGTTCACGTGCTCTTGCAGCGTCGCCTCGAAGTCGCGCTCCTTGAACACCTTCGTGTACCACTCGTCGGCGCTGATCGTGTTGATCTTGACGTCGATGCCCACCTTTTTGAGCTCTGACTGCAAGAGCTCTGCGACCGCGGGGTGCGGGTCGTAGCTGGGGGTGTCGAGCGTGAACTCGAAGCCGTCTGGCAGACCCGCTTCTTTGAGCAGCTTTTCTGAGCGTGCCGGGTCGTAGGGGTTGAGGTCGTTCAGGTCTTCATACCAGGGGTCGCTCGGCGGCACCATCGAGCCGATCAGGGTGCCGTAGTCGCCCCAGATCGCGTTCAGTAGCTTCTCGCGGTCGATCGCCGAGTAGACGGCCTGGCGCACCTTGGCATCGTCGAAGGGTGCAACGCGGTCGTTGAACGCGAGCAGCTCCTTGGTGGTCGACTGGCCCTCGCTGATCGTAAACCCGCCCTCTTGCTCGAACTGCGGCAGCGAGTCTGGGTTCTGCACGCTCGTAATCAGGTCGACGCGGCCGCTGCGCAGCGCGGTGTCTTCGGCCGTTGCGTCGGTGAAGTAGTTGAACACGACCTGCTTATTGGTTGCTTTGTCGCCCCAGTAGTCGTCCCAGCGGTCGAGCGTGAGGGTCGAGCCGCGCTTCCACTCACCGAGCGTGTACGGGCCGGTGCCGTCGGCCTGCTTCTCAATGTCGGTGGCATCTGCGTTAATGATCCACACGTACGAAAGGAGGTACGGCAGCGAGATCGACGGCTGGTCGAGCGTAAACACGACCGTGTGCTCGTCAGGGGTTTCGATGCCCGTGATGACCTCGAGGCTTCCCTTGCGCGCCGACTGCGAGTCGGGGGCGAGTACGGCTTCGATGCTGGCCTTCACGTCTTCGGCGGTGAGGGCCTTGCCCGACTGAAACTTCACGTCGTTGCGCAGCGTGTACGTGTAGGTGAGGCCGTCATCGCTGACCTCGTGGCCCGTCGCGAGCAGCGGTGTGACCGTGCCGTCGTCGTTCAGCTTTGACAGGCTCTCGTACACGTTGCCGGTGAGCGCCTCGGTTACGCCCTGGCCGCCGCCCGCGGTGTTGCTCAGGTTCACGGGCTCGTAGAGTGAGCCGATCGAGATCGTGGCGTCTGGGCCGATTGCCCCGCCGCGGTCTTGGCCGCCTGACCCTGCACAGCCTGTAAGGGCGAGCGCCGAGACGGCGAGCACGCCTGCTGCGGCGAAGAGGTGCTTCTTGAACGAGGGCATCGGGGTTCCTTTGGAGTGGGGGGGGTGGGGGTGGGTTTGGGTGCTTGGGTGCTTGGGTGTTGCGGGCCTGGCTGGCTGCAGGCCCGTGGGGCGAACCGGCTTCGTTCCGGATCAGGGCCTGCGCGTCAGATGAAGCGCGTCACACCAGCGCGTCGTAAATGTCGAAACCGCCCGAGAAGACGGGCAGCTTCTCGCCCGCGGTGACCGGCCAGGGGAGGCGGTTTTGCGGGGGCGGCATGGGGCAGTTGTACTGCGCCGAGAACCCGCACGGGGGCACGAAGGCGCGGTTAAAGTTGAGCCGCACCGGGCGCGCTGGCGTCCGCGTGACGGTGTCAGCGTCAGCGTCAACTTCAGCGTCAGCTTTCGTCTCGCCATCGGTGAACTCGACGAACAAGAACCGGCCAGAGCCGTACGTCTGGGTGTCGTCGGTCGCGGTGTTCGTGGGGTCACCGAAGACGAGTAGCAGCGTGCCGTCGTCGTCGAAGGCAGCGAGAGTGAAGCTCTGCCCGTCGCGCTCAAACGTAATATCGCCGGGCACCACAAGGTCGCGTGTGCCACCGGCATCGCGAATGTGCTCAAACGGCACGGTGCGATCGGCCGCAACGGGGGTAAAGGTCGCGTCGACCACCCAGTCGGGGTTGTAGTCAAACGTGTCGACGTGCTCGAAGGCTCGAATCGCCTGCGAATGCGCATCCCACACCCGCAGGCCGTACTCGGGTTCGCCGGTGCCGATGTTGCGGCGCGACAGCTCAGTGACAGTGACGGCGTCAGTGGTGCGCGCCTGAGCCACCTGCGCGGCCGCGTCTTCAGCGGAGGTGCCGGTGGGCAGCCACCGCGTCAGCGTGAGGCTCAGGTTGCCGGTGGGGGCGATCAATGCTTCGTAGCGACTCTCGCGCCATATATCGTGCGCGGCCTGGGGTGTCGCGGTCGTCAAGTCGGTGTCCTTCGTCGCGCTCATTACTCGATTATTGCAATACGAGCTATTCACTTACTGAAAGCATGGCGCATAACCCCTACCGCGCACGAATCGGCTGCACCACACCCGACACACAGCGTCACACAGCTGGCGGTCGCCCCGCCAGCTGTGTGTCAGCCCTCCAGTATTGATCAGCGGGCCCGGGTTTGCCCAAAGAAGTCGCGCTCCCACTCGGCCGACACGGCAAACGCACGCCACGCTTCGGCCCTCGTGTGCTCGTGTGCAGCGGTCACTGCCGCAGCCACGTAGCTGATCGCTTGCTCGGTGGCGACGGCAAATGCGGGGTCATCGTAGGTGTCAAGCCACTCGGCGTACGGGTGATCGCTCGAACGCGCATACTCGCCGAGATGCCCGCCCTTGAGGCGCGTGCCAATATCGGTGTACATCCAAAAACACGGTAGCGCCGCCGCTGCGGCCACCGCGTACCCCCTCGTGGTGGCCGCGAGCAGATGCGAGATGTAGCCGTCTGTAACGCGCGAACGCTGGGTCGCTCCCCCGAGTCGAGTCGACGTGCCGGCCTGGGCCACCCCACCCGCAACCGGTTCGCCAGCAGCCACGCCAACACCGGCAGCAACACCGGCAGCAACACCGGCGCTCAGCCGCTCCTCGTGCAGCGCATATTCACCCGCGATTGCACCCTTGGCGCTGTCGGCCCAGAACTGCTGTTCTTGCGACGACGGCGCCAATGCTGAGATGCGCGCCAGCACGCGGGCATACTCACGCAAGTACAGCGCATCTTGCGCCACGTAGAACAAGAAGTCTGCGCGGTCGAGAGTGCCGTCGGCGAGCTGCGTAATGAATCCGAGTTCGTCTGTCTCTTGACGCACCCGAGCGATGCCCTGCCACCAATCCTCCCGCAGCCGCTTAGTGGCGACCCCGCCAGCCCCACACTCAGACCCGCCAACACCAACACCAACACCAACGCCAACGCCAACACCCACACCCACACCCACACCCACACCCACACCAACGGTCGCCAACCCGCCGCGCTGCCACATCCCGGCGAAGTGGTGCACGGGCCCTGCCCCGCCGCCAACGTCGAGTGAGTCAGCGGCTTCGATCGACTCGCGTAACCACAGTTTTGACTCGGCGACAGCGTCGCTCCAGTCGATGCCCCGGGCCGCTCGGGCCGCGATGCCCGCCGACAGCGAGCACCCGGTGCCGTGTGTATTGCGGGTCGCGATCCGGCGCCCCGCATACTCCTGCATCGCCCCCGATGGCAGCACAAGCGCGTCGGGCACCGCGTCCCCCGCGAGGTGCCCGCCCTTCGCAAGCACGCGCACGCCACACTGCTTCGCCAGTTCTGCGGCCTGTGCGAGCGCCGCCGCCCAGTCTTCTGCCTCCGGCTCGCCCACGAGCACTGCCAATTCGGGCAGATTCGGAGTCACCAGGTCTGCCAGCGGCAGCAATCGTCGCAGCGCTGCTACAGCCTGCTCGTCAAGCAGCGTGTCACCGCTCGCCGCGATCATCACGGGGTCAATCACCACGCGCGGCGGCCGCACCCGCTCCAGCCACGCGCGTACCGTGTCAATCACGGCGTCGTTCGCGAGCATGCCAATCTTGACCGCATCGATGCGCACATCGTCACTCACGGCGTCAAGCTGTGCCGCCAAGAACGCTGTGGGCGGGATGTGCACCTCACGCACGCCCCTGGTGTTCTGCGCCACGAGCGCCGTCACCACGGCCATGCCATAGCCGCCGCCCGCCGCAATCGCCTTCAGGTCGGCCTGCACTCCAGCACCGCCCGTCGGATCGGTGCCCGCGATCGACAGCACGTTCGGCGTCGAACTCGCTCGCGCACGCTTCGTGGGCCCCGCGGCAGGCAGCGCCTGCTCGCGCAGCGCTTCTGCGGACGGTTCCTGCTCGCGCCGCGGCTGATCAGCCGACTGCCACGCGCGCACAAACTGCCGCGCTGCCGCCGCAGCATCGGGCGCGGCCGCGATCGCCGAGACAACGGCAAGCCCCGCGGCCCCCGCGCGCCGCAGTGCGGCGGCGTCCCCCACTTCAACGCCGCCAATCGCCACACACGGCAGACCCAGCTGCGCAGCGCGGGCCGCGAACCGTTCAAACCCACTCACGCCAAGCGGCTCAGGGTGATCGGGCTTCGTGCTGGTGGGCCGGATCACGCCCACCCCCAAGTGATCAACAGTTCCCGCGGGCAACGCGGCTACCGCGTCGAGATGCTCGGGGGCATTGGCGGTGAGTCCAATAACGGCGTCGGGCCCGAGCGCCTCGCGCGCACCCAACACAGCGGTGTCGCCCTGCCCCAGGTGCACACCATCGACGCGGATTCCACGCTTGCGCGCTTCGAGCACTACATCAAGCCGGTCGTTGATGAGCAGCGGCACTCTGCCAGCGATGGCAGCGGCGACCCGCTCGGTTTCGTCAAGCAGCTCGTCAAAGCTTGCGTGTTTATCGCGCAGCTGCACGATCGTGGCCCCTCCATCTACCGCCTGACGCACCGTTTCAGCTACGCCGCGGGGGCCGCTCAGCGCCCTGTCGGTGATGAAGTAGACGTCGAGTTGCACGTTCACGCTGCCACCTCGAATCGAGCCTGCGCGGCCACTGCTGTGGGCGTCACTGCGGCGAGCGCGTCGAGAAAGTGCGCGGCGAATGTGCCGGGACCTTCGCACGCGAGCGCGGCATGCTCGGCAGCAACGCTGTAGACGGCGTGCGCGGCCGCGACCGCCGTGAGCGCAGGTATGTCTGCCCGCACCCCCAAGAAGGCCGCGATCACCGAACCGAGTGCGCAGCCGCCTCCCGTCACCCGCGTGAGCAGTGCGCTTCCGCCCAGTACGCGCACCACGGTTGCACCGTCAGTGATGAGGTCACGGTCGCCCGATACCGCAACGACGGTACCGGGCTGGCGGGTGGCGATCCGGAGCGCTGCGGGCAGTGCCTGATCGACGTCGTCAGCTGCGTCGGTGCCGCGCCCGCCGTCGCCGAGCCCCGCGAGCGCAATGATTTCTGATGCGTTGCCGCGCACCGCCGTGGGGCCGGCCGCGAGAAGTTCGTGGGCGAGGGCCGTGCGAATGGGCAGCAGGCCCACCGCGACGGGGTCGAGCACCCAGGGCGTGCCGCCTAAAGCGGCGCCCGGCACGGCTTCGGCGATGGCGCCGCACTGCTCGGGGGTCGGTGTGCCCAGGTTGATGAGCAGACCATCGGCGACCTCGGCGAACGCTCCGGCTTCGCCCACGATGTCGACCATGGCCGGGGCCGCTCCCAGCGCCAGGAGCACGTTGGCCGTGAAGTTGGGCACCACATTATTGGTGATGGAGTGGGTGAGCGGGCTGCGCCGTCTCACCTCCGCCAGCAGCTGGTGGGTGGCCGTGGCCAGGTTTGCGGGTGTACAAAATAGACGATCGCTCACGCGACATCCCTTCGCTAGTACGAACTAGATCAGGTTCGACGGGTGTGGTCTCAGCCGCTTACGCGGCACCCCGTGTCACTTGCAGTGTGAGCCTATCGCACGGTGCGCGTCGACCGCATCAATCAGGCTGCGGCCCGTCGCTGGGCTCCCAGGCGCTCACTGCCACGCTCGCTCCCGGCACGATGTCGAGCGGCGTGCGCGGCGGCCATGCGTGCCGTTCGTCTCCCGGCACGAGCGCGCTGTACACCTGAGCTGCCACGAGCTCACCCTGCGTCGAGTTCGCATTCCAACCGATGCCGCTCGATGCCCAAGCTCCTGGCTCGAGCGTGATCGCCGCGGGCCCCGCATCTTGCCGCATGAAAGAGCCTCCGTGTGACAGCTCTGCATCGAGCAGGTGGCCATTTTGATCGGCGAACGCAATGTCGGGATACCCTTCGAGCACGCACGACTCCTCACCGCCGTTCACGACGCGCAGCGTCAATAGGCGATGCCCTGTCGCCGCATCGGGCCCATCGAACATGAGCGTCGTGTCTGCGGCGCTGCACCACGTTGGGTCGCGCGGTGGCGCGCCCTCGTCGCGGCTGGGCACGGGATCTCCCTCGGCAGTCGAATCTGGCAGGGCACCAACGCTTAAAACCCCGGCTGCTTCTGCCGCGTCTCGCTCTGCTTGGGCAAGCTCGGCCTGCGTGACCCGCGTGTGCACGCGCGCGCCCTCGCTCGACACCGCCGTGTACGCGACGGCGAGCGCTACCGCCGCCAGCACGGGCAGCACCGCGCCCACAAATGCGCCGGCGCGGCGCGGCGGCGCGACGTTTCTGGGCCCGGGCGCTCCGCCGACACCGGCGCCACGGCTGCTCTCCGCACGATCCGGATCAAACCCAGCGCCCGCCGCCGCCTCGAGCTGTGCCGCCCGCACCGCCTCGCGCAGCGCGGCCCGATCGAGCGAGCGGGCCACCAGCGCCGCAACCCACCCGTAGAGCACCCCAAAGTAGGCGCCCAGTGCAGCGTACGAGCCGAGGCTGGCGATGGATAGCTGAGACCTGAGCCCCTCCCCCACGCTGGGGATCGGGCCAAAGCCCAGCAGCACGCCCACGTCGGTCGCGATGCCCACGACGGTCGAAGCCAGAATCATCGCGAGCCAGGCACGCCCGGCCCCCACCCAGCCGAAGGAGGGGCCGCGCGCCTGCAAGGCCAAGACCGCGGCGGTGCCGCAGCCGACCGCGAGCGCGCCGAGCAGCGCGGCGGCGATGCCCCACGCGCCGGGCCACATCCACACGGCGCCGGGCATCGTGTGCGGCGCCACCGGCCGCATCAGCCACCCCACGCTGGTGAACCAGGTCAGCGCCTGCGCGACGCCCCCAACCAGCAGCCACAGGAGGCCCGCGGTCGCACTGGGCCAGAGGACGCTACGCCGCATCATGTTCATCGTCGCCCTACTTCACCAGGTCGGGATCACCAGGTCTGGATCACCAGATCGAGACGCGCTCGGCCTCGTCGAGCCACAGCCCGTCGCCGGGCTGCGTCTCGAACGCGGTGTGAAACGCCTCGAGGTTCTTGACGATCTGGTTGCAGCGAAACTCGTTGGGCGAGTGCGGGTCGATCGTGAGCAGCCGCACGGTCTCTGCGGGGCGCGACTTCTGCTGCCACGCCTGCGACCAGGCGAGGAAGAAGCGTTCGGCTCCCGTGAGGCCGTCGATCACCGGCGACTCGGCCCCGGCGAGCGAGCGCAGATACGCCTTCCACGCGATCTCGAGGCCCGAGAGGTCACCAATGTTCTCGCCGATGGTGAGCTCGCCGTTGACCTTCTGGCCGTCTGCGCCCTCGGGTGACAGCTCGTTGTACTGCTCGATCAGCGCGCCGGTCAGCTTCTCGAACGCCTCACGGTCGCCCTCCGTCCACCAGTCGACGAGCTTGCCGTCGCCGTCGTAGCGCGAGCCCTGGTCGTCGAAGCCGTGACCGATCTCGTGCCCAATCACCGCACCGATCGCGCCGAAGTTCGTCGCCGCGTCCCACGCCACGTCAAAGAACGGCGGCTGCAAGATGGCGGCGGGGAACACGATCTCGTTGAAGCCCGGGTTGTAGTACGCGTTGACCGTCTGCGGGGTCATAAACCACTCGTCGTGGTCGATGGGCTTGCCGATCTTGGCGAACTCGCGCGCGAACTCGTACTCAGCGACGTGGCGCGAGTTGCCCAGCAGGTCACCCGAGTCAGCGGCGAGCGCCGAGTAGTCACGCCACTTGACGGGGTAACCAATCTTGGGCGTGAACTTGTCGAGCTTGTCGAGGGCGCGCTCGCGGGTTTCGGGGCTCATCCACGACAGTGAGGTGATCGAGTCGCGGTAGGCCTCGATCAGGTGGCCGACGAGTTCGTCCATCGCGCCCTTCGAGTTTTCGTCGAAGTGACGCTCAACGTAGAGCTTGCCTACCGCCTCGCCCATCGCCCCCTCAACAAACGAGACGCCACGGCGCCAGCGGTCACGCTGCTCGGGTGCACCGGTGAGTGCGGTGCCGTAGAAGTCGAAGTTGGCGCGTGAAATCTCTTGCGACAGAAGCGCCGCGGACCCGCGCACGATCGACCAGGTGAGCCAGGCCTTCCATGCTTCGAGCTCGCTATCGACGAGCAGAGCAGCAAGCCCGGCGAGGGCCTCAGGCTGGGCGGCGACGACCTCGGCGAACGCAGACTCGGGGGCGCCCATCGCGGCAAGGTAGGTGGGCCAGTCAAGCTCGGGGGTGATCTCGCCGAGCCCCTCGAACGTGCGCAGGTTGTACAGCTTTTGAATGTCGCGGCTGGCGACCTTGTCCCAGTGAGACTCGGCGATGCGCGCTTCAAGCCCGTAGGCGAGCTCGGCGACGCGTTCGGCGTCAGCCACGCCCGCGAGCGCCAGCATGCGCGCAATGTGGGCTCGGTACTGCTCGCGAATCTCGGCGAACTGCTCTTCGCGGTAGTACGACTCGTCGGGCAGGCCAATACCGCCCTGCATCACGAACACGATGTAGCGCTCGGGGTTACCCGGGTCGTTGTCGATGAACATACCGTAGAAGCCGCTGAGCCCCTGCCGCTCGAGCTCGGCCACGAGCGCCACCAGCTCAGTGATTGAAGTGACTTCGGCCGCACGCGCGAGATCCGGCGCGATGGGCTGGGCCCCCAGTGCGTCGACGCGCTCCGTGTCCATGAAACTCGCGTACAGGGCCGCGACCTTGTCGGCCTCGGTCTGGGCGGGGGCGCCGGCCGCGGGGGCCTCAGTGCCGGTGATGATGTCGCGCACAGCGGCCTCGGCGTTCTCGGCGAGAACGGCGAAGGAGCCATAGCGAGCCTTATCGCCGGGAATCTCGGTGCGGTCGATCCAGCGGCCATTGACGTGACGATAGAGATCGTCTTGCGGGCGGGTCGCGGGGTCGAGTTCTGCGAGGTCGATGCCTGAGATTTGACCTGAGATGCTGCCTGATACGGGGCCGGAGGCGGGCGCTGCGTTGCTCATGCGTCAAGCCTAGCGGGCGCCCCGGGCCGCGTGGCGAGAGTCAGCTGGCGGCGTAGCGGCGGGCGCAGCCCGGTAGCGTTGCGTGTATGCCCCGCACGCCCCAGTCCCCGCGCGACCGCGCTCAGCGCGCCGTCATCGACCGCCGGATCGCGCACCTCGCGCTCCCCGCGCTCGGCGCGCTCATCGCCGAGCCGCTGTTTCTCATTGCCGACTCGGCGATGGTGGGGCACCTGGGCGCCGCACCGCTTGCGGGGCTCGCGGTCGCCAGCGCGATCTTGCAGACTGCCGTCGGGCTGATGGTGTTTCTTGCGTACTCGACGACTCCGCTCGTCGCCCGGCGGCGGGGTGCGGGCGATCTCACTGGTGCAGTGCAGGCGGGCATCGATGGGCTGTGGCTGGCGCTCGGCATCGGTGTCATCGTGGGCGGCGTGCTGTGGCTCAGTTCGGGCCCCCTGGTGGCTGCCTTTGGAGTCGACGCTGAGACCGCGGCCGCGGCTCTCGCCTACCTCAAGATCTCGTGCCTCGGTGTGCCCGCGATGCTGCTCGTGTTCGCAGCGAGCGGGCTGTTGCGCGGGCTCATGGACACCCGCACACCGCTCGTCGTGGCGACGATCGCGTTCGCCGCGAACGTCGGCCTCAACTGGATGTTCATTTACGTGCTCGGCTACGGTGTCGCGGGCAGCGCTATCGGCACGGTGATCGCGCAGTGGGGCATGGTTGCCGTCTACCTCGCCGTGATTGCGCGGCACGCGCGCCAGGCCGGCGCGGGCGCCTGGCCCCGGCGCGACGGACTCGGGCACGCTGGCCGCAGCGGCTGGTGGTTGTTTGTGCGCACGCTCGGGCTGCGCGCGGCCCTACTCGCGACCGTGTTTGCAGCAACGAGTCACGGCACCGCCGCCACCGCCGGGTACCAAGTTATCTTCACCGTTTTTTCGACCGCCGCGTTCGCGCTCGACGCGCTCGCCATCGCCGCGCAGGCGCTCGTGGGTGACGCGCTCGGCGCCCGCGACGCCCCCCGCGCGAAGGCGATCGTGCGGCGTTGCGTGTTCTGGGGCGTCGCCTGCGGCGTCGCGATCGGCGCGCTGCTCGCCGCGCTCAGCCCGGTGCTCGGCCTCGTATTCACGAGCGACGAGCGGGTGCTCTCGATCTTGCCCGCCGCGGTGCTCACGCTGGGTATCTCACTGCCGCTGGGCGGCTTCGTGTTCGTGCTCGACGGGGTGCTCATGGGCGCGGGCGACGCCCGCTACCTCGCGTGGACGAGCCTCGTGAACCTCGCGTTCTACCTGCCCGTGCTGTGGGCGATCACGGTGCTCGTGCCCACCGGCACCGCCGCGCTCGTCGCGCTCACTGCCGGGTTTACGCTCGTGTTTATGCTCGCCCGCGCGCTCACCCTCGGGCTGCGCGCTCGGGGCGACCGCTGGGTGGTGCTTGGGGCCTAAGCTCCGGATCATTCCAAGCTGCCGCACCCCGCGCCGCACTTCAGCCATCACTCACCCCTACTGCCCCGGCCTCCATATGAGAGGCCGGAGCAGTCGTCACATATGAGATCTACGCGATTGAGAAGTCGACGATCTGTCGAAGGGCACGACCGGCAGCAAGGTCGTCCATTGCTCGATTGATCTCACGCAGTCCCACAGTTGCGCTTACCAGTCGTTCAACTGGCAAGCGGCCTGCCTTCCATAGTTCGACATACTCAGGCACATCTCGCACGGGATCTCCAGACCCCAGATACGAACCAATGATGGTCTTTGACTGTGACACTACCCCGAGCGGGTTGACCCTCGCGGTGTCGGCCGGGTGACCCAAACCGACGGCCACGAGTCGGCCGCCCGGTGCCAGCGTTTCGATTCCCTGCTCAAAGGCATGTGCGTTACCTGTCGCCTCAATCACGATATCTGCCTGCAAGCCACATTCGACGGCTTCCTGAGGCGTCATAGCTTCATCTGCCACGATCTTGCACGCAACCTCGTGCTTGCTTTCGATAGGGTCGATGACCGTCACCCTGGATGCTCCCAGTGCGGAGGCAACTAGTGCTGCTGCTAGACCGACGCCGCCCGCACCAAACACGACAACGGTTTCACCAGCACGGATTCTGGCAGCATTCTTAACGGCTCCACCCCCGGTAAGAACCGCGCAACCAAGAAGCGCACCCACGTGAGCGGGCACATCTTGCGGGATCGGAATCACTGAGCTGCGGTGGAGCACTGAGTGAGTGGCGAACCCCGAAACACCCGAGTGATGGTGAACCGGCTGCCCTTGACGTTGCAGGCGCATACCGCCTCCCATCAGCAGACCAGCTGAATTTGCTTGGTTACCAGGCGTGCATAGTTTTCTCCCACCCACGCGGCAAGCTTCGCATTCGCCGCATCGGGGTTGAAACACAATTACCACACGTTGGCCAGGCTGAAGATCTACACCATCACCCACTTCTTCAAGGATGCCGCAAGCCTCATGCCCAAGGACCATCGGCACCTGACGAACGCGATCACCATTAATGACCGAGAGATCTGAATGGCAGACCCCTGCGGCTTCCATGCGTACCAATACCTCATTTTGCTGGGGTGATGCGAGCTGCAGTTCTCCCACCGACAACGGGAGAGTTTGTTCATAGGGCCCCGGGCGCCCGCACTCTTCGAGAACGGCTCCTGTAATGTTCATCGGTTCACCAGCACCTTATCCTTAGGCCCCGTATCTCCGCTGCGATTCCCGGGCGAATTCCGCCCGTCCTCGCCCTTATGCTGCAGTGCTGCGTCGCCACCCGACACCGCGAGACCTGTGACGGTTATAGCCCCCGCTAGAGCAAGGTAGAGCGCCACGCCCACCCAAGATCCGGTTGCAGCAAGAAGTCCTCCCGCGATGAGCGGCGCTACTGCCGACGACGCGATGCTTCCCAGTTGGTATGACATAGCCGTTCCTGTGTATCGGACACGAGCTGGGAAGATGTCTGAGATGTAGCTCGCCGCGGCAGCGTACGACAACGCGTGTGAGACGGGCAAGAGTAGAAGCAAGGCGATGAAGAGCCAGAACGCAGATCCGGTGTTAATCATCAAGAACATGGGAAACGCCAGCACGATAAACATCCCCGCGCCGATCATTAGCGTCTTCGAACGGCCAATTTTATCGGCCAACTGTGCCGCGCGAGGGATCGTGAAGGCCTCGAGCACAGAGACGACAGTGAGTTGGAGTAGCACCACACTCGAACCAATACCCACATTTTCGGGTACGTAAGTAAGTAGAAACACAGTTGCGATGTAGAACGGTATATTGGGCGCGAAGAGAACGAAGATACCAAGTAACAGTGGCTTCTTCGACGTCGCCATTACCTCAGCGACGGGCAACTTGGCCTCGGAGCCCGATGCTTTAATCTTTGCGAACTCTGGAGATTCGGTTACTGTGAGGCGAATCCACAACCCAAGCACCACCAGAATGCCACTCGCTAGGAACGGAATACGCCAAGCCCAGGCTTGCACGTCTTCCGCTGGTAACAACTGAATAAAGAAGAACGCCCCCGTCGACAATGCCATTCCAATCGGGACACCGCTCTGAGGCCAGCTCGCGTAAAAGGCGCGTTTGTCGGCAGGGGCGTGCTCAGCCGCCATCAACACCGCGCCGCTCCACTCACCTCCAACAGCGAAGCCCTGCAATACGCGTGCCGCCACCAGTAAAATCGGCGCCCAAACACCGATCTGCGCATAGGTGGGCAGCAGACCGATCACAATCGTGCCGCCTCCCATCATGAGCAATGAGAGCACGAGCATTGATTTACGCCCGATCCGGTCCCCAAAGTGCCCGAAAATGATACCGCCAAAGGGCCGAGCGATAAATGCCACTCCAAATGTTGCAAGCGAGGCGAGCATTCCTGCCGTCGGGTTAAGGCTGCTGAAAAACTGAGTATTGAAGACGAGAACCGCCGCTGTACCGAACAAAAAATAGTCATACCATTCGATACTGGTACCAACGAGACTCGCGAACGCGACCCGTCTCGCCGTGACCGATTGTGTATTGGAAGCCATGGGCCATCTCCTTTGAATCCCTCATGGTGCATTCGCGTCGAAGAGACGCTCCCCACACTGTAGAGGGCAACTTCCAACCTCTTGAATGGACTTTTCTGCAGAAAATCAGACAATTCATTGCAAGAAGCGCAACTGGTTATAGAATTCTACGAATGCGGTGTCGCTTCAGAGCAAGACTCAGCAGTAACAGCCCGTCGGGGTACGCCGGGTCGTAACCCGTAATGTCTCGAATCCGTTCGAGGCGATACGTGACCGTGTTGGGTCGCACCAGCAATGTTGCGGCGGCACGCGACAGGTTGAAGCGGTTGTCATAGAAACACTCAAGAGTATGCAACAACTCCGTACCACGACGAGCATCATAATCATTCAAGGGAATAATCACCTCTTGGAGCAAGTCATCCGCGTACTTGGATTCACGCACGAGGTTATCTAGTAACACGTCTGAGTACGCGAGGCACTGTCCGGTTAACTCGGCAGACAGGCCAGTCACTACGGCCTCGTGCGCTTCGCTATAACTCTTCACGATGCCTGCAACTTGTCGGTGCATGCGCCCAATCGCCCCGACAAAGACCGACAATTGACCAGCTGCTTCTCGTGATCGCGCTTTCAATGCTTCGTAGTCAGCGGGTGTATCGACTGGAGCAACCACCACGATTTCGTCGCCGCGAATTCCCGACAATAGACCCTCGCCAGATTCCTGCAGGCCCGACCTCTGCAAGTGAAACACGGCAGTCGCCAGCGCTGATCGCAAGTCAATCTCTTCCTCACCCGGCATTCTTCGGAAAAGCACCACCACATAGTGCTGTTGCAACTCGACTTCCATCACGGTCAGAAACCGTTCGGCAGGTTCAGTGGTGGCTTTGCCGAGTAACAGCGCGTCAAGAAAGTCACCGCGCAACAAGTTGTGATCACGCCGAATCCCCGATGCTTCCTCGAGAAACGCCTGCGCGACGATCACCGATACTCGGTCAACGTGTTCCATTACGCTGCGCGCAATCCCCAAGGCTGCATTACGCTCAGCATCGGTTCCGCGGCTTGCTTCCTCGTGAATCGCTTCCCAGACCGTCTGCCCCCAAATCCGGTAGGCGTGCAGCACGCTCTGCATTGACACAAACTGGTACGACCGTCGGGCGGCAGACGATCGGAAATTCTCAATCTCCTCACTACCGAACGGTACTCCCGTGCGACAGCTTTCAAGCAGATCGCGAATGTTGCGAATGGCTAGTGGCAGCATGTCATTCTCGACCGTGTTCTGCCCAAGACCGCGGTATTCAACGAGTTCGCGGCGATACCGATCGACCAAGCGAGTGCCAAGCTCGACAATCCGGTTCTCGACGCGGCTTAAGACGGAATCGCCATGTTCGTCGAGCACAGATGGTTGAGTTGAATTCAATTCATCATCGCGTCTCTGCACTGTTTGATTCACTCCGAAGACTCACTTGCTGTTGTACAGCCCACACTACGCGTTCGAGCGCACCGTTGGTACGCTGAATCGTCGACCTTATCGGGTCGCGCGACCACAGGAGTATCGTGCATCACCAGGCCTCAGGCGACACCCGCTTCGCTGCCCGCTGGACCTACGGCGTCCTCGCCATATTCGCCCTGTTGGGCACCGGGTTTGGCAGCTGGTTGAGTCGTTTGCCAGCGCTGCGCGACCACCTCGGAGCGTCAACGTTTGAGATGAGTCTGATCGGGCTCACGCTCGCGCTGGGTTCGGTCACGGGTCTCGTGCTGTCGGGCCGCACCGTGTCACGGTTTGGCGCGCGCCGCGTACTCGCCGCGTTTGTCGTCACGCAAACCGTGATGCTGCCGCTCGCCGCGACGCTATTTTGGCTGGGGCTCGTTGTACCTGCGATCATCGCTCTCGCCGTCTTTGGGTTCACGTTTGCGACGAGTGACGTCGCGATGAACGTGAGCGGCGCCGGCGCCGAGCGAGCACTCGGCAAACCCCGCATGTCACTGTTTCACGCCGGATACAGTCTCGGCAGCGTGACGTCGATGGGTCTTGGTGCCCTCGCCGAAAGCGCGGGCGTCGCCGTGCCGGTACACCTGGGCATCATCTACCTGATCGTGCTGGTGGGCGTTTTCGTCGCCCTGCGCGTGCTACCCGGCGGGGTCGAGCTCGACCACGAGGCTGTCGCCGCTCCCACACCTGCTCCTGCTTCTGCTCCTGCGTCCGACCTGAAACCACAGGACGGGTACACGCCGTGGCGCGACCCGCGCATTCTCGTGATCGGTCTCATCGCCATGAGCATGAGCCTTGCCGAGGGCACAGCAAGCGACTGGCTGCCTCTCGCTCTCGCAGACGGCCGCGGCTTCCCCAACGACACCGCCGCTCTGCTGCTCGCTGCCTTCTTTATTTCGATGACGCTTACGCGTTTGTCTGGCGCCTGGGTGCTGCCTCGCTTTGGCCGCGTCACGGTGCTGCGCGCCGGTGCCGTGCTCATTGCCGCAGGTGTTGCCGTCACCATCCTCGTGCCCTCCCCCATCGCGATCGTGGCGGGTGCGGTGCTCTGGGGCATGGGTTGCGCGTTTGGATTTCCTGTCGGTATCTCGGCGGCTGCTGACGACCCCAAGACCGCTGTAAAGGGGGTCGCCGCGGTGTCTGCGATCGCCTACACCGCGTTTCTACTCGGCCCCATGCTCATCGGCTTCCTCGGTGAACATCTGGGCCTGCTGCCCGCATTCTGGCCGCTCGTCGGATTCGCTGTTTTTGTATTCATTGCCGCAGGCGTTGCTCGCGAACGCGGGGTACCAGCAGGCGCGAACGGTTAGACTGACGCGGTGCGTATTGTTGTTGCTGATTGCTCCGTTGACTATGCAGGGCGTCTCTCTGCTCACCTACCCCGCGCGAAGCGTGTGCTCATGCTTAAGGGCGATGGCAGCATTCTCGTGCACTCTGACGGGGGCAGCTACAAGCCGCTGAACTGGATGAGCCCGCCGTGCTCGCGCACCGAGCTCGAGTTAGAGGACGACCACAGGGCCGCCGGCATCATTGAGCTGTGGCAGGTGACGCAGAAGAAGACGGCCGACAAGCTCGTGGTCTCACTGTTCGAGATCCTGCACGACGCCTCCTTCGATTTAGGGGTCGACCCCGGCCTCATCAAGGACGGCGTCGAGGCACACCTGCAGGAGCTGCTGGCAGACCAGATCGAGCTCGTGGGCGACGGCCACACGCTCGTACGTCGCGAGTACATGACCGCCATCGGCCCGGTTGACATTCTGGCGCGTGACGCGCTGGGCTCTTCGGTCGCAATTGAGATCAAGCGCCGCGGTGAGATCGACGGTGTCGAACAGCTCACCCGCTACCTTGACTTGATGAACCGCGACCCCCTGCTCGCACCCGTGGTGGGCGTCTTTGCGGCCCAAGAGATTAAGCCGCAGGCTCGCACGCTCGCAGAAGACCGCGGTATTCGATGCCTCGTGCTCGACTATGACGCGATGCGCGGCATGGAGGATCAGAACACACTGTTCTAAGTGGGGCGCTATCACCAAAAAAAAGGGGGCTGGTTCACGATTAAGTGAACCAGCCCCTTTTGTAAAAAGGTGTCCGGCGGTGTCCTACTCTCCCACACCCTCCCGAGTGCAGTACCATCGGCGCAGTCAGTCTTAGCTTCCGGGTTCGGAATGTGACCGG